>CAYQDX010000321.1:0-5001 GCA_964416345.1 uncultured Ectothiorhodospiraceae bacterium
GTGCCCTGGCCGGCGATGACCTCGGGGTCGTCGTAGGGATGGACGAAAGTCAAGTCGCGCTCGTCGGCCAGCGCCACGGCGTGGGCATGGGCCTCGTCGTAGGTATCGCCGTGTAGCACGATGCGGGCGCCCCAGCCGCGAACGGCCTCGACCTTGATCTGAGGGGTGGTCTGAGGCATCACTATCAGCGCCTTGATGCCCAGGCGCTGGGCGCTCAATGCCACGCCCTGGGCATGGTTTCCGGCGGAGGCGGCGATGACCCCCTTGGCACGGGCCTGATCGGAGAGTCCGGCAATCTTGTTGTACGCGCCGCGCAGCTTGAAGGAGAACACGGGCTGGAGGTCTTCGCGCTTGAGCAGGACCTGGTTGCCGAGCCGCTTCGACAACACCTCGGCGAGCTGCAAAGGGGTCTCTAGGGCCACGTCGTAGACCCTCGCCTTCAAAATGCGCTTGATATAACCGGCTGGCATGGGCGTAAATTAGCAGCTCGCACAAGCACTGTCAGCCTGAGCCGCGTAGGGACAAGCGCCCTTGCGCCGGCGGCGCGGCGGTGCATCACTCGTTGCAGAGGCAGGTACGAATGAACCAGGATGACATGAAGAAGGCCGTGGCTCAGACCGCGCTGCAATACGTCAAGGCAGGTGCCGTGGTAGGTGTGGGCACAGGCTCCACCGCCAACTATTTCATCGACGCGCTCGCCACCATCAAACACAAGATCGACGGCACGGTGGCCAGCTCGGAGGCATCCGCCGCCCGCCTGCAGGGCCACGGGATAGAGGTCATGGATCTCAACGCCGTCGGTGATCTGCCACTGTATGTGGACGGGGCCGATGAGGCCACTCGCTTTCTGCATCTGACCAAGGGTGGGGGTGGGGCGCTGACCCGCGAGAAAGTCGTCGCTGCCTGTGCCCGGCAGTTTGTGTGTGTGGTCGACCGGAGCAAGATGGTGGATATGCTGGGCAAGTTTCCCCTGCCGGTGGAGGTCATACCCATGGCCCGCGGCTATGTGGCCAGGCAGCTGGTGCGGCTCGGGGGGGAGCCCGTGTACAGGGAAGGCTTCGTGACCGACAACGGCAACGTCATACTGGACGTGCACGGCCTGCAGATCATGGAGCCGGCCAAGCTCGAGGCAGAGCTGAACAATATCGCCGGCGTGGTCACCAACGGGCTTTTCGCCCGTCGCCCGGCCGACGTGATTCTGATAGGCACGCCCGAGGGCGTGCAGACCCTGAGCTGAGCGCCCGCGCAGTCCTCCTAGGAGGTGCCCCGATGACCGCCCAGAAGACACCGCTGCACGCCACCCACGTGGCCATGGGTGGGCGCATGGTGGACTTTGCCGGCTGGGACATGCCCCTGCATTACGGCTCCCAGGTCCAAGAGCATCATGCCGTGCGCAATGCCGCCGGCATGTTCGACGTCTCCCACATGAGCATCGTAGATTTGAGCGGAGCGGGTGCCGAGGCCTGGCTGCGCCGGCTGCTGGCCAACGACGTCGCCCGCCTACCGCCCGGCAAGGCGCTGTATACTTGCATGCTCAACGAGGACGGCGGCGTGCTAGACGACCTCATCGTCTATCGGCTGGGGCACTCGGAGTACCGGCTGGTGCTCAATGCCGCCACCCGCGCCGAGGACTTGGGCTGGCTGGAGCGACATCTGGTCGGCGCGGATGTGGAGCTCAAGCCACGCGTGGATCTGGCCATGCTTGCGGTGCAGGGACCCGAGGCGCGGGAGCGCAGTTACGAGCGGCTGCCGGCGGCGCTGCGTGCCGCTGCGGAAGCGCTCAAGCCGTTCCACGCCGTGCAGTCGGGCCGGTGGCTGGTGGCGCGCACCGGCTATACGGGCGAAGATGGCTACGAGCTCATGCTACCAGGGGCCGAGGCGCCGGCGCTGTGGTCCAGGCTCGCCGTCGCCGGGGTCGCGCCCTGCGGGCTGGGGGCACGGGACACCCTGCGGCTGGAGGCGGGCCTCAATCTCTATGGCGCCGACATGGACGAGCACACCACTCCCCTGGAATCCAACCTGGGCTGGACCGTTGCCTGGGATCCGGCGTCCCGGGCGTTCATCGGCCGCGAGGTGCTGGAGGCACAGCGCACGACGGGGCCGGAGCGCAAGCTGGTGGGCCTGGTGCTCGAAGCGCGCGGCGTGCTGCGCGCGCACCAGGCGGTGCGCAGCGCCGAGGGCGGCCTGGGCGAGGTGACCAGCGGCGGCTTCGGACCGACTCTGGGCAAGTCCGTCGCCTTGGCGCGGATCCCGGCCGCGGTACAGAACCGTTGCGAGGTGGAGATACGGGATCGCTGGCTGCCGGCGCGCATCGTCGCACCGCCCTTCGTGCGCCACGGTACCCCCCGGGTGTGACCGCCCAAGCCGCGCGGGGGTGGCGCCCCGGGGCCGCTGTCCTGTAGTTTACTCGCCAGTGTCCCCGGCCGGTTCCCACAAATCGAGGAAGTATTGCAATGAGTGAGACCCCCGTAGAGCTCAAGTACGTCAAGAGCCACGAATGGGTGCGCCAGGAGGACGATGGGAGCCTCACTGTCGGCATTACGGATCATGCCCAAGCGCTGCTGGGCGATCTGGTGTTCGTCGAGCTGCCGCAGGTGGGACGGAGCTACACGGCGGGGCAGGAGTGTGCGGTGGTGGAGTCGGTCAAGGCCGCCTCCGATGTCTACAGTCCCGTCTCCGGCGAGGTAGTGGCCGTCAACGATGCTCTGGCCGATACCCCGGAGCTCATCAATCAGTCGCCGTATGGGGACGGCTGGCTGCTCCGCCTGCGTCCGAGCGAGTCCACGGAGCTGGAGGCTCTGCTGGATGCCGAGGCCTACGCGGCCCAGATGGCGGAGGAATCCTGAAGTCTGCAATAATGCCCTACATCCCCCATACTGAGGCCGATATCGCCGAGATGCTGCAGGTCATCGGCGTGGCGCGCCTAGAGGATCTGTTCGAGGAGATTCCGAGCACCTTGCGCGTCGCGGAGCCGCTGGAGCTGCCCGCCGCGGGCAGCGAGATGGAAGTGGCCCGTCTGATGCGGGAGCGCGCGAGCCAGGACGGCCGGCCGCTCTGCTTCTTAGGCGCAGGTGCCTACGAGCACCACATTCCGGCCCCGGTGTGGGAGCTGGCGACCCGCGGCGAGTACTACTCCGCCTACACACCCTACCAGGCGGAGGCCAGCCAGGGCACCCTGCAGCTGCTCTATGAGTACCAGAGCATGATGACGGCGCTCACCGGGCTGGACGTCTCCAATGCCTCGCTCTACGACGGCGCGTCGGCGCTGGGTGAGGCGGTGCTCATGGCCGTGCGGGCCAACCGCCGCTCCCAATCCCGGCGCGTGCTGATGCCGGCGAGCGTGCACCCCGTCTATCGCCGGGTCGTGCACACCCTCGTACGTCAGCAGGGGATCGAGCTGGTGGAGCTCGCCTACGATACCGCCAGCGGCGCCGTCGACACCGCCGCGCTGGAGGCCCATGCCGAAGAGGACTGCGCGGCCCTGGTCATTCCCCAGCCGAACTTCTTCGGCATCTGGGAAGAGGTCGATGCGCTCACCGACTGGGCGCACGCCCAGGGCGCGCTGGCCATCGGGCTGGTCAATCCGGTGGCCCTCGCCCTGGTGCGACCGCCCGGGGAGTGGGGGGAGGCGGGCGCAGACATCGCCGTTGGGGAGGGCCAGCCGCTGGGCATCCCCCTGTCCTCCGGCGGCCCCTATTTCGGCTTCCTGTGCTGCCAGAGGGCCCTGATGCGCCAGATGCCGGGGCGCATCGTTGGCCGCACGGTGGACGCCGAAGGCAAGCTCGGCTTCACCCTGACTCTGCAGGCCCGCGAGCAGCACATTCGACGCTCCAAGGCGACCTCGAATATTTGCACCAACCAGGGCCTGATGGTGACGGCCGCCACCATCCACATGGCCTTGCTCGGCGCCGAAGGGCTGGCCCGCGTGGCCTCCCGCGCCCTGCAGAACACCCGGGCGCTGGTCGCACGCCTGACGGAGATTCCAGGCGTGTCCAAGGTCTTTCAGGGGACGCATTTCCACGAGGCCGTGCTGCGGCTGGAGGCGTCGGTCTCATCGGTGCTGCGGGCGCTGGGTGCGCAAAGCATCTTGGGCGGCTACGCCTTGGGTAGAAGCTATCCCGAGCTGGAGGGGTGCCTGCTGGTGTGCGCCACAGAGACCAAGTCCGCCGCAGACCTGGAGCGTTACGCCTCCCACCTGGAGCGCATCATGGCCAAGCAGCAGCCGGTCCAGTGTCCCATCCAGCCCAGGTGGTGAGCTCGCCGAGATTTCACACGACCAACCTTTACACGAAGGAGCACCGACAATGGCAACCGTGAGCCTCAATGGCAATCCCATCAACACCAGCGGTGAGCTGCCGCCGGTAGGCACCCAGGCACCGGACTTCAAGCTCGTGACCAAGGACTTGGCTGACGTCGACCTGGCCGCCTATGCCGGCAAGCGCAAGCTGCTCAATATCGTGCCCAGCCTGGATACCCCCGTCTGCGCCACTTCCACGAAGAAATTCGACGCCTACGCCAAGGACCGGGACGACGTCGTGATGCTTATCGTCTCAGCCGACCTGCCCTTCGCCCAGGGGCGCTTCTGCAGCGCGGAGGGCCTGGAGCGGGTCGTGACCCTGTCCATGATGCGCTCGCGCAATTTCGCCAAGGACTACGGGGTGCTCATCGTGGACGGACCGCTGGCCGGCATCACGGCCCGTGCGGTGGTGGTCCTGGACGCCTCGGACAAGGTGGCCTATACGCAGCTGGTTCCGGAGATTACCCAGGAGCCCGACTACGACGCGGCGATCGCCGCGCTGGGCTGAGGGGCATGGGGCAGCTCATCTTCGAGCAGTCCCGGGCCGGCCGGCGCAGCCCGGCCCAGGCGCCGCTGGAGCCCGCGCCTGAAGCGCCGGTGCCGGAGCATGTGCGCCGGCATCGGCCTCCGGCCTGGCCGGAGGTCTCGGAGCTGCAGGTGGTGCGCCACTACACCCGGCTTTCCCAGCGCACCTTCTCCATCGA
>CAYQDX010000322.1:0-4989 GCA_964416345.1 uncultured Ectothiorhodospiraceae bacterium
CTCGTAGTAAACCCAGACACAATTCACGCAGCCGCGACCGCAGCATTCGCCCGGCACGGGTTCCTCCGGTTTGGGCGGCAATACCGGTTCAGGCGCTGATGTCTCGGTTTCCTTGGTATGAGCCACGGCGATTAAGACTGCTGGAACAAGAAAAGGCTGAGACCCATGGATGGCGGACATGACCGGCCTTTGGGTCGACCAGGGTTCGGCGGCGCCTGCCTGGGCGAAAGAATGCGAAGCCGCCGCCGCCCGCTCAACCGAAGTTGATCTTCGCTTCCAGGTTGGTCCTCGAATCCGCGTTGTTCAGCGCCTCTTCGAGCGTAATGCGCTCGTCCTTATAAAGACCATACAGCGCCATGTCGAAGGTCTGCATGCCCTTGGCACCGCTGCTTTCCATCGCCCCCTTGATCTCGCTGAGATTCCCCTTGAGTATCAGGTCGGCGATGTGCGGCGTACTGATCATGATTTCGATGGCCGCCACCCGCCGACCGTCAATGCCAGTTACGAGACGCTGGGAAATGACCGCGCGAATGTTCAGCGACAGATCGAGGAACAGCTGCTTGTGAAGATCCTGCGGGAACAGGTTGATAATGCGCTCCATCGCCTGGTTCGAGTTGTTGGCGTGCAGGGTCGAGATACACAGGTGACCCGTGTTGCACAGCTCCAGAGCCGCTTCCATCGTTTCACGGTCGCGCACCTCGCCGATCAGGATCACGTCCGGGGCCTCCCGCATGGCATTGACCAGGGCGTTCTCGTATTCCAGGGTGTCCAGGCCCACCTCGCGCTGGTTGACGATGGATTGCCTGTGGCGATGCACGAACTCGATGGGATCCTCGATGGTGAGGATGTGGCCGGCGGAATTCTCGTTGCGGTAGTTGATCATCGCCGCCAGCGACGTGCTCTTGCCGGAGCCGGTGGCGCCCACCACCAGAATGAGCCCGCGCTTTTCCATCACCAGGTCGCGCAATATGATCGGCAAACCCAGCGCCTCGATGCTCGGCACGACGGTCTTGATGGAGCGGATGACCATGGCAACCTCGCCGCGCTGGCGAAATATGTTCACGCGGTAGCGGCCCACGTCCTGCAGCGCGATGGCCAGGTTCATCTCCAGATTGCTTTCGAAGTCGTTGATCTGTTGCTCATTCATCAACGAGTAGGCCATCTTCTTGACCATCCCCGGCGGCAGCGCACCCTTGGCGACCGGTTTGGTCGCACCCTCGACCTTCATCGAGATCGGCGCACCGGTGCTGAAGAACAGGTCCGAGCCGTTCTTCTCCATCATCAGCTTCAGAAACGGCGTAATGTCCATACTTCCTCCCAGGGGTGCCTGTTGCTGACCCGAGCCCTCTATGGGGCTCTGAGCCTGGCTTCGCCAGGGCTCCGGCCAGTCACATCTCGGTGCGACTCGCCACGGCGTGGGCCAGGGTCCCGCCGTCCACGTACTCCAGCCCTCCCCCCAAGGGCACGCCGTGGGCGATGCGAGTCACCCTTATCCCCAGACGGCGGACCAGCTCGCCCAGGAAGTGCGCGGTAGCCTCGCCCTCCACGGTCGTGCCGGTGGCGAGAATCACCTCCCGCACCTCACCGGAATCGAGCCGCGCCGCCAGCGCGTCGACTCCCAGATCCTCCGGGCCAATTCCATCCAGTGGAGACAGGTGCCCGCCGAGCACAAAATAAAGCCCCCGATAGCTCGCCGTCTGCTCCACGGCCAGGACGTCGGCCGGGGCTTCCAGGATACACAGCTGGGAGCGGTCGCGCGCGGGATTGGCGCAAACGGGACACACCTCCGTATCGCTCAGAATACGACAGACTCTGCAGTGCCTGACTTGCTCGACGGCGCTTCGCAGCGCCTCCGCCAGTCGCCGCGCACCGGCCCGGTCCCGCTGCAGCAGGTGCAATGCCATGCGCTGGGCGGATTTCGGACCCACCCCTGGCAGGCAGCGCAGGGCTTCGACGAGACGCCCCAGCAGAGGGCTGAATACCATGCTCAGAAGGGTAGCTTCATACCTGGAGGCAGGCCGAGCCCCCCTAGCATGCCCGAGAAGCGATCCTGAAGGGTCTGATCGACCTTCCGGTTGGCGTCGTTGACCGCCGCCGCCAGCAGATCCTCGAGTATTTCCTTGTCTTCCTGCAGCACCGCCGGGTCGATGGTCACGCGCCGCACATCGTGCCGCCCCGTCATCAGCACTCGCACCAAGCCAGCGCCGGCCTCGCCCACGACCTCCGTGTCGGCCAGCTCTTCCTGCGCCTTCTGCAGGTCGGCCTGCATCTTCTGGGCCTGCTTCATGATGTCGCCAAATGCGCCTTTCATGCACCTGTCCTCAGTACGAGCTGTTGTCTGCCCCGCGGACCTTGCCGCAATAACAGTGCTTCATCGATTCATACCACAAAGCCCCGCGCGACACAAAATCGCCTGCGTTGGGAGTCACCCTGCTCAGCGCCCTGAGGGACGCACGGAGTCCGGCACCACACTGGCGTCGAAGGTGCGCTCCAGCGACTGCACCACCGCGTCGTCACGAATCAACTGCTCTGCAGTGCGCTGGCGCTCGACCTGCTCCCGGCTGCGCCGCTGTGCCCCGGTCTCCCCGTGAGCGGTGCCCACCGCGATGTTCACCCGCAGAGTGCGCCCTAGGCGGGCAGTCAAGGCCTCGCCAATCCGATTCTGACGCTCCGCACTGAGCAGCTGGGCGTGGCCGGAGTGCAGCACCAGATCTATGGAGTCCCCCTCCCAGCGCCGTAGGGAGCAGTTCAGCGCTAGCTCTCGGGCCACGCCGACCAGACCCAAATCCGCTGCCAGCGCCGCCCACTCGGGTGGCCCGGTGCCTCCGGGCGCGGGAGGCGGCGTCTCGGAAACCGAAGGCGCAGTGGCGCACGGAGAGGCCGCGCTCGGCGGGCATGTCGTCGCGGTCGTGCGCTCCGTCATCGTCGCACCCGGCTCCGCGGCTGGCCTGAAGGCCAGCATGCGCAGCATGAGCATCTCGAATCCCGCCCTGGGATCGGGCGCGAGGGGAAGGTCCCGGCGCCCGCTGAGGGCAATCTGATAATACAGCTGCACGTCCTCCGGCGTCAGAGCGGCGGCCAGCCCGGTGATTGCCGCCGACTCGGGATCCTCTGCGGCCAGCGCGGCCGGCAGAGCCTGGGCCAGCGCGACCCGGTGCAGGTAGCCCACCAGATCGGCCAGCACGCCCTCGAAGTCGCGCCCCTGCTCGGCAAGCTCTGCGACTCGCTGCAGCAACGCCTGCCCGTCGGCTTGCGCCAGTGCCTCCAGCAGACCCTGGAGGTGGTGCTGCTCGATGCCGCCGAGCATGTCCCGGACATCACCTTCCACCAGTCGTCCGGCGCCGTAGGCGATGGACTGATCCAGCAGGCTCAGGGCATCGCGCATGCTGCCCTCCGCTGCCCGCGCGAGCAGGCGCAGGGCACCCGGCTCGGCAGCCACGGTCTCCTGCTCGACGATACGCGCGAGCTGGCCCTCGATCTGCTCTACCGGCAGACGCCGGAGATTGAACTGCAGGCAGCGTGACAGCACTGTCACCGGCAGACGCTGGGGATCGGTGGTGGCAAGCAGAAACTTCACATGCGGCGGCGGCTCTTCGAGGGTCTTCAGCAAGGCGTTGAAGCTGTGGGTCGATAGCATGTGCACCTCGTCGATGAGGTACACCTTGTAGCGTCCGGCGGTGGGTGCGTAAGGGACGTTGTCCAGCAGATCCCGGGTGTCCTCGACCTTGGTGCGGGAGGCCGCGTCGACCTCCAAGAGATCTACGAAGCGGTTCTCGTCGATGGCGACGCAGGCGGAGCAGCTGCCGCAGGGATCCGCGCTCACTCCTTGCTCGCAATTGAGGGATTTCGCCAAGATCCGGGCAACGGTGGTCTTGCCCACGCCACGGGTGCCGGTGAAAAGGAAGGCATGATGCAGCCGGCCGGAATCCAGGGCGTGGGTCAGAGCCCGCAGCACGTGCTCCTGGCCCACCATTTCCCCGAAAGTGCGCGGGCGCCACTTGCGCGCAAGAACCTGATAGCTCATGGATCGACCAGGAGGCGGCGCTGGGTCTGCCCGTGCTGCGCAGTCAGCGCCATGATGCCTCGTGCGGCTATGGGTGAATCCCCGAGGAGCGTCCAGCGGCGCAATGGGAGACGGCCGGCGCCCGCCACACCTCGGCACCCGAGTCCATTGCGACCGCTGCTCCCTTCCGGGCCTGACGGGGTTGACAATGTATCGTTGCGAGGGGACGGACGCAAGCCGCCATCGACGCTGGCGCGGCGCCGGCTGCGGGCGCTGATGCAGGACATGGCGGAGAGGGAGCCCGCCAATCCGGGGTCCAGCACCGTCCGTACCAGTCCCCGCAAGTCCTTGTCGTGCCGCTTATCTCGTTTAGAACTGTCCGACCTCGTCCGCCATAATGCTGTGCACATTGGGGGACCGCCAAGGTTCAACGGAGTGTTTCTCCGTCCACAGGAGGACAAGGTCATAGCGATGATGCTTCATAAGCTCACGGATCGCAAGATTAGGACGGCAGGCCCCGGGAAGCACGAGGATGGCGGCAGAGACTGCGCCTGGTAGTCTCCCCGTCTGGCGCCAGGAAGTGGGTGCTCCGGGTCACCGTAGAGGGGAAGCGCCGGGAGATGGGCCTTGAATCCTACCCCACCGTGAGCCTGGCAGACGCCGGTGCTGCCGCCACCGACTACCGCAAGCAGGTGGTTACCGGGACGGACCCCATCAAGACCCGGACCACTGACTCCGAGCCCGTCCCTACCTTGGTCCAGGCTGCTGCCCGCTACATTCGCGCCCATCGCCACGGGTGGCGCAATCGCAAGCATGCCAGGCAGTGGCCAACTACACTCAAGACCTACGCCCGACCGGTCATGGAGTCCAAGACCGTAGACGTCATCGGCACCGATGACGTGCTTCGGGTGCTGATGCCCATCTGGACGGCCAAGACCGAGACGGCCAAGCGGGTGCAGGGCAGGATCGAGAACATCCTCGACTGG
>CAYQDX010000323.1:0-4984 GCA_964416345.1 uncultured Ectothiorhodospiraceae bacterium
CCAGCTCCCCAGGGCGATGCCGACCGTGAGGAATGACCAGGCAACGATGGTCCAGGGCCGCGACCAGCGCGCCCAGGCACTGTCCAGACGCCCGCCCAGCAGTGCGGCGATCGCGAAGGCGAAAGCCACCGAGAAGCCCACATAACCCGTGTAGAGCATGGGTGGGTGGACCACCAGACCCGGGTCCTGCAGCAGCGGATTCAGGTCACGGCCATCCATGGCAGCCGGCATCAGCCGCTCGAAGGGGTTGGAGGTCAGCAGCATGAACAGCAGAAAGCCCACGCTGACCAGTCCCATGACGCCGAGCACCCGGGCGATGGTCTCGTCCGGCAGGCTGCGGCTGAACAGCGCCACCGCACTCATCCACACCGCCAGAATCGTCGCCCACAGCAGCAGGGAGCCTTCGTGGGCACCCCACACAGCGGAGATTCGGTACATCACGGGCAGCGCCGAGTTGGAGTTCTGCGCCACATAGGACACCGAGAAATCGTTCTGGATGAATGCCGTCACCAGGCAGACGAAGGCCATCAGTATGAACAGCGACTGCGCCCAGGCGGCCGGCCGCGCCAGCGCCATCCAGCCCGGTATCCCCCACGCCGCGCCGAACATGGGCACGGTGCCCTGCACCAGCGCCAGGCACAGGGCCAGCACCAATGCGAAGTGTCCCAGTTCAGGAATCATTCGATTCGCCCTCCCGGATGCTGCCGCATGGTCCCACCGCCCTGGGCCGTCGCGATGGCCTGCTTCACCTCCGGCGGCATGTATTTCTCGTTGTGCTTGGCGAGCACCTCATCGGCGGTGAACACACCGTCGTTGCCTAGACGTCCCAGGGCGACGATGCCCTGCCCCTCGCGGAACAGATCCGGCAGGATGCCGCTGTAGACCACGGGAATGCTCTTAACCGTGTCGGTCACCTCGAAGCGCACCTTGAGCGAGCCTGGCTGGCGCTGCACGCTGCCCTTGCTCACCAGACCGCCGATGCGAATGGCATGGCCCGTAGGCGCCTCCCCGGCCAAAATCTGACTGGGACTGAAGAAGAACAGCATGTTCTCGCGAAAGGCGCTGAGCGCCAGGGCCGCAGAGACACCCACGCCCATGACGATGAGTGCTACCAGGGCCAGTCGTTTCTTACGCTGTGGGGTCATGACGATTTCCTCATGCGGCGAGCCCTCTGAGCGATTTCCTGCAGCAACCGCCGGCGCCGCTGCAGCGGGCTGACCAGGTTGATGGTCAGCACGACGAACGCCAGGCCGTAGGAGGTCCAGACAAAAAAGGCGTAGCCGCCCATGTGAAAGAATTCCCTCATCCCTGCTCCTCCCGCGCCAGGGCCTGAACCCAGGCACTGTTGCGCTCGCGCTCCAGCACCTCGCAGCGGCCCCGCATGAGCACCACGGCGAAGTAGAAGAACTGGAATGCCAGGGCCATCAGCAACAGCGGAATCAACATGCTGGTGGCGATGGACGGGGCACCGAGCTTGGTCACCGTGGGCCCCTGATGCAGCGTGCTCCACCACTGCACGGAGTAGTGGATGATGGGAATGTTCACCACTCCGACCAGCGCCAGGACCCCGGCGGCCCGCGCCGCACTGCGCCGGTCTTCGATGGCCGACTGCAGGGCGATGAAGCCCAGATACAGGAACAGCAGTATAAGCTCCGAGGTCAGTCGGGCATCCCACACCCACCACGCCCCCCACATGGGCTTGCCCCACAGGGAGCCCGTGGCGAGTGCCAGGAAGGTGAAGGACGCGCCGATGGGAGCGCTGGCGGTCGCCATGACCTCGGCCAGCTTCATCTTCCAAACGAGGGCGATGGCGGAGGAGGCGGCCATCACCACATAAATGAACAGCGACATCCAGGCGCTGGGCACGTGGATGAACATGATCCGGTAGCTGTCGCCCTGCTGATAATCCGGCGGGGCGACGAACAATCCGAGATACAGCCCGGCAATCAGCAGCAGCCCGCAAGCCCACCCCAGCCAGGGAATCATGCGCCCGGAAAGATCGTAGAAGTATTTCGGGGAGGCCAGCTTATGTAGGAATTTCCACATGGCTAGGTGACAGAGATCTCGTGGTGGCTGCGGTGACTCGACCCGGCGCTCTGCGGTAGCAGGTCTGGTGGCAGCGCTGACGGGTACACGAATCTGCATTCGTCGGCTTGAGCCGACACCGATTCAGCTGACACTGATGCGCAGGGCGGCGCCCGTGGCCAGCGGCGCAAGGCTCAGCGCCAGGACCAGCAGCGCGGCGAGAAAATAGAGCTGGCCGGTGACTGGCAGGCCCACGCCCGCCGCTTGCACCGCGCTGGCGGCAAATATCAGCAAAGGCACGTAGAGCGGCAGCACCAGCAGGGAGAGCAGCAGTCCGCCCCGGCGCAGGCCCACCGTGAGTGCCACGCCGATGGCCCCCACCAGACTCAGCACCGGCGTGCCCAGCACCAGCGTCAGCATCAGGGTGCCCGTGGCCCGATCCGGCAGGAACAGCAGGACGCCCAGGAACGGTGCCAGCACTAGCAGCGGCAGGCCGGTCACCAGCCAGTGGGCGCTGACCTTGGCCAGCACCAGCAGCGCTGTGGGATGTGGGCTCAGCAGCATCTGCTCCAGTGCCCCGTCGTCGAAGTCGGAGCGAAACATGCTGTCCAGCGACAGCATCGTCGCGAGCAGGGCGGCGACCCAGATCACACCGGGCGCAATCGTCTGCAGCAGGCCCGGCTCTGGGCTCACGCCCAGCGGAAACAGGGTGACGACGATGATGAAGAACAGCAACGGATTGGCCAGCTCCGAGCGGTGGCGGTAGGCGAGGATGAGATCGCGCCGCAGCAGCATGTAGAAGGCTTGCGTCAGACTGGCCGTGCCGGCCTGTCCCGCCGCCGGCTGCACGCTCTGCTCCGGCGCTATCTCCACGGAAACACTACCCATAGACTCGCTCGTGCCTACCCGTCCAGTTGGATGCGGGTCACGGTGCAATCCCCCAGCTCCACGACGTGGTGCGTCGTTAATATGGCCATGCCACCCGCGGCGGCGTGATCCATCAACATGGCCTCGATGTCCCTGCGGCCGGCACGATCCAGCGCCGTGAACGGCTCGTCCAGCACCCACAGGGGCGCATCGGCGACCAGCAGGCGGGCCAAGGCCACGCGCCTGCGCTGTCCTGCCGAGAGCGTGCTTGACGGCACATGCTCATAGCCCCACAGGCCGACCCGGTCCAGGGCCTCGATCATGTCGACGCCGGGCCGCGCCTTGCCCAGCGCCCGCGCCATCTGCAGGTTCTCAATGGGTGTCAGCTCGGCCTTGACGCCGTGTGCATGGCCTATGTAGGCCACAGCACCGAAGTACTCGAAGCGGCTCTCCTGGATGCTCATGCCGCACCAGCGCACGTCGCCCGAATCCGGCGATGTCAATCCGCAGATCACGCGCAGCAGAGTGGTCTTGCCGCTGCCGTTGGGCCCCTCGACCTGCGCAATCTCTCCGGGTCCCAGACCGAACTGCAGTCCGTCGAGCAAAGTGCGCTCGTCGCGCACGCAAACGAGTTCGACTGCCTCGAGCTTGGGTTGTTCCCGATCTTCCACGCCTGCCGCCCGGAGCCACCTTGATTACGGTCAAGCGGCGCGCCCCGCCGCCGCAAACAGGCGATCATAGCATGCTATGCTCGCGAATCCTGCAGATTCCGGGAAGCCGGTGGCGGGAGCACCGCCAGCGGCAATGCGAACGAGCCGAGATGCAATACGAAGACCTGCGCGACTTCATCGCCAAGCTGGAGCAAGAGGGGGAGCTGCGCCGCATCGCGGTGGAGATCGATCCCCACCTGGAGATGACCGAGATTTGCGACCGGACCCTGCGCCGCGGCGGTCCCGCCCTGTTGTTCGAGCGCCCGAAGGGCCATCGCATACCGGTGCTCGGCAACCTGTTCGGCACCCCGCGGCGGGTGGCCCTAGGGATGGGGCAGGACTCCGTCGATTCCCTGCGGGAGGTGGGCCGGCTGCTGGCCTTCCTCAAGGAGCCGGACCCGCCCAAAGGGATGCGGGATGCATGGCAGAAGCTGCCCATCTTCAAGCAGGTGCTCAACATGGCGCCCAAGCTCCTCACCCGGGCGCCGTGCCAGGAGCACATCATCGAGGGCCGGCAGGTGGATCTTTCGACCCTGCCCGTGCAGACCTGCTGGCCGGGCGATGCCGGTCCGCTGATCACCTGGGGTCTAGTGGTCACCCGGGGCCCGCAGCGGGAGCGCCAGAATTTGGGCATCTATCGCCAGCAAGTCATCGGACCCAACAAGGTCATCATGCGCTGGCTCGCCCACCGAGGAGGGGCGCTGGATTTCCGGGACTGGTGCCAAACCCACCCGGGACAGCCGTTTCCGGTCGCGGTGGCACTGGGCGCCGACCCCGCCACCATTCTGGCGGCGGTGACCCCCGTGCCAGACACCCTCTCCGAGTACGCCTTCGCGGGCCTGCTGCGGGGCGCCAAGACCACCCTGGTGCGCTGTCGCGGCAGCACTCTGCAGGTGCCAGCCGCGGCCGAGATGGTGCTGGAAGGGCACATCCAGCCGGGCGAGGAGGCGCTGGAGGGTCCGTTCGGCGACCACACGGGCTACTATAACGAGGTGGAGCGCTTTCCCGTGCTCACCCTCGAGCGGATCACCCACCGCGACGACCCCATCTATCACAGCACCTACACCGGCCGCCCGCCGGACGAGCCGGCGGTTCTCGGCCTGGCGCTGAACGAGGTGCTCATCCCCCTGCTACAGAAGCAGTTTCCCGAGATCCGCGACTTCTACCTCCCACCCGAGGGCTGCTCCTACCGCCTGGCGATCGTGACCATGCGCAAGCAGTACCCGGGGCACGCCAAGCCGGTGATGCTTGGGGTGTGGTCCTTCCTGCGCCAGTTCATGTATACCAAGCTCGTGATAGTGACCGATGACGACATCGACGCCAGGGAGTGGAAGGACGTGATCTGGGCCATGACCACCCGCATGGACCCGGCCCGCGACTCC
>CAYQDX010000324.1:0-4972 GCA_964416345.1 uncultured Ectothiorhodospiraceae bacterium
ACCTGGTGCCCGACTCCCTGATCATGGGCATCATGGGTGAGCGCCTGCAGGAGCCCGACTGCGCCAAGGGCTTCCTGCTGGACGGCTTCCCCCGCACCATCCCCCAGGCCGAGGCTCTGAAGGAGCTACTCGCCAAGCTGAACATCGGGCTGGACTTCGTGGTGAGCCTGGAGGTGCCGCGAGAGGTCATACTGGACCGCCTCACGACCCGCCGCACCTGCTCCAATCCGAGCTGCCAGGCCATCTACAACGTCAAGAGCCTGCCTCCCAAGGTCGAGGGCATCTGCGACAAATGCGGCAGCCCGGTGGTGCAGCGCGATGACGAGACCGAAGAGGCCATCGGCAAGCGCCTGGACACCTACAATGAGAAGACCGCCCCGCTGGTGAGCTTCTATCAGAAGGAGGGCAATTTGCTGAGCGTCAACGCCACCTCCAGCGATACGGTGGTGACGGCCATCAAGGAGAGGCTGGGAGTCTGAGTCGGCAGCACCCGGTGCACTGCGGCGGCACGGCTGCCGCAGCGCGACCACCGCATTCGGCGCCACCCGGAACGGGACTCAGCGCCCCTCGCTCGCCACCCACTGGCGCATCACAGCGACGAATGTCAGCGGGTCATCCGGAGAGACCACCACGGTACGCCGGGGCAGCCTCAGCACCACGGCGCGCCGTCCATCCGTCATGAAACCGCGGTAGATGCCCAGCCGGCGGTTCCAGAACCAGCCGCAGAAGGAGTAAAGACCCCCATTGGCCAGCAGCCTCAGACTGCCGTTGAGCACGCCCGGCTGGTAGCGCACCTCCTTCAGCCCCTGCAGCGCTACCGGGGTGTCCCAGAACAGGCGCCGCACCCGCAGGCCCCGGGGCCCTACACTGTAGCCGCGCACCACGAAGGGCGCCGCGGCGACCGTCAGGAGCGCCGGCGTCATGCTCAGCCAGAAGCCCGGACCGAATGGCTGCGTTCCCGGCAGCAGCAGCCACAGGGCCGCGCTCACGCCCAGGCAGCAAAGCGTGGCAAACACCGACATGATGATGAGCGTTCGACCCCAGGGCGCCGGGAAATAGCGGCTCTCGGCTGCATCCTCCTGCCGCCGTGTGTCCATCGACCCCACGCCCAAGCTCTCTAACCTGACTCGATCCAACATCACTTCAACATAGCCCTCGCGAGTCGCGGGCGCATTGACAAATCTCCTTGCGACGCCTGCATTGGACGAGCGCTCTGCGATCTGCCTCCCGGGGGGCCGCAGGCCGCAACGCTATCGCTAGAAGTCAGTGAAACCCATCTGCAGCGGCGTGCCGGGCCCGTAGCCGTAGACCCCCTGCAGGATCTCGCCCAGGACCTGCACGGCCGCCGGCACGTCCGTGCCCAGTCGCCGGGCGTAGGCGCTGACACGGTCGAAGCCGACGTCGGCGAAGGTACGACTGACCTGCATGTCGCGAAACCGCTCCAAGGCCGCTCGCTGCTCGCTCGAGTCACCGAAGGCCAAATAGACCGTCAGCCCATACTCGTCGTCTTGGAACAGGGAATTGCCATCGACGACCTGCACCACTGGGTCTTCGCCGGTAGCTGGCGCCCGACGACCGCGAATGTCCATCACGAAGCCGCGCCGGGCCGTGGAATAGTGGCGCACTGCGTACTCCAGTGCCCGAGGCAGGTTGGTGTAGATCACCTGTTGAGGGTCTCCGGAAGCCTCGGCCGCCGGCCAGTGGGGGAGGCACCCTAACACTACGACCAGCCACAGACCCGCGAAGGCTGCGCGCGCATTTCCCATGTGCATCGAAAGCGGGATCTCGAGGGGTTCCTTCAGCCCCAGAGCAGCGTTAGTCCAGAGGCATCCGCGCCTTGTTGCGTGTCAGCCAGGTGGCGAAATCCTGCAGCTCGGGATTCAGCGCGCGGGAGCGCACGATGCTTCGCGCGCCGCAGAAGTACTCGTTGAAGTCACGCTTGAACTGAAACATGTTGCCCAGGTCTTCCGCACCGGGAAAACCCAAGCCACGGTAGACCTCCGGCGGCACGTCGTTGTAGAGGACCTCCTGGCCCAGGGCCTCGCTCATGGCCGCAGCCATGTCGGCGCCGCTCAGGTGCTGGCCGGCGATTCCCACGGTCTGCCCGAGCAGCGCGTCGCCCTCCTTGAAGACCCCGTAGGCACACTTGCCTATGTCCTCGGCGGCGATGCCCGGCAGCTTCTTGTCGCCCATGGGCAGGGTGATGGCGAGCCTGCCGTCCGGGCCCCGCTTGGGTCCCATGCCGAAGTGAATGAAATTGTCCCAGTAGAAGGACGTCAGCAGGTAGGTCGTGGGCGCGCCCACGTCGGCGAAGATCTGGTTCGCCTGCCCCTTGGCGTCGAAGTGCGGGACCTTGTACTGGCCCATCAGAGTGGGCATGCGCGCGTCGCCCAGCGGGACCCAGCGCCGGGTGTCTTCCAATGTGGACCAGATGACATGCGCCACGCCGGCCTCCTTCGCGGCCTGCGCCATGACCTGGGCCTCCGCGAGCTCCCGCTCGGGGGAAAAATGTGCCCAGAAGAAGGTCACGCAATAGGCACCATGCACCCCTTCGAAGGCCCGGCGCAAGCTCTCGGGATCGTCGATGTCCGCCGCCACGACCTCCGCTCCCAAATCCGCCAGCTCCCTGGCCTTCTGACTGTCGGGGTCGCGAGTCACGGCCCGGACGGCATAGGCGCCGGAGCCGTCGCCCAGGATGGCCCGGGCGAGTCCGCCACCCTGGGCCCCGGTTGCGCCGATGATGGCAATGATCTTGCTGTCAGCCATGGCATACTCCTAGATAGTGGGACGGCGGGTCGCCGACCTGCAATTGGACCATCGATCCCGGCCCGCATTCCTGGTGCATTGCCGTGTGCAGAGGAGCCGCGGGCACAGTAGTAGAGGCGTCCGGGCGGACTGCAGGCGGAGCGATGGAAAGCATCGGCACTCCCAAGCGGTCGGGGCGGCGGCCTCGTGCCGCCCCCCCTGGTCGAGCTCGATCGGCTCAGACGGCTCAGATCTCGTTTCACTTTCCCTGGCGGCCAGGGGTGCCGGCGCAGAGTCTGATGTAGACGCAGGTGCGCCCCACGTTACAACACCTGCCCCCGGGGGTCAGCACCCAGGGGCAGGCTAGAACCGCACCGCCAGCTCCGAGCGCAGACCCCAGCTACGGTCGCTGACCTCGCCCTGGGCGAGGAACCCATCCAGCTGCACCAGCACCCGCCTGCCGAGGGCGTGCTGTAGGCGCGCTCCGACGGCGACCATGTCTTCCGGTGCGCCATCTTCGGTGCCACGGCGCGTCCCGAGCTCTACAGTGAGCTGCGTCCGCTCGCCGTTGAAGAACATCTGGTACCCAACGGCGGCACCGGCGGAGCGTGCCGCCTGGTTGCCCAGGGCGGCGGGATACCGACCCAGCCCCACGGCAGAGAACAGCAGCCCGGTGCGCCCCAAGGGCCCGCCCGCCGTCGGATCACGGGCGGCGGAGGTGTAGTCGTCTATGCCCCAGAAGGCATCCAGATACGCCACGTTGTCGGTCCTCCTGGGCGTCGTGGATACCTCGGCGAGTACCACGGTGCCGTCGCTGATGGCGGGGCTCTCCTCGTCCAGCGCCTTCGATGTATTGAGCCAAAAGGCGGTATTGAGCCCGCCGATGCGCTGCACCGCCCCCGCACCCAGGTACAGACCGTCGCCGCCCTTGCCCGCGGCGTCCTTATCGGCGCTGACATAGGCGATATCCAGGTCTATGGTGCTGGCGCGCAGATCCCATTCCGTGAACAGGCCGTAGAGGCGGGCGCTGTCGTCCCGAATGTTGTCGCCGCGATGAATGTTGTCCCAACCGTAGATGCCGGTGACGCGCCCACTCACGACCCCCGGCAGGATAATGGACTCCCGGCTGACACCGATAGCATCCACGCTGTCGTTGAGCATGATTCCTTCCTGGAAGAACAACGGCTGGCGGCCCACGGCGAAGCCGTAGTCCCACCGACCCTGATTGTCGGGGTCCAGCCCGGGAAACAGCTGGCTCAGCTGGCCCTCGAAGAACAGGGTCGTGGTGCGCTCATTGACGGCATTGTGATACTCACCGTCCCCCGGGTCGAAGAAGTAGCCCGTGAAGTCGGCATTGTGGCTGAGAGGCTGCAGCCCCCAGAGCACGCGCTCGGTGCCGGACAGCTGCAGATTGAAGTAGAGGTCCAAACGATTGACCCACTCCGAGGTGCGGGGCTGGCCATCGCCACGGTCGAAGGCGTCCAGCGCGGTGCGATAGCCGCCGAACAGCCAAAGTGCTGGCTGCCAGACGGCGCCGGTGGGCAGTGTAAAGCCCGGCTTGATCTCTCCGCTGCCGAGAAAGCTTTGCCCCAGCTCGATGATCGGCGCGGTGCGGGCCGGAAGCTGCTCCTCCTCCAGCATCGGGGCCGGCTCGGCGGACAGCCCGCTGCCCCAGGACACCGCAGGAACGCCACCCAGTGCCAGCACGGCACCCAGCCACGGCATCGCCGCCATGGCACGGAAAGACTTCTTGTGGATGCTCAATCCCCATGCTCCCCCGTCAGATCAAAGAACTCCGTGCAATTGCTTAGGAGGCGGCGTCCCGCCCGGGACGCTCGTCGTCCTGAGCCGTCTTGCCCGCAGATGGATCGATCACCGCCTCGCGCTCCCACAGCACCTCCGCCCCGCGCACGACCGCCTCGGCAAGACCCTTCGGGCTCATGCCGTAGTCCAGGCCCACGCCCTGAATGGCTGCGATGAGGTTCACTGGCACCATCTGGGCGATGAGGCGCACCTGTATGCGGTAGGGTCCCCTGCCCATGAGGCTGTCGGCGGGCACGGAGTACGCCGCGGTGCGGCTGCCCAGAGGCTCTATGGTCTTGCGGTGCTTGCGCGCCCCCCGCGGCCGGCCGTAAAGCGTGGTTGCCCGGGTCTCGGGCCGCAGGAAAGGCAGCGCGCCCAGTGAGGTGTTGACACTAAGCACCTGCTCGCGCTCTCCCCCCCGCAG
>CAYQDX010000325.1:0-4933 GCA_964416345.1 uncultured Ectothiorhodospiraceae bacterium
TGCTCGACCCGGCCCTGCGCCGGCCCGGCCGCTTCGACCGGGACGTCAGTGTGGGTCTGCCCGACCTCGCGGGACGGCGCGGCATCCTTGGTATTCATACCCGCCGCCTAGTACTGGAGCAGGATGTCGATCTGGACCGCCTCGCAGGCGTCACCATGGGCATGAGCGGAGCCCAGCTCGCCAATCTGTGCAACGAGGCCGCCCTGGTGGCCGCGCGGGAGGAGCACAAGCGCATTTCCCGCGCCGATTTCGAGGTCGCCCTGGACCGCATGGTCCTGGGAGACGCACGCCCGCTGGCGCTGGACGAGGCCACACGGCGGGTGATCGCCTACCACGAGGGCGGGCATGCCCTGGCGGCCTGGCTCACCCCCGAAACCGACCCGGTGCATAAGGTCACCATCGTCCCCCACGGTATGGCCTTGGGAGTCACGGAGCAGCGGCCCGAAGAGGATCACTACAACCTGCCCCGCCCCTACCTGATGGCCCGCTTGGCGGTGATGTTGGGCGGGCGCAGCGGCGAGGAGATCGCGATCGGCGAGATCACCACCGGGGCCGAGAACGACCTGCTCCAGGCGACTCAGCTGGCACGGCGCATGATCACCTCCTGGGGCATGAGCGAGCTGGGGCTTGCGGCCTATGACTCCTCAAATGAGGACCGATTCCTCGGCTACGATCTCGGACAAGGCCGTCCCTACAGCGAGGACACGGCACGGCGCATCGACGAGGCAGTAAGCGTCCTCTTGGAGGAACGCCACGGCGCGGTGCGCCGACTCCTGGAGGACGCCCGCGAACGGCTGGATCGACTGGCCAAAGCACTGCTTGAACGAGAAACGGTCGAGTTCGACGAGCTGGAGGAGCTGTTGGGACCGAGATCCGCCTGACTCGCGCATTGCACCCAAGTGTGGGTTCCCAGGTCTCTGCGGAAATGCTGGCTTGGACCTAGAACGGCAGTTGACTACTTCGAAGTGATTGTAAGCATCAGGACTCGCGAGCGCTTTTTCCAGCGGTACAGTCACGAGCAGGGTGAAGACCGCTACGGCCCTTGGTGCACGCCCAGCGCGGCGTCTGCCTGCGTTACAACTCGTTGCAATAGAACGACTATTCAGCCTCGTTGTGCCTTGCCAGACACCATCCTGAACGCACACCAAGGGTCGTCCAACTGCCGTTTCTAGGTTGAATGTTTCACTACAGAGAGGTTGCCAAACTGTGGAGCTCTTCGTAGCGTCGTAGCCGGCCAACCTGACTTACTCAGGCGAACCCCAACCAACCGAATTTTCACGCGCAGCCACGAGGACACGAAGAGCTCGACTATCCCAATCGATTAGAGTCAACCGGCGTATTTCGTGCCCTTGTGGCTTTTCGTGCCCCATTTGCCCTGTTGGCGATATGGGAGAGGAGGCGAAGAAGGGCGTGGATCGTTACGCCGCGGGTTTCACTGCGACGAATTGCGCCGTTCCATCCTGCTCGATGCGTAGGAGCACGCTCTTGTCTCCGGCACCGATTGCTTCGCGCACCCGACTCTTCGCCTCGTCGGGGGTTTTGACCGGATGCTGGCCGACCATGGTGATGAGACTGCCCGGTTGGATACCGGCCTCCTCCGCCCCGCTGCCCGGCTCGACCCCCGCAACCAGCACCCCCTGCGCGTCATCGCCGAGACCCTGCGCCTGGCGCGCCTCAGGGGTTACGGGGGCGAGGAAGAGACCGAGGCGCGGCCCAGAGGACTCGTTGCCCGGCACTGGCGTGGCAGCCGCTGTCTCCTCGGCAGGCATCTCGCCGATCACCAGCTCGAGGCTTCTTTCGGTGCCATCGCGTACGATGGCGATGGCGGCCTTCGCTCCGGGCTCCATATCTGCCACCATCCGTGACAGGTCCTTGACCTCGTTCACGGCCTTGCCGTCCAGGGACAGGACCAGATCGCCGGCATGCAGTCCCGCGCTTGCAGCCGGGCTGTCCGCCATGACCTCGGCCACCAGGGCACCCGCCTCATTATCGCGGCCCAAGGCGGCGGCGATGTCCTCCGTGACCGGCTGGATCTGCACACCGAGCCAGCCGCGCTCCACACTCCCATGCTCCTTGAGCTCGGCGACCACGGACTTTGCGGCCGCGGCGGGGATGGCGAAGCCGATCCCCACGTTGCCGCCGCTGGGCGAGAAGATGGCGGTGTTGATGCCGATGACCCGGCCCGACGAGTCGAACAGAGGACCGCCCGAGTTGCCCCGGTTGATGGGGGCATCGATCTGGATGTAGTCGTCATAGGGACCGGAATGAATGTCCCGGCCGCGGGCGGAGATGATCCCGGCGCTCACGGAGCCCCCCAGGCCGAAGGGATTGCCGACCGCCAAGACCCAGTCGCCCACCCGCGCCTGCTCGGAGCCGTCGAGCTCGACAAATGGCAGCGCCTTGCCGGCGTCGATCTTCAGCAGGGCGAGGTCCGTCTCGGGATCGCGACCGATCACCCGCGCCTGGTAGTGAGCACCGTCGTTGAGCAGCACTTCGACCTGGGTCGCTCCGTCGACGACGTGATTGTTGGTGACGATGTAGCCGTCGGGGTCGATGATGAAGCCAGAGCCCTGGGCTCGAATCTTGCTAGGGGCGTGGAAGTGCTTTGGCACCGGTGATCCTTCGGGGAAGAAGTGCCGGAAGAGCTCCCCGAAAGGCGCGCCCTCGGGGAGCTGTGGGATTTCGATTTGCGGATGCTCGCCCCCCATACCTTCCTGGGTCACCGCGACGTTGACGACCGCCGGCGTCACCCGTTGGGCGACGTCGGAGAAGCTCGGCGGTCCGGCAAAGCCCGGTATCGGCGTAGCTGAAGGCTGCGAGAGGCTGGCCAACGCCTGGCTGGTAGTGCCGAGATAGGTCCCGCCCAGAGCGAGCACCAAGGCCAGGCTCAGGGCGCTTGGAACAAACAGCTTGGCCCGGTGCCGTGAAGAACTGGGCAGCAGGACGGATTTGTTTTCGTCGTATGGGATATGCATCGTATCGCTCCAGGTTCGTTTGCCTTCACGTCCCGGGCGCACATACATTGCACGCGCCCTGTCCCTTTCGTCGGATTACCCATGAGCTTGTACGGCAGGCCTCCTTACGGCGGGCATTCCGGAACACTACGAAACGTTAAGCGAATATCTCCCACACTGGGTTTCGGCGGTCCTATTTGCGCAATCGTCCGAGTGTCCCAGAGCGAGCCCGCAGCGGTAGCTCAGTCACCCTGATCCGCGCCCGGCAGGCCGGCGCGCAGGCCGCGGATGAGGGCCTCCACGGACTCCAGATTGGGCTGTGGCTCGCTGGCCAGCTTGTGCGCCTCCTTGGCCAACAGGGCTGCGTTCCGGATGCCGTCCAGATCGGCGGCGGCCCGCTGCAGGGCCGAGCGGGCACCCGCTGCGTTTCCGGGCAGCATGTAGCGGGCGTTGACCGCCGCCTCGTAGGCGCTCAGCCAGCCGGTGGCCTCGGTGGTCGTCACCCAGTGCACCGCCTGCCGGGCGCTGGTCATCGCCTCCTCGATGCCTTTCCAGTACGGCGGATCCGGATTCAGCGCCATCTCAGCGGAATGCACATCGCCGCGGATCTTGCTCAGGGGCAGCAGCCCCCAGCGGTAGTCGAGCTCGTCTTCCAGCACCTCCAGCCGCTGCCGGGCGGCCTTGCGATCGCCCTTGGCCGCGGCGGCTGCGCCCTCCCGTACCGCCTGCTTGGCCCGGGCGCGGTGCTCGGCAGGGGCCTCGATGAGCGCGTGGTCCAGCTCCGCCTCCAGCGGCAGCCACAGGCCGGGCTCGGGCTTGGTCCCCTCATCAGCCAGATCCTGGCGGATAATGGCCGTCTGCTGGCGCAGGGCACGGGCCGCCGCCGGCTCGTAGAAGGTATCGAGCACCCGGCTGGCGTCGTTCAGGGCCAGCCGGGAGTCGATCTCGTCACGGCGGCCCGCGGCCCGCAACGCCTGTTGCAGGTCCTTGTAGACCTCGCGGCCCTGTGCCAAGGCTTGGTGCGAGACATCACCCAGGGGCGCCTGTACCTGGGTGATGATCTCGCCCCCCGCGGCTACGTGGGTAACCCCGGCGGCATCTACGGGCGGCAGGTCTTTGGACGGCAGGTCCCGGTATGGGGGTGCCGCGGCCAGGGACTGGACGGTTGCGAGGGCGAGGACGGATGCGAGCAGGGTACGGTGCATGGAGGTATCTCCTTGAGTCGGGTCAAACAACGGCTCCGTACCTGACCGGCCCGAAGCTGGTAATGCACCAAGACAAGCGAAAACCGTTCCACTTGCCGTCACCGGCTCCGTTCCAGGCACGTCCAGGGTCGCGGCGATTTGCAGGCAGCTACTTGCGGTTGATTTCAACCGATTGCGATAGGGTTGATTGGGCTTATGCACCAATCCGTCCCAATCTGTACGCGCAGATCACAAAGGAGCCGCCTGAGCAGAGATCATGGCGGTCTTTCGCGCCCGCTTGATCAGCCTCTGCCGGCCTTGAAGGAAAACATGCGGCGCAGGGTCGCTTCACCAAGGAAGTGATGCAATAGGGCCATTGCCGCGTGGCCCACGAGGTACGCCCACATCAAGTTGGCCTCCGCTTGGTGAAGCTCCAGCACGACATGGGTCCAGCCGGGCATTATAGTGGACCCCAGATTTGAGACAGTCGCTTAAGATAGAGCGATAGCTCAAAGCGAGGGTAACCATGAAGCGCAATAGGTACAGCAAGGAGTTCAAGGCCAAGGTGGCGTTGGATGCGATCAAGGGCCAGAAGACAGCCAATGAGATCGCCAGCGAATACACGGTCCACGTGAGCCAGATCAACACCTGGAAGAAGCAGTTGTTGGCAGCCGTGCCGGAGGTCTTCAGCGGCAAGGCGGAGCGCTCAGCGGCCGAGCAGGAGGCCGAGCGGGACCGGCTGTACCAGCAGATAGGCCGCCTGCAGGTGGAGGTCGACTGGCTGAAAAAAAAGAC
>CAYQDX010000326.1:0-4922 GCA_964416345.1 uncultured Ectothiorhodospiraceae bacterium
TCTCAAATGGATTCTGCGGTGCGGTGGCACTCCCGCAACTTGGAATGAGATGGACATCGAAAGCTCCATGAGATTCTGCGTCAATTTCAGCCTTCATCCACGCCTTGTTCACGATGACGCAATGACGTCAGCCGCATGTCTCGGCGATGTTCTGCTGCCGCGTTAACTGGGTGATTGTGGTCGCTAGCCATCTATTCAGTATATACGGATCATACGGCTGACTCTTGAAGCTGATCTTTACCTCACAGGCCAGCATAGTGGGCTCGGAGAAGAGGTCGACGGAGATGGACCCCGCCGTGGGACTATCCATCCGCACATCCCGTCCGCCGTAGGAGTTGCCGCTGGCGTCGGCGCAGGTGTGGTGCACATCGACGCGGACATCATAGAGGCTTATTGGCGGAATCACACGTATGCGTCGGTGCGGATAGGCCTCCTTGCTGCAGGCGCACTCCGGCGCGGTGGGCGTGTCCTTGCACCTGCACCGCAGATCTTCTGCAGTTCGCTTTCGGGTCTGCAGCTCCAGCGTCTCCATCAGCACCTTGAGCTCCATCGCCACCAGGTAGAGCTCGAGGGTGATCTCCACCGCGAGCGCGATGCCGACGATAATGTTGGCGCCCGGGACGGCCAGCGCAACCAAAATTCGTGCGCACAAGCGCTTGGCAATCCGCTCGGCGACTGGCTTGACCAGCTTCTCGACCTCCTCCTTGGCAATCTGATAGGCCACACGCTTGGCCTCAGTGGTCGGATTGGTCTCTACGAACCCAAGCAGCGCCGGCGCCAGCGTCGGCCAGGCGAGCAGGGCTGCAGCGAGAGCTGGCCCCCCTGCGGTCTTACCGCGCCCTTGCAGTCCGGAATGTTGAAGCCATTGCGTCCGCCGTCGATCAAGTAAGCACCCGCTCCGCTCTGGGGGTCGAGCAACACAGGTAGCCGATGCCGGTATAGCCGTTGTGCTCCAGGTCGCGCTCGGGCACGACCGCAACCCGACCGGCGGCCACCGCCGTGGCGATGTCCTGTTTGACCTCGGCGCTGGTGGTGATCTGGGGCAGCACGGTGTCGAGGTTCTGCGCGGTGATGGCATAGACGCGCAGCCCCTGGCGCATGGCGATGGCCAGAGACTGCGTGGTGAATACCGAGGTCTCCTCGGGGCGACTGAGCAGCTGATCGAGCACCGAGCCTTCGATGGCCGAGCCCTGGATGCCGGCCAGCATCACAAACTGGCGGCGGACCCCGGCATCCCGCCCGGCCACCGCGATGAGCACGCGCTTGGCATCGCCGCTGCGACTCCGATAGGTGCCGGAGCGTGGGAGGCCGAACAGGTAGCTGACCGTGAGCGGGGCGGCCATCTGCACCACCGAGGGCATGCGCAGGGTCAGCACCCCGAGCTGTGCGGCGGCCATCAGGTCGAAGTAGTCATTAGTCATGCTCCAGCCAGAAGTGCAGGGCGGCCTGCTCCAAGTTGCCGGCGGCGCTGTCGGGCTCGCCTGCGATCACACGGCTGGCCACCAGCTCCGGAGTGACACCGTTGCCGTCGATGCCGAAGACGATCTCATCGCCGGCGGCATTGCCAAACTCCACCGTGCCGGAGCCGACGCCCGACGGGTCGTAGAAGCTCACCGTCCAGATCTGCGGCGAGCCCATGGTGGAGATGGTCCACTGGCCACGGTGTTGCCGTCTATCTGCAGCACGGCACGCAAATTGACCAGATACGCCGGCAGTGAGGTGGCGCCACTGGACTGCGCCGCCGCGATGAGCTGAGCATCGGCCGCGGTGGCCGGCTCGTAGCTGGCGCCGAGGCGCCGGCTGCTCAGGGCAGGCAGGCTGATACGGTAGCTCAATGCCGGGCTGTGCAGCGCCCGCTCCACGCGGGAGTTGAACAGCTTCACCGTGACCGCGTGACGCAGGCTCTCGGGAAGGGTGGCGCTGGCAATGGCTGCCGACGGCGCGTAGGGCAGGCTGCCGGCGAGGAGCGGGGAGGTGACGGGGACTATCTGCTTGCTGCGCACCAGGTCGGAGAGCGTCAGCTCGGGGAGCCCGTCGAGGTAGGACTGCACGGCATCGCCGTAGGCTCGGAGGGGCTCGAGCGCGGTACTCTCGAGCATCCCACTGACGAACCCTTGCGTGGTGTCGACCACGGCCCCGATAGTGGCGGCGCTGCGCACCGCCGCCGGATCCAGCGGCACCGCCGACTGCAGATCGATGGGCGTGGAGAGGGTGTACCGCTTGTAGCTGGTATCGATGTCGACCCAGGCATTCAGCGCCGGGTTGGCGTTGAGCTGGGTCTTAGCACTGTAATTCTTGGCCCCGCGGGCGGGGACCCAGTTGACGTAGGCGCGAACCCAGGCGTGCTCCATCCGCACCTCGGTGATTCTGCCGCCGCTCACCACCGCTGCGGTCGGCACGCCGCCTGGGCTCAGCAGGCTGATGGCCGCACCGATGTCGGTGGCGCCGCCGACCCAGTTCTCCAGCTTCTCGGCATCCACCGCGATGGTGCCGATGACGTATCTGGCGGGGATACCGCAGGCCGCAGCAGGGCGACGGTGAGACTCGGCGTATCGATGGCGTTGCCACGTCGAGCAATGAGCGTCAGCTCCGCGCCTTGAATGACACCGTGGCTGGGGATCCACTCGATGTTGTTCCTGCCCCAATTGGTGATAGCCACAGGGTTGTGTCCCAGGGATGCGGCAACATCCCGCATGAGGGGGGTAATCTGAGCCTCCTCCGTCTCCGCCAGATCCTCGGGCGTGGGAGGAGGGCTGACTGGAGTCGACTGCGTCCTCGCGGAGATGGAGCCCTTCGCGACATTGGGCTCGGACTTGAGCAGCACCGCCCGAAGCCCTTCCGGGGTCTCCTGTGGCGGCTGCCTCGCGGGCGCGGGCGCGGACGGGCGGAAGGGCAGCTTGTGGGGATCGACCGGGGTGTGGCGCCTTCTCTTCTGGTGCGCCCGCTTGAAGTCGGCGCGCGAGCGCTCCTTCGAGCGTCGGCCCCCAACGTCTCCGGCCCGGTCGGTGTTTTCAAGGTCCTTGAGCAGGTGCTTGAGCGCCTGCTGATTGGCCTTGACCTCCTGCACCGCCTGGCGGTGGCGGGCCAGAATCTCCTCAGGGAGATGGTGCTCGAGCAGATACTGCTCCGTGGCCGCGAAGGAGGCATCGACGTCAGCCTTCAGGGCATCGAGTGCCCGGCCCCGGGCGAGCACCTGCGCACGTCATCGCCGATGTCTTCGCCACGGCTTTCGGCCCGCTCACTGGCCTGCTGCAGATCTGAGAGCCCCTCGCCGTATTGGCCGTCGGCGCTTTGCGCGGGCGGCGTCGACGGAGGATCGCCGGTGGCCTGCATTGCCGCCTGCAGCGGCTGCAGTGTGAGGGAGGTGAAGGTGAGGAGAAGCAGGCACGCGGTGCGGCGCATCGCGACGGGTGTAAGCGCGATCGGAACTCCCTTTCTCGGTTGGTGTGCCGCGCAGCCCAAGGCGGCATCTGGTCCGTGCCTGGACTTGGTATTGCGCTTTGCTGCCAGGAACCTACCACCTGGAATGCAGCATGGTCAACAGTAGCGCCCTGAATTCCATGCCGAGCCGGGGGGCAAAAGGATGGATGCGTGCGCTTCAACCCAGCAGCGTGTGCACGTCCACGCGGACGTGCGGGAAGGCGGCGGGCGACACTTCTCCGTCACTGTGCTGCACGAGGCTCCGATACGCTCCTGCCCGTGCCTCACGGTAGACTTCGAAAATCCCGGACTCCAGATCCACCAGCCAGACCTCGGGGATATTGTGGCGGGCGTAGAGGGGAATCTTGACCTCCCTATCGAAACGGGCGGTCGTATCTGCGACCTCGATCAGGATGTGGGTGTCATCCGCTTCCGGATGCGCATGGCGGTACCTGTCCTCCCGGAAGCGCAGCACCGCAAGGTCCGGCTGTGGCTCGGATCGGATGCCGAGATTCACGGGATTTTGCACCCATATGACTGCCTGGCCGTGCAGACCGAGGGTCAGCAGCTCGCTGAGGGCGGCCACGGTGGCGGCATGCCGGCTTCCAATCGGCGTCATGTCGATGATCTCTCCCTCGATCAGCTCTACCCGCGCGTCGGGCGCAAACAGCCCGGCCGCGCCCATGCGGTGGAAGTCCTCCACGCTCAGGCTGTGCCGGCGACCGGCGATGGGATCGGCGTGTATGCTGCTCATGCCTGCTCGGGCTCCTCGTCCCGGGTGCTCGTGCCCACTCTCATACGATAGCGCCTGCGCCCCGCAGGCGCCAAGCAGGCGTCAGCGCGGGACCGACATGGCGGGAAGCGTCGACGCAAGCACGCCTCACCTATCCGCCGAAACCTTGTTCCGCCCATCAATCGTATAGCGACGACCCTGATCTCGGTCGCTGCTCGCATTCGGATAAGGGTGCGGAATGATCGGCTGGCAGGGGTGGAAATCCACCTCCATCCACGTCCTCTGAATCACCTGTGGGAGCAGCCTTGGCCGCGATTCCCCGTGTTTCGGACAGCAAGAGCGTAGAGCGTAGGATGGGCAAAGCGCAGCGTGCCCATCAATTCCATTAGCCCGTGAGCCTTGATGGGCACGACGTCTGCGGCGCCTTTGCCCATCCTACGTGACTACGAGGCCGGCGGCACACGAAAGCACGCTCCCTCACGGAAAAACGGTAGGTCTACGATCCGTTGTCGACGCCGTCAGAGACCAGCAACGCAGGACGGGGTCCCCGCGCCCTGCGGCGCTGAGTTCCTGAGATTCCAACTCACGGCTTGCCTGCGCCGCGACTCCATCCTCAATCCGACAGTCTGAAGCTCAAGCTACTGTGTACACCAGCCACGGAAAACTGGCTAGCGCCGGTTTTCCTGTCTTAATCCCCTTCATTTCGGGTCTCTGGTCGGACGCCAACGTATGAAGTAATTCCGGTTTTGCCTGACGTCTCAATCCCCTT
>CAYQDX010000327.1:0-4919 GCA_964416345.1 uncultured Ectothiorhodospiraceae bacterium
CAAGGCACGGCTTCAGCACCGACGCCGTCACCCACATGCTCTTCGCCGTGCTCAATGGGAACGGCCAAATGGCGCAATTCAATCACAGCGAGCTAGGCGGCTCCGGCCAGTGGATGCAGGGTGGCATGACCATGGTCGGTGACATGTTCAACAACTACCTGAAAGGCCGGGTGGATGCCCTCTGCCAGGACATTTCTGGCATCCTGGCGAGCCAGCCGGGACTGTTGCGCTCGGGCAGCTTCCAGTCGCAGAGTCAGGGCGGCAGTGGCCGCCAGCAGCAGGCCAGCGGGGCGCCCATGGGCGCTTCCAGCCTTTTCATTCCCGACCCCGAAGAGAACTGGTGGCCGAGCGAGCTTGGCTCTCCCGGTGCCACCGGCGCCCAGAACAACGTGCGCTACGCCTACTTCGCCAACAGTCGCCGCCTGGCCGTCAAGACTGGCAGCGAAGTGTGGGTGTACGACACCCTGGATCACCAGATTGGTGGCTTCTCTCAGCAGCAGGGCATGGGAAGCTCGATCATATTCAGCAGTCAGTATGGCACCGTGAGTCTCGCTAGCCTGCCGCTGGTCTCCCGCAATGGACAGCCGGTGGCGTCCAGCCAGGCGCCGGCCCAGACAGCGCCAGCAGCAGTCGCGGCGAGCCCGCAGGGTGGGGCGCAGGCACGCAGCGACGACGTCCTGGCCGCTATCGAAAGGCTGGGAGACCTCAAGGAGAAAGGCATTCTGACGGAGCAGGAGTTCGCGGCCAAGAAGGCCGAGCTGCTGGGCCGACTCTAAGCCCGCCTGGCGTGCGGGGCCTTGCGCAACGCGGGGGGCCGCCATTGACGGCCTCCTGGCAAGTGGCAATACCGTTCCCCGGGGCTCGTGGGCTCCCTTTCTTGGTCTGTGGATCTCGTCGCTCACTGGATACGACGCCCGGACTCTCACTTGATTCCGTTGCGGGGCCAGTTGGCCGATGCGCACCGCTTTCTGTGCTGCGCATGCCTGCTTTGCTGGAAAGCCTATGCTGCCCTTATATGCGGTGTGGGGACAGCGCGCCCCGTGTGATCCGGATGCGTCCGGGACCGAGGGGCAGGCTGGATGTGCACGAAGTTACCACTGAAATACGCAAGGTGCTCCTCGGCAAAGGCGCGAGCAGCAACGGCAAGATTGCCACCTTGTTGCCGCTTCATGCCGCAGATGGCACGCACGTCAGGCGGTACGGGAATCGCCGAGGCCGCAGCTTCGGTGGCGGGATGGCGGGCGTATCATGCAAGGGCCGAACGGACTTCTCCCGCCTGAGCAGCATCCGGCTCCCGGCGCGCCAGCAGCCGGTAGACCGCTGGTGTGAGCAGGAGGCCCAGGGTGGTGCTCAGGGTAACCCGCCGGCGATGACCACGGCCAGGGGCGGCCAGAAGTCGCCGCCGGAGTAGAAGATGAGGGGCAGGAACCCGCCGACGGTGGTGAGGGTGGTGGCCACGATGTGGCGCGTGGAGCCCAGGGTTGCCTGGACGATGGCGCCGACCTCGCCGGCCCGCGCCTGGGGATTGGCGCGGATGGCCGCCAGCACGATGATGCTGGCGTTGATGGCCACACCGGCCAGACCTGCGCTGCCGGGGATGGGGTTGAAGCCCAGAGGATAGGCGCCGGCCCACAGGGACAGCAGGCCGAGACCCACGGAGAGCACCGCCACCACCCCGATGAGTCCCGCCAGCCGGAAGCTGCGGAAGGAGAGCACGAGGGAGGCGAGCATGAGGGTGGCCAGCAGGGGCGCATAGGCCAGCAGCAGGCCCATCGCGTCGCGCTGCTCCTTGCTGTCGCCCGCCAGGTCCAGGCGGTAGCCGGGTGCTAAGTGGAAGTCGGCCGCCCGGGCTCGCTGCTGGACGGCCCGCGTGACGTCGATGGGCAGCACACCGGGACGCAGCCACGCCTCCACGGTGTTGATTCGCTCGCCGTTGCGCACCCGGATTGGCAGGTCTTCCAGGTCTTCGAGCACCCGGCCTCCGACGGCGCCCTCCAGGGCGGTCTGGAACTGGCCGGCAATCTGGCCCAGGGAGAGTCCCGCCAGCCGCGCATCGGCCTCGTCGGCCTCCAGCCATAGCTTCGGCTCGCCGCCCTGGATACTGGCTAGGGTGTGGGTGATCTCGGGTAGCTCCTGCATGATCCGGCGCAGCTCCTCGCCATAGGCGCGCAGCCGCTCGGTGTCCGGGCCCACTAGACGCATGCTGACCGGGGCCTGGATGCGTGGCCCCTGGCCAAAGGCTCGCACCACTACCCGGGCCTCCGGAAACGCGTCCGAGAGCAGGTCCTGGGTGCCCGCCACCAGCCGTTTGGCCTCCGCCGGGCTGGCCGCCAGCACGGTGCCGCGGGCGTAGCTGGGGTTGTCGTCCTGAGTGCGCAGCTGGTTGTAGTAGACTGGCGGCGAGCTCGCGCCCGCCACCCAGGTCGCGCCGCGCACGTCTCCCGCCGCCCGAATCCGCCGCTCCACCGCCAGCATGGTGCTGGCGGTCTGACGGACCGAAGTGCCCGGGGCGAGCCAGAGCTGGACCTCGAACTGGTCCCGGTCTGCCGCCGGGAAGAACTGACTACCGAGCGTGCCGGCGGCCACGAATCCGGCCACGGGCAGCGCCAGGCAGGCCGCCGTGGTGAGCCAAGGGCGCCGCAGCGCGGCGCTCAGGGTCGCCAGGTAAGCCGTGCCCAGGCAACGGCTGCTCCAGCCATCTCGCCACCAGCCTCCCCGGGGCTCGTGCGGGGGCACCAGCAGGGCCGCCAGGGCCGGAATAATCGTGATGGCGATGGCAAAGGACGCCGCCAGGGCCAGGATCACGGCGACGGCGATGGGTCGGACGAAATCACCGATGTTCCCGGGCAGCAGGAAGATGGGCATGAAGCCGAGGATCGTGGTGAACGTCGAGGCGGCCAGCGGGACGAGAAGGTGGCGGGCGGCCGATTCCACCGCCGCGGCTGGTGTCAGTCCCGCACCGCGGCGGCTGCGCACCTCGTCGGTCATGACGATCGCGTTGTCGATCAACAGGCCGATGGCGATGACCATGCCGAAGATGGTCATCTGGTGAATCCGCTGTCCGGCCAGGTCCAGGCCGAGCAAGGTGAGGCCGGCGGACAGGGGCAGGGCCGAGCCGACCACCAGGGCGGCGCGCCAGCCCATGGCGACCATGACCACCAGCACCACGACCGCCGCGCCGGCGGCGAGATTGAGGCCTAGCGCACCCAGGCGGGCGTCGGTATAGCGGCTCTGATCGAAGCTGATGCGCACCCCGACGCTGTCACCCACGTGCGCGCCAAGCTCGGCCACGACCTGGCGTGCGGACCCGGCCCAGTCGTCGAGCCGCACCGCCGCGCGCGTGCGGGCGGCCACCAGCACTGCCCGCCCGCCGTCGGCATAGGCTATCTCGGCGTGCGGATCCCGCCAGGCCCTGGTCACCTGCGCCACGTCTCCGACGCTCACGAGCGCACCATCGGCCGCCAGCAGGGGGATGGCGGCGATGCGCGCGGTGTCGGTAAGCGTGCCGGAAACCTCCAGGGTCGTCTGCCGCGCTCCGGCGTGCAGGCTGCTTGCCGGGCGCTGCGGGTCGGCGGCTGCCAGCCGCTTGGCCACGGTCCACGGGCTGAGCCCCAAAGCCGCTAGCTCGCCCGGGTCCACTGTGACACGCATTTCTTCCTTGGGGGCGCCGAACAGCACCAACTGCTCGGTGCCCGGCAGGTGTTGCGCAGGCGATCGCCCAGCTCCTCTGCCAGGCGTCCCAGTATGCCGAGTCGGGGCTCCGTCGGGGCAATCCAGGACACTGCGGCGACCAGGGAGTAGGCCACCGCCCCGCGCTTGTCGTCCAGCCTGGGCTTGCCGGCCCCGGACGGCAGCAGGCCCTCGGCGTCGGCCAGCTTGTCGCGTATTATGGAGTAGACCTGCTCGTTCCTGGAGCCGTCCACGTGGTCGTCCAGCTCGACGGCGAGCACCGAGATGCCGCTGCGAGAGGTGGATTCGATGGTCTTGATCTCGGCAATCTGGCGCAGCGCGTCCTCCAGCTTACGGGTGACCAGCGCCTCGACCCGTGCCGCGTCGGCGCCGGGCAGGGTGGTGATCACCAGCGCGTTGCGGGTGGTGATGCGGGGATCCTCGATGCGCGGCAGGCTGGACCAGGCCGCCAGACCGGCGACCACGATGAGCAAGATGACCAGAATCAGGAGATGGCGGTTGTGCAGGAGCTCGGTGGCAGGGGTCCGCAGCATCTCAGTGCGCCTCCATCGCCAGGTGGGACTGCCCGAGGACGCGCACCAGCTGTCCCGGCAACACCCGCTGAGTGCCGGCCCGAACGACGCGCTCGCCATTCTTCAGCGGCCCCCGAGCGTAGACCCGATCCCCGTCCAGGTAGAGCACTTCGATGGGCCGCGGGACCATCCGTTGGTCTGCCACCAGACCAGGCGGCATAGTCTCGGTCAACGGCTCCGTGACATAGGCCTGCCACAGTCCCCGGGTCCCCTCCGCAAGGGCCGTCATCGGCAGCCAGAAGCCGGGCTCTGCAACCCATTGCGTGAGCTCCAGCTCTACCAGGTCTCCTGCGCCCAGGTGAGGCGGTGCGTCCAGCGTCGCCAGGAGGGCATCGACCGTGCGGGTGGCCGCCGCGCGCAGCGGCAGCACCGAGCGCAGCCGGGCCTCGATGCCGCGGCCACGCCAGTGCAGCCGGTAGATGGCGTCGGGCTGCAGGCCGTCTGCCAGGCGGCCCGCTGCACCGACCCGCACCTCGGGGACGGCGCGCTCCTGCAGCTCCAGCACCGGGTTGCCGGCCGCCAGCACCTGGTCCTCGTCCGCTACGCGCCGGGTGACCACGGCGTCGAACGGGGCGCGCAGCGCAGATTTCGCCAGCTCGATGTCCACCGCGCCGAGCCGAGCCTGCGCCAGCGCCAGACTTGCTTCAGCCGCCCGCT
>CAYQDX010000328.1:0-3044 GCA_964416345.1 uncultured Ectothiorhodospiraceae bacterium
GGACACGCGGCTCTGATGGCCTGCTTGGCCACCGAAGCGGTAGGATGCGCCGCCAGATAGGCCAACATGCCCAGGTCGTGGGGCAGGCGCAGCAGGGCGCCGGCCTGCCGGGCCGGGAGCGGCCGGCTGAAGTAATATCCCTGGATACCATCGCAGTCGCGCTCGCGCAGGAAGCAAAGCTGAGCCTCGGTCTCCACCCCTTCGGCGATGACCGCCAGCTCCATGCTGCGGGCCAGCGCGATAAGCGCCTGGGTAATGGCGGCGTCCTCGCGGTTTGCTCCCAAGTTTTGCACGAACGATCGGTCGATCTTCAACTGGTCGATGGGAAAGCGCCGCAGGTGAGCGAGCGCGGAGTAACCGGTGCCGAAGTCATCGATGGAGATCCCCACCCCCAGGGCGCGCAGCTCTTGCAGCGTATCGGCGGCACGCTGCACGTCGCCGGCGAACAGGCTTTCCGTGATTTCGAGCTTCAGCAAGCCGCCGGGCAGGCCGGACTCCTGCAGGGCTCTGGCCACCAGTCTGCCGATGTTGTCCTTGTCGAACTGCCGCGGTGAAACGTTGACCGCCACCTGCAGTGGACTGATCCCGGCCTCCTGCCAAGCCCGCGCCTGCCGGCAGGCCCGCCCCAACACCCACTCGCCCAAGGGGTGGATGAGGCCCGTTTCCTCGGCCAGCGGGATGAAACTGGACGGGGGGATGAAGCCACGTTCCGGGTGCTGCCAGCGGACCAGTGCCTCCAGGCCGACGATGCGCCCCCGGCTGAGCGATACCTGGGGCTGGTAGAATACCTCCAGCCCGTCGGTATCGAGCGCTCGGCGCAGGTCCTGCTCCAGCGACAGGCGCTCGGCGGTCCACTCGTTCATCTCCTGGGTGTAATACTGAAAACCGTCGCCCCCGCGTAGCCGGGCGCCCTGTGCGGCGGCCTCGGCCTTGCCCAGTAGCTCCTGGGGCGCGGCACCGTCCATGGGAAACAGGCTGACCCCCGCGCTGGCGGTCACCACGATATCCCTGCCGTTCAGTTGGTGCGGCTGGGCCAGGATGCGAAGCAGGCGCTGCGCCACCCGGGCGACCTTGGCCCGGTCGGCGAGATTGCCCAGCACCGCAATGAACTCGTCCGCTCCCCAGCGGGCTAGGGTATCGCCTAGCCGCTCGCCGGCCTTGAGCCGGCGGGCCACCTCCTGGAGCAGGGCGTCGCCGCATGCCTGACCCAGGCCCTCGTTGATACGCCGGAATCCGTCCAGATCCACGAACAGCACCGCCACGGCCGTGCCGTTGCGCCCCGCCTGGGCGATGGCCTGATCCAGTCGGTCTTGCAGCAAGGCCCGGTTGGGCAGTTGAGTGAGGGCGTCATGCGTGGCCTGGTAGGTCGTCTGACGGCCGAGCTGGATGGTCAAGGTGATATCGCGCAGGGCCAGTACCGTGCCGATCAGCGCGCCGTGCGCGTCGCGCACCGGATTGGCGGAGACATTGACCGCGCGGCGCACACCGTCGGCACCGAGCAGCAGGCGGTGGTCCTGGATACGTACCGCACTGCCCTGCGCCAGGCACTGGGCCACCGGGTTCAAACCCAGCGACTGGCCGCGTTCGTCCTGGAAGGCCAGCAGGCCATCCAGGCTATGGCCACGGACCTGGGCCGCACGGTGCCCGGTGATAGCTTCGGCGGCCGGGTTCATGTTGGTGACGATGCCCTGGGCATCGGTGGTGATGATGGCCTCCCCGACCACGTTCAGCGTGGCGTGGCTGCGCCCCCGCTCCTCGAATACCGCACGGACGGCCGCCTCCAGCCGCCGCCAGCTCCACAGGGGATAGCTCGCCAGGAGCACACCCAGCGGTACGGCCGGCGGAAACCATACCCGTGCCAGATGCAGCAGGGCAGCACTCCCGACCACGGTCGACAGGGGCAGGGCCACAGCCGCGGCCACGGTGGCCCGCGGCGACCGTCCCGGGTAGATCAGGGCGGGCAGCAGCACCAGCAGCAGGCCGAGGACGAGCACGCCGGTGCCGCCCAGCGGCGTCACGGTGCGCCCGTTGCGCAGGGCATCCAGCAGGTTGGCATGGTATTCCACGCCCGGCATGGGTTGACCTTGTCCGGACACCGGAGTGGCGAAGGCGGTACCCAAACCGGTGGCGGTGGCGCCCACCAGCACCAGTTTGTCCTTGAGGGCCGAGGGCGGCAGGCTTCCGTCCAGCACGTCGGCATACGAGATTCGCGCGTAGTGGCCGGGAGGCCCGGAGAACGGCACCAGCACATGGTAGTCCCGCACCCAGCCGCCGGTTTCTCGCGGTGCCGGATTGCGCTCACCCGGCAGGCTGATCACGGCCCTGGGGGCGGCCTGCAGCAGCATCGCCAAGGGTAGGATCGGCAAGCCGGGGCCGTCCATGCCGGCTTTGAGGAAGGCCGAGCGCAGCACACTGTCGTTATCCAGCTCCACGTCCACATGCCCGAGGGCGGCGGCGGCGGCCGCCAGCACCGGCAGCGGCAGGGTGGCGGTGAGGCCGGCCCCGGGCCGCTGTTCCGGATAGACCACCAACACCGTGTGGCCGTTGCTGCGGATCGCCTCGGCCAAGACCGTATCCGCGTCAGGGTCGGCGGTCTCCGGGTCGGCCAGAATCAGGTCCAGTCCCACGGCGCCGGCACCCGCGGCGGTGAGCCGCTCGATCAGCCGGGCATGGACCCGCCTGGACCAGGGCCAGCGCCCCAGGCGCGCCAGGCTGGCCTCGTCGATCGCCACGATCACGACCTTCTCGTCCGCCGGCCGCCGCTCCAGCCACAGCAGCGAGTCGTACAGCATCTGGTTCGCCCGATGCGTGAAGTCCCAGCCGGCCAGCGCACCCGCCGCCAGCAGGCAGGCGAGTCCCAGCCCAAGACGCTCCAGTCCGGGCAGATTTGACCCGCGGCTCAAAAACAAAGCACCGCAGCCAGCACAACCGGCACAGCCAACAACCAGCCCGGGAAATCATAGGGAATGTCGATACGTTGTACCGGACCGTAGGGGCCCATGTAACCGTCCACGTCGATGGTGCGCACGTGCATGTAGTAGCGA
>CAYQDX010000328.1:3054-4919 GCA_964416345.1 uncultured Ectothiorhodospiraceae bacterium
CCGCCCTTGGGCCGTTCGAGGGTAACGCGGGGCTCGCCGCTGCTGGCCTGGGCAAGGACCTCGGTGAATTGCTCGTCGCGGGCGAGCTGGAATGCATAACTCTGACCCGGCTGGCCGGCGCGCCAGCGCACATTCAGCGCCTGTTCGGATACCTCCGGCGCCTCCAGAGCGGGCCCAGGCGGCGGGCGGCGGAACGGCTGCGGGTCGGAGAACGGGCCCTTACCCTCGGTGGCCGATAGGGTGGCAACCCGCCAGTAATAGGTGCCGGGTGCCAGGACGAGCGGACTCGTCAGGCCGTTGTCCGGCAGGTCAGGCCGGTCCAGCAGCACGGTGCCGAAGGCGGCATCGCGGGCCAGTTGGAAGTGGTAGGCCGAGGCGGATGCCTGGCTCGACCAGGCGAAGACCGGCTGTTCCTCCAGCACCCCCGCATCGGCCGCCGGCTGGATCGGGAACGGTGGCTCGGGGCGTGCATTCAGGGTGAAGCGGCGCTGGGCATTGAGACCCTCCAGCCCGCGCTCGTCCACCGCCCTGGCCCGCAGCAGGTACTCGCCGTCGGGCAGCTCGATGCCGCGGATGAGGGGCGAGGGGAATGTGCGATCGAACAACAGGGGACTGAGCTCCGCGTTCGCGGCCACCTGCACTCGGTAGCCGGAGGCCCCGGCGACAGGCGGCAGGGCGAAGTCGATGGGCACCCGTTCGAGCAACGGCGGCAGGGCCCCGAGGTCGGGGGCGGGCAGCAAGCGCACCGGGGGCAAAGGGGGCTTGCCGGCAGCGGCAACAACGGTGCCAAAACCAGCGGGCACCAGGCGGGTGCGGTGCCCACTGCTGACCGCCACCTTGCCACCCAGTACCTCGGCCCGCGAGCTTTGTCCGGCATCGTCCGCACTTACGCGGTAGTCTGTGCCCCGCACCGCGGTGACCGCGGCGGGAGTGCGGATCTCGAAACGGCTGCCAGGGCCACGCGCGGGCTGAACCCGGCTCTCCGAACGCCCCTGCTGCAGGCGGGTGCGGCTGATGAGCATGCCGCTGTCGGCATAGGCGCGCAGCTCATCCAGGCGCAGCTCACTGTCGGATTGCACCACCAAGCGGGAGCCATCGTGGAATTCCACTGTGGCGTTGCTGTCGGCACCGGTGAAGATGCGGGCGCCCGTGGACAGGGAGGTGCCGGCGGCGAGGGACTGTGGCTGGGCACCATCTGTGGTGGTGAAGCTGATCTCGCCATGAACGTTGATCACAGTAGCGTCGGTGGGCGTGGCGCGCATCCAGGCCACCGGGATCCGCAGGCTGCTGCCGGGCGGTATGTGGTAGGGATCCTCGATCTGGTTGTGTGCCTGCAGGCGGCGTGTGTAGCCGGTGTGCGGGAGGTATTTCTCGCTCAGGTTCCACAGGTTGTCGCCGGGGCGGACTGAGTAGATCCAGTCCTGGGCCTGGGCCGGCGCTATGGCCGCCACCAGCAGGACCAGGGCGGGCACGAGGCCCGCGTGGAGTCCACGTCGCTCACGCAGCATGGGCATGGCTGTTTACCTCCCTACGTTTCAGTTGCACAGGGCACCCCTACCATAGCCCTTTCCACGAGCTCCTGTGCATCGTAGGCGGGCAGGAAGGCCACGGACGACAGACTATAGCAGTGGGCTTCCCGTGAGTAGGCCAGAGCATTCACGCCCAGAGGACGCCACCAGGTCGGTATCGCAGCACCGACCCATCGCGCGGCATCCGCCCGATTCGGGCTGCGCCGAGGGGTCCGGCTTGCCCGGCTTGCCTGGATTCCCATGTTAGTTTTTCACAAAGGCGCGGGGGTCACAAAGGCGCGGGGGTCACCCATTAGCCGCCTCCGTGCAAGGGGCAATACAGTACCCTGGGCGCTC
>CAYQDX010000329.1:0-4840 GCA_964416345.1 uncultured Ectothiorhodospiraceae bacterium
GGCCGACGAGGTGAATCGGGCGCCAGCCAAGGTGCAGTCCGCCCTGCTGGAGGCCATGGCGGAGAATCAAGTCACCGTCGGTCAGCGTACCTACCCACTGCCGCGCCTGTTCATGGTACTGGCGACCCAGAACCCCATTGAGCAGGAAGGCACCTACCATCTTCCGGAGGCGCAGCTAGACCGCTTCCTGATGCATGTCTGGGTCGATTATCCGAATCGGCAAGAGGAGCTGGCCATCCTTGAGCTGGACAGCCGGCAGCAGGCCACGCCGCCTCGCCCACCTCGCGCGGTGATGCCGCAAGACGAGATCTTCGCGGCTCGGGCCGAAGTCGCAAAGATGTTCCTGGACACCAAGCTCTACTCCTATATCGTTGACTTTGTTCAGGCTAGCCGCAAGCCGGGAGCCTACGATGCGGACTTGGAGCGCTGGTGCCGCTTCGGTGCCTCGCCGCGCGCCAGCATCGCTTTGGCGCGCTGCGCGCGCGCCGATGCGTGGCTGCGCGGGGACCGCTACGTGACGCCGGAGCACATTCAAGCGGTGGCGCCCGATGTGCTACGGCATCGTCTGCTGCTCACCTTCGAGGCGGAGGCCGACGGGGTGACCACGGACGATTTCATTCGGCGTCTACTGGACGTAGTCGCAATTCCATAGGGCGGAGCGCGAGCACTTGGCGGGGCAGAGACTTCCCAAATCACCCATTCCGGAGCTGGACGATCTCCTGGAGCTGCGCCACCAGGCGCATACACTCGGGCTTGCTTCCCATCATCCCGTCAACACGATGCTTTGCGGCCTGTATGCTTCGGTGTTCCGCGGCCAGGGCCTGGACTTCGAGGAAGTCCGCGAGTATCGGGAAGGCGATGAGATACGCAACATGGACTGGCGGGTTACCGCCCGTACTGGCACTCCGCACCTCAAAGTATTCCGCGAGGAGCGCGAGCGCACGGTGATGCTGTGTGTGGACAGCGGACCGCACATGCGCTTCGGCACCCGGGGCAGCTTCAAGTCTGTACAGGCGGCCCGTGCCGCTGCCTTGCTGGGCTGGGCGGCAAGCTCACGCCAGGACCGTGTGGGTGCCTTGCTGTTCGGTGACGCCGCCGGGGCGCAGTTCTTTCAGCCGAGCCGAGCCCGACGCGCCCTGTGGCGCATGCTGCGGAGCCTCGCGCAGCCGGGGGCGACCGGAAGCACGCCGGGCGATCCGATGGTTGACAGCCTGCGCAACCTGGGTCGCGGCGCCTCCTGGGGCACCTTGGTGCTGGTGATTGGGGATTTCAATCGTGATCCAGAGGCGCTCGAGCAGCCCATCGGACGCCTGCGCCAGCGCAACGACGTGGTGCTCATTCCGGTGGACGACATAGCCGACTGGGAGCTTCCTCCCATGGGCAAGGTCGTGTTCGCCTCCCCATCCGGTGCCAGACTCGAGCTGGATACCGACAGCACCGAAGGCCGCCGCCGCTATCGCGAAGCCTGGGAGCTACGCCGTGACAAGCTGCGGCGCATCGCCACTCGACTCGGCGCAGACCTGCTGCCGATTACCACCCACGAGGACGTGCACCGCACCTTGACAGATGGCCTGCGGTGGCGCGCCAGACACCAGGTAGTACGCTGATGCAGGCCTCGGTGAGTCAGCTTCGGGACATCCATGGCATCCAATCCATTCCCTGGTGGCCACCGGCCCCGGGCTGGTGGATTCTGGCAGGGCTAAGCTTGGTGCTCTTGGCGGGGTGGTGGGCCTGGCGCCGGCGCCCGCCGCGCAACTGGCGCCGCGAGGCCCGTTTGTATTTGGAAGACTTGCGCCAGCGCTCCCGGCGCGTGGACGCCAAAGTGGTGGCCTCGGAGGTCTCCGAGCTGCTGCGCCGTGTGGCGATTGCCCGCCACGGGCGTGCCAGCTGCGCAGGTCTGGTGGGCGAGGAGTGGCTGCTCTGGCTCAAGCAGAACGACCCGAAAGGCTTCGATTGGGTCAGCCAGGGCAGGATATTGCTGGATCTGCCGTACGCGCCACCGCGCCGCGAGTCCGCTTCCGCGGACCTGCGGTGCCTCATCGGCGCGGCGGAGCAGTGGACCTACGGCAAGCCGACGACGAGTCGGGCGGCCGCTCCGTCCTACCTCCGGCGTCTGTTGCTGGTGCTGAGACACCGGCTGGGATCGCGCTTCCGTACACGGGTGCCGCAAGGTGTTTGAGTTCCACTGGCCCTGGCTCGCGCTGTTGCTGCCCCTACCATGGCTGGTGCGCATCGGCTGGGAGGCTTCGAGGCGCGCGGCGACCGACAAAGACATGGAAGGCGAGCCCGTGCTTCTGCACCCGGCGGTGCAGCACCTGGAGCTCGCCTTCACCCACGCCCCGCCGGGCGCGACGCCCAGCTCCATGCTGCATGGCCTGCTGGTGGGTCTGCTCTGGGCGTCGCTGGTGGCGGCGCTGATGGGACCGCAGTGGCTGGAGCGCCATGAGGAGCTGGCGACGCCAGGCCACGATCTGATGCTGGCCGTGGATTTGTCGCGCTCTATGGAGGCGCTGGATTTCACGGTGGAGGGGAGGCCGGTCAACCGCCTGGCGGTCATCAAGGGTGTTATCGGGCGCTTCATCGAGCAGCGCCACGGGGATCGCATCGGACTCATCCTGTTCGGCGATGCTGCCTTCGTGCAGGCTCCACTCACGCTGGACGGCAGTGCCGTACGCGCCCTGCTGGACGACGCCGTGCCGCGGATGGCGGGCGACGGGACGGCGATCGGCGACACCATCGGCCTGGCCGTGAAGAAGCTGAGGGAGCGGCCAGAGGGCTCGCGGGTGCTGATTCTGCTCACCGACGGCGACAACACCGCCGGCAGCCTGCCGCCGCTGGAGGCGGCCCGCCTGGCAGCGCAGTACGGGGTGCGCATATACAGTATCGGCGTGGGCAGCGAGGGAGAAGTTCCTTTTCCCAAGGACGGTCGGATCACTATGGAGAAGATGGACATCGACGAAGATCTGCTGCGGACGGTGTCACAGTGGACCGGCGGCGCGTATTTCCGGGCCACCGATACCAAGGCTCTCGAGGAGATCGCTCGTCACATCGATTCCCTTGAGAAGACGGAAGCAACAACGGAGGGCCTGATGCTTCCGACGCCGCTGTACCGTTGGCCAATGGGCGTGGCACTTCTCAGTCTGCTGGTCCTCGCCGTATTGTATCTGCGGCGCTCGCTGCCGAGTCCAATCTAGTCTGAACGGTGGTACCTGGCATGCCCGTAGTAGTTAGCGGATTTCATTTTGGCTCACCGTGGTGGCTGTTGGCCCTCGTGGTGCCGCTGGCGCTGTGGTTGTGGCCGCGCACCCGTGCCCGCACCCAGGCCTCGGCCCGCCTAAAGCTCTACGCGGATCCTCATCTGCTGCCGCACCTGCTGGTGCAGGGTCACATCGATGAGAAGGCCGGCCGTCGGTTCGGCCTGTGGACCCTGTTGTGGTGTTTAGCGGTGCTTGCGATGGCCGGGCCGCGATGGGACTACCGGGAGGTGCATCTCTATCAGCCCGGTGCAAGTCTGGTGGTCCTGCTAGATCTGTCCCGCTCCATGGACGTCAATGACGTGCGGCCATCCCGGCTCGCCCGAGCCCGCCAGGAGATCGAGGACCTCCTGGATCTCAACACCGGGGCACGCATCGGACTCATCGCCTTCGCCACCGTCCCACACGTGGTGGCCCCCCCGACCGACGATACCCAGACGCTGCGTCACTTACTGCCATCTCTTACCACGGACTTGGAGCGCATGGGTGGCAGCCGCCTGACGGCTGCCCTCGACCGGGGCGAGCGTCTACTTGCCGGCCAGCCGTCCGACACGGTCAAGGCCATGCTGCTGATCAGCGACGGCGACTTTGCGGAGCCGGGCCTTGATGAGGTGGCGCATCGGCTCACGGCAGCCGGGATCCGCCTACACGTGCTGGGTCTCGGCACACCCGCCGGCGGCCCGGTGCCCAAGCGCAACGGCGACTGGCTGACAGATTCTTCGGGCAGCACCATCATGTCGCGTCTGGGAGAAGCCCAGCTCAAGGCGCTGGCGACGGCAGGGGGCGGACGGTACCAGCTGGCCGACTACCGTGACTCCGATACCCGGGGGCTGCTCAAGGCGGTCATGCGGGATGTTCCCGCCGAGCGTATACAGCGCGGCATCTACAAGGTCTGGAATGAGCGCTACGTGCTGCTGGTGATACTTCTCATGCTCATATTGCTGCCGCGTTTCCGCCGGCCTGGCAGCGCCGCGCAGGTGGGCTCATGAGCGACGCTCCTGTCCGTGCGGAGACCGTATGCGGATGCGGCACTGGCCACGCCCGGCGCTGGAAGGGGCTGCTGGTGTGCGTCCTGCTGGCTGTCGCCGGAGGTGCTAACGCCAGCTGGTGGCTGACCGCGGAGCAGGAGGCCTCGCGCAGCCTCGCCTCCGGCGATTATGCGAAAGCTGCCGCCGAATTCAGCGATGACTACCGGCGCGGTGTCGCCCTCTACCGGGCAGGAAAATTCGAGCAGGCCACGCGGGCCTTCGCCTCGGTGATGCGCCAAGATGTGGCCACCGACGCGATCTACAACCTGGGCAACTCCCGCTTCCAGCTCGGCGACTACCAGGGCGCCATCAAGGCTTACGAAGAGGTTGTGCGACGTCAGGCCAATCACGAGGATGCCCAGCACAATCTGCGCTTGGCGCAAGCCATGCTGCACGTCGAGCCAGACCTTCCCCAAGAGGCCAAGTGGGAGAAGAAGTCCGAGGAGGAGCGCCGCCAGGAGGAGCAGGCCAAGCGGGAGCAGCAGCAACAGGACCAGCAGAAGCAGGACCAGCAGAAGCAGGACCAGCAGAAGCAGGACCAGCAGAAGCAGGACCAGC
>CAYQDX010000330.1:0-4822 GCA_964416345.1 uncultured Ectothiorhodospiraceae bacterium
GCCGTCAGGTCGGGGGCAGTGCGCCACAAGTGCTTGAGGCGCCGCTCCAGCTCCGCCGTGCGCTCGCCCGCACCGCTCCACAGGCGGTGCAGCCACAGGGCCAAGCCGCTGCTTCGGCTACGGGTATTCGCCAGCGCCTCGGGCGTGAGCCCCGAGGGGTCGTAGTTGGCGCTGATGGCGACGATGCGCCCGACCCGCTGGGGCCAGTAGCGGGCCAGCAGCAAGGCGATGTTACCGCCGTCGCTCCAGCCGACGATATCCGTGCGATCGATCCCGAGACGGTCGAGCACCTGCACCGTGTCCGCGGCGAACAGCCGGTAGCTCAGCTCCCTATGGCCGAGGCCGGAGCGACCGTGGCCGCGGGTGTCCACCAGGATGACCCGCCGGCCCGCCTCCACCAGCCAGGGAATCTGGGAGAACCAGCTCAGGCGGTTGCTCAGGCCCCCGTGCAGCAGCAAAATGGCAGGACCGGTGCCGTAGCTGCGGTAGTGGATCTGCGCATCCTCGGTCTCGATATGGCCATCCACGGCGGCCGGGGCAGAGGTCAAGGACCAGAGGAAGTAGCGCAGGAGATTTTCGGACATGGGCATGGCCGCCAGGTAGCCTGTCAGCAACAGGGCCAAGGCGCTCCACGCGATGGCTTGGCGGCGATTCATCGCCGCAGCACCCGCCGGTATCCGCCCGCGATCAGCGCCGTGACGTCCAGCAGGATGGGCGCCAGGGCGTGGCCCCGCGGATAGGCGAGGTACACCCCGCGCCACGCGGGGCGAAACTTCTCCTTGTAGCTGCGCAGCCCCTGATAGTTGTAGAAGCGGTTGCCCAGCTCATAGACCAGCTTGAGCAGGCGCTCGTCCCGCGGTGACCAGGGTGAGCGCCCCACGCCGCTGAGCGGCGCCATCCCCAGGTCGAACCAGCGGAAGCCCGCTGCCTGTCCGTGCAGCAGCAGGTTGACGAACAGGAAGTCCATGGTGCCATGCGGTGCGTCCGGCAGGTAGCGCATCAGGTCGATGCTGCAGCTCGCGCCATGTCCGAAGTCGTCGACGACATTGGCGAAGGCGATGATCCGTCCATCCTGTTTCGCTACCGCGATGGGAAACCAGGCCAGAAAGTCGCCGTTGAAGGAACCCAGAGAGAAGCCGATCTCGCCCATTCCGCGCTCGCCGAGCCAGGCATCCGAGACGGCGCGCAGCTGTTGCCAGGTGGCCTCGTCCAGCGGCTGCAAAAGCATCTCGAAGGCAAGCCCGTCACGGTCGGCACGGTTCAGCGCCGCGCGGTATTTCGCGCCCGGTTTACCCTTGAGCGTGAATGCAGTCAGATCGACATGTGCGCTCTCGCCCAGCTTCAGCAGCCGGAATCCGGCCTCGTGGTAGTGATGCAGGTGCCCCTCGCGCACCTGGTAGAACACCGGCACCCGGTCGTAGTCGTCGGCCAGGCGGCGGAAGCCGTGGATCGCCGCGGGCAGGTTGGACGGAGCGCAGGCCGGATCGCCGAGGGCCACCAGGTGCTGGCGGATGGTGCCGTACTGGATCAGGCTGCGCCCGTCCACTCGATGCAGCAGGTACTTGTCGCCCATCAGGGACAGAAAGGAGTAGGGCGTGCAGGCTACCTCGGCGTAGAAGCGCCGCGCCCGCTCCAGCGCATCGCGGTCGGGAAGGCTCAGCTCAGGGGGCGGCACCGCATACCAGCTCCAGCCCAACAGGGCCAGCAGCCCCAACAGCAGGGCCAGCAGGGCGTGGGCGAAACGGGCGGAATGGGGGCCCGGGGCCAGGGTGCCGAAACCGGCCGCAAGCTCGCCGGGTCCGTAGAGGAGCGCACCCAACAGGGCGATCGCGCCCAGGGTCGCCAGGACTGCGAGCAGCCAACGCAGGCTGCGCGGGCTGGCGAGCGGATAGCCCCGGCGGTGGAAGTCGGAGCGGTTGGCTCGCAGCAACGCGGACAGGGTCAGCAACAGCGCCGCCTCTTCCACGGCGACGCCCTTGAGCAGCGCCAGCAGGGCACCGGTCAACAATACTGGCTGAGCGACCTGATAAGCACCCCGCATGCCTGCGGCGATGCCGCGGGCCAGTCCCAACAACAGGACGCCGGCGAGGACGCTGGAGAAGTGAGACCCCTCCAGCAAGATCCACGGCAGGTGGCGGTCCAGCAGCGCCAATCGCTCGGCGGCCGCCGGAAAGGCCGCGGACAGCAACAGCAGGGCGCCGGCGACGAAGGTCCCGTAGGCCAGCACCCGCCTCCCGATCCGTCCCAGGAAGTACAGAGGGACACGGCCGACGCCCAGCAGCGGGTGAGCGTGGAAGCGCTGTATCAGGGCTTCTGCCCGGCCGCCCTCCGGCAACAGCTGCAGGCCCGGCAGCAGGCGCGCGGCAAGCAGGAAGGGTACGAAGTAATACACCACCCGGAACAGGAGCAGCCCTGCGAGCAGGGCGGACGGGCTGCCCGCCTCGGGGCTCAGCAGTGCCAGCATGGCCCCCTCGAACACCCCAAGTCCCCCAGGCACCATGCTGACCCAGCCCAGGGTCTGGCCCAATACGAAGGAGGCCAGTGCCAAACCGGGCGAGACCGGCACCCCGGCCACCCGCAGGCAGGCCCAGAGCACCAGCGCCGCCGCCAGCCAGTCCAGCAGCGAGGCTGCGACCAGCCCCAGGCGGTGGCCACCGCCGAGTGTCGGGGTATCGGCCAGGAAGCGCCGGTGCAGTGGCCCGCGCCCCGCCACCAGCAGAAAGGCGGGTGCATACAGCCCCACCGCCGCCAGCACCGATATGGCCAGAGAGAACGGCAGGCCCGTGGACCCCAGAAGATCCCGGTGCAGCACCAATACTTCCCAGGCCAGCACCGACAGGCCCGTCGGCATGGCGAGCATGACCAGCCCGGCGCAGGCCAGCGCCTTGCGCACCGGCACACCGGCATTGCCGTAGGCCAGGTAGCGCAGGCCCGAGCCGGTCATACCGGCGAAGCCCACGACGTTGTTCATCACCCCCGCCAGCCAGCCGAAGCGCAGCGCCTGGGCGAGGTCCAGGGGCAGGACCAGCCAGCGCCGCAGCAGGGTGTCGTACAGGGCCATGATAGCGGTGGCTGCCAGCCCCGCCGCCACCAGCCCCAGGGTCGTCAGCGGCGCGATGGACTGAAACGCCTGATGCACCGCCTTGGGGTCCAGCCGGCGCAGCTCGTGCCAGGCGCCCAGTGCCACCAGGAGCAGGGCTGACAGGGGCAGCAGGATACGCAACAGGCCAAGGAGCCGATCGTGGAGCGGCGCATCTTCTGCAGAGTCGTCGTCCACTTCGATCGGCTCGATGTCCTGGCGGCTCGGGCTCTGGTCGTATTCCGTGGCTTCGGGCATCTGGTCCTGGTGTTCGTTCCGCGTATATCTGATCGGTATCAGCTCAGCTCGGTCACCGAGGCGAAAACCTATTTACTTCAGACGCCGTAGCGTCGGGATTGGTAACCGGTTGCAGCCTGGGTTCGGTACAGAGGAGGCTGGTACCCCTGCGCCGAAATGGCGGCAACGTCCTAGGCTGGAACGCGTAACGGTTCCACCTTCCACGCAAACGGCGCAACCTCCTTCGGAGTTGCGCCCTACGCAGCACCCGCTGGGATAAAGGCAGCAAACGAGCCGATGTTGCCGTTGTTTGAGCGCAGCTGTACCAGGTGGGCTCCGGCGCCGCGCAAGGCGGCGCCGGCAATTGTGCAGGGCCTCAATCGCCTTGAATGATCTCCTTGGAATCTTCCACTACGGCATCGGTCTTGGCCTCCGTGGCCACCGCTTTCGTCACCTCCTTGGCTTCGATCATATCGGCGGCCATTGTGCTGGTGGCTTCGGCCGTGAGGTCGGCCCCCTCGGCCTCGGTGGAGGTCGCCATACCGGCGTCCTTGGCCTCGTTCACGACGGCTGCGTCCAGTACGGCGGCATCGGCCGCCTCCTGAGTAACTTCGGCCCCGGCCTTGACGCCGGAGGCGATTTCGCTGGCTGCCTTCGCGGTGGCGTCCGCCTGTGATTCGGCGAACGCGCTACCGGAGAGCGCGAGCGGGATTGCGGCGACGGAGGGTGCAAGGATGTGTTTCAGGTTCATGGTTACTTACCTTTGCGTTGAGGACGCGGATGCGTCGTTGGTGAAATCGCCGAGCTCATTGCTCCCAGGCTCATTTGTCTGGCCACTGCCAGTCGGCGAAAGCCGGCAAGTCCTGCCCCTCGCGGTAGGCGAAGTGCTGACACGCCAGGATCTGGTTCTTCATCTGCTCCTTGACGTGAGCCCCCGAGACCCTCAACGCGGGTACCCGGTCGATGGCGTCCATCACCAGATTGAAACGGTCGATCTGGTTGCGGATGGCCAGGTCCATCGGTGTGTTGATGTTGCCCTGCTCCTTGTAGCCACGCACATGGATGTTGTGGCTGTTGGTGCGGCGGTAAGTCAGCTTGTGGATCAACCAGGGATAGCCGTGGAAGTTGAAGATCACGGGCTTGTCGAGCGTAAACAGGCTGTCGAAGTCGGCGTCCGAGAGTCCGTGCTCATGCTCCCCCGCAGGAACCAATCGGAACAGATCCACCACATTGAGGAAACGCACCTTCAGCGCCGGGAAGTGCTCGCGCAGCAGGGCGGTGGCCGCCAGCGCCTCCATGGTGGGCACATCGCCGGCGCAGGCCATCACCAGATCGGGCTCGCCGTCCCGGTCGCTGCTCGCCCAGTCCCAGATGCCGATCCCCTTGGTGCAGTGCAGGATGGCCTCGTCCATGGAGAGATACTGCAGGTGTCTCTGCTTGTCGGCGACCATGACGTTGATCTTGTCGGTGCTGTCCAGGCAGTGATCCATCACCGAGAGCAGGCAG
>CAYQDX010000331.1:0-4782 GCA_964416345.1 uncultured Ectothiorhodospiraceae bacterium
CGGCGGTGATCGCTCACACCGCGCAACAGGAGTCCGATGCGCCTCAGCTCTATCCCCAGGCGCCCGGCAACGTGCACCTTGATGCCTTGAGCCCCGAGACGGAGCGCATTCATCACGGCGCGCTTCATCGCGCGGCGGAACATGATGCGGCGCTCCAGCTGCTGGGCAACACTTTCCGAAACGAGCTGCGCATCCAGCTCCGGCTTGCGAATCTCCTCGATGTTGACGTGCACCTGAATGCCCATCATCTTCGAAATATCACGACGCAAAGCCTCTATGTCTTCGCCCTTCTTTCCGATGACTACGCCCGGCCGAGCAGTCTGCACGGTAATACGTGCCGACCCGGCCGTGCGCTCCATCTGGATCCGGCTGACAGACGCGTGTGCGAGACGCTTGCGGATGTAGGCACGGACCTCAAGATCGGTATTGAGGTAGTCGGCGAAGTTCTTGCTGTCGGCGTACCACTTGGACGTCCAATCCTTGACGATGCCGAGCCGGATCCCCGTTGGATGTACCTTCTGCCCCATGTGCTTCTCTCTAACCTTGGCGTTGCCCGGTGCCAACCCCGCAGGGCCGTAGGTCGAGCAACGCGATCCTGATAATCTTGGTGCCTATGCGTCCGAGACCGTTATGGTGATGTGGCTGGTTCGCTTCAGGATCCGGTTGCCCCGTCCCTTGGCCCGTGCCCGCATGCGCTTCATGGTAGGGCCGTCATCGACGCAGATGGTGGCCACCTTCAGCTCGTCTATATCGGCACCCTCGTTGTGCTCGGCATTGGATATCGCCGACACCAGAACCTTCTTGATCAGCGGTGCAGCTTTCTTGGTACTGAAGTTGAGCACGTTGAGCGCCCGGTCTGCACCGAGGCCGCGAATCTGATCCGCCACCAGCCGGCACTTCTGTGCCGAGATATGTGCATGGCGAAGCTTGGCTGAAACCTGCATGGCGCCCTACCCCTTATCTCTTCTTCCTGGCCTTCTTGTCGGCCACATGTCCGCGGAACGTCCGGGTCGGGGAGAACTCCCCCAGCTTGTGGCCGACCATGTTCTCACTGATCAGTATGGGCATGTGCTGCCGGCCGTTGTGCACGGCAATGGTCATTCCCACCATGTCGGGGATGACGACCGAGCGACGAGACCAGGTCTTCAGCGGTCGTTTGCTGCCCGAAGCCAGTGCATCGGAAACCTTCTTTGCCAGGTGGCCGTCGATGAAAGGCCCCTTCTTTACTGAACGCGGCATGTTCCAGCTCTCTTGATCCGACGGTTCTATCGACTTACTTCTGCTTGCGGCGACGCACAATGAACTTGTCGGTGCGCTTGTTCTTGCGAGTCTTGTAGCCCTTGGTCGGCACGCCCCAGGGCGATACCGGGTGGCGACCCCCAGAGCTACGTCCCTCACCGCCACCGTGCGGGTGGTCGACGGGATTCATGACCACGCCGCGCACGGTCGGCCGCACACCGCGCCAGCGCGAGGCCCCAGCCTTGCCGAGCGAGCGCAGACCGTGCTCGGAATTGCCCACCTCACCGATGGTCGCCCGACATTCCGCCATGACCTTGCGCATCTCTCCCGATCGCAGGCGCAGTGTCGCATAGGCGCCTTCGCGTGCCACCAGCTGGGCGGAAGTTCCAGCGCTGCGCGCCAGCTGCGCCCCCTTGCCGGGCTTGAGCTCCACGCAATGCACGACGCTGCCAACGGGGATGTTACGCAGCGGCAGGCTATTGCCTGCCTTGATCGGCGCCTCGACGCCGGAAAGCAGCTCCTGGCCCACCACTGCACCCTTGGGCGCGATGATGTAGCGGCGCTCGCCGTCGGCATAGAGCACCAGCGCGATGTTCGCGCTGCGGCCTGGATCGTATTCCAGGCGCTCGATACGGGCCGGGACGCCGTCCTTGAACCGCTTGAAGTCGACGATGCGGTAGTGCTGCTTGTGGCCGCCACCTCTATGGCGCACGGTCAGGCGGCCCTGATTGTTGCGCCCGGAGGTCTTGTGCTTGGGCGCCAACAGCGCCCGATGCGGCGCACCCTTGTACAGGTCCGCAGTGGAGACTCCCACCACGAAACGGCGGCCCGGAGAAGTCGGTTTTGCCTTTACGAGTGCCATCTGTCTACTCCTTGCCGGCGCCTACTCAACCCGCTGGAAATCAATGTCGAAACCGGGCTTGAGCGCCACATAAGCCTTCTTCCAATCCGGGCGGCGGCCGCGGCGCTGAGCGAAGCGCTTGTGCTTGCCCTTGACACTCACGGTGCTCACGGCTGCCACTTCGACCTTGAAAAGGCTCTCGACGGCTTGCTTGATCTCCGGCTTGGTGGCACTCTTCAGCACCCTGAATACAAACTGCCGATCGCGCTCGGCAATCACGGTGCTCTTCTCGGACACGTGCGGGGCGAGGAGGATCTTCAGTACACGCTCGTCATTCATCCCAGCCGCTCCTCCAACACCCTAACCGCGGCGACGGTCATCACCACCTTCTGGAAGCGCAGCAAGCTCACAGGGTCCAGCTCGGAGCTGGTGAGTATGTCCACCCCGCGTATGTTGCGCGACGCCAGATACAGGGCCTCGCTCAGCGCCTCCACTACCAGTAGCGCGTCCGTCGCCTGCAGGGCGGTCAGCTTGGCGAGCAGCTCCCGGGTCTTCGGCGCATCGACGGCAAGCTCGTCCACCACCACCAGGCGCCCGTCGCGCACCAGCTCGGAGACGATGCAGCGCATCGCCCCGCGATACATCTTGCGGTTGACCTTCTGACTGTAGTCGCGCGGCACGGCCGCGAAGGTCACGCCGCCGCCACGCCAGATCGGACTGCGACTGGTGCCGGCCCGCGCCCGCCCGGTGCCTTTCTGGCGCCAGGGCTTGCTGCCGCCGCCGCTGACCGCGGTGCGGTTCTTCTGGGCCTTGGTGCCGGCCCTGGCGCCGGCCAGGTACGAGGCCACCACTTGGTGCACCAGCGGCTCGTTGAATTCCCGGCCGAAGGACCCCTCCGAAACCTGCACCACCTGCCCCTGGGCTCCGGCGCCCAGGGCTTGAACATTCAGCTCCATAGCAAGCTCCTCAGCCTCGGGCCTTGATCGCAGGCCGAACGATCAGATCACCACCGCGCGGCCCGGGAACGGAGCCCTTGATCAACAGGAGATTGCGCTCGCTGTCGACCCGGAAGACCTCCAGGTTCTGCTGCGTGCGACGCACATTGCCCATGTGTCCGGCCATGCGCTTGCCCTTGAATACCCGCCCCGGACTCTGGTTCTGACCGATGGAGCCCGGCGCGCGATGCGAAAGCGAATTGCCGTGGGTGGCGTCACCCATGCCGAAATTGTGGCGCTTGACCCCGCCCGTGAAGCCCTTGCCAATGGTGGTGCCAATGACATCGACCTTCTGGCCTGCCGCGAACATCTCCACCCGCAGCTCGCCGCCGGCTGCAATGTCCTCCGCCTCGCCGGCATCCAGGCGAAGCTCCCACAGACCGCGGCCCGCCTCCACCTGTGCGCGGGCGAAATGACCACCCATGGGCTTGGTGATCCGGCTGGGACGACGGGCACCCGTCGTGACCAGCAGTGCCCGGTAGCCGTCGGTCTCCACAGTCTTGACCTGCGTGACTTTGTTTGGCTCGACTTCTATGACGGTCACCGGAACGGAGACGCCCTCCTCGGTGAACACGCGGGTCATGCCGGTCTTGCGCCCAATCAATCCGATGCCCATCGTTTATACCTTTGTGCAGCTAAGGTCGCGGCGCCCCTCGCCTTGGCGGTGATCTCTCACCCGCCTGCGTGCGGCACGGTCAGTTCAGCTTGATCTGCACGTCCACGCCTGCGGCCAAGTCGAGCTTCATCAAAGCGTCGACCGTCTTGTCCGTGGGATCCACGATGTCCATGAGCCGCTTGTGGGTGCGCAGCTCGTACTGATCGCGTGCGTCCTTGTTGACGTGGGGAGAGATCAGAACCGCAAACCGCTCCATCTTGGTGGGAAGCGGGATCGGTCCCTTGACTCGGGCGCCGGTGCGCTTGGCGGTCTCCACAATCTCTCGGGCCGACTGATCGATCAGCCGGTGGTCAAAAGCCTTGAGCCTGATTCTAATGCGTTGGTTGGCCATGATAATTTACTCGAGGATCTTGGAGACGACGCCGGCACCCACCGTGCGGCCGCCCTCGCGCACCGCAAAGCGCAGCCCCTCCTCCATTGCAATGGGCGCTATCAGACTCACCGTCATCGCGATGTTGTCCCCGGGCATCACCATCTCCACCCCTTCCGGCAGATCCACCGCGCCCGTCACGTCCGTCGTGCGAAAATAAAACTGCGGCCGATACCCGGTGAAAAACGGCGTGTGCCTCCCACCCTCCTCCTTGGACAGGACATAGACCTCCGCCTGGAACTTCGTGTGCGGCGTGATCGACCCAGGCTTCGCCAGCACCTGACCCCGCTCGACCTCGTCTCGCTTCGTCCCGCGCAGCAGCACTCCGATGTTGTCCCCCGCTCGCCCCTCGTCCAGCAGCTTGCGGAACATCTCCACACCCGTGCAGGTCGTCTTCGTCGTCTCCCGGATCCCAACGATCGCCACCTCGTCTCCCACCTTCACGATCCCGCGCTCCACGCGCCCGGTCACCACCGTCCCGCGACCCGAGATCGAGAACACGTCCTCCACCGGCATCAAGAACGCCCCGTCGATCGCTCGCTCCGGCTCCGGGATGTATGCATCCAGCGCCTCCACCAGCTTGTAGATCGACTGCGTCCCTATCTCCGAGCCATCCCCCTCCAGCGCCTTCAGCGCCGAGCCCACGATGATCGGGGTGTCG
>CAYQDX010000332.1:0-4775 GCA_964416345.1 uncultured Ectothiorhodospiraceae bacterium
TGCCGCGCAGGATGGTGGCGTTGCCGGACTTCAGGCACAGGGCCGCCGCATCGGCGGTCACGTTGGGACGCGATTCATAGATGATCCCCACGACGCCAAGAGGCACGCGCATGCGCCCGACCTGGATGCCTGAGGGCCGGTAGCTCAGGCCGCTGATCTCACCCACGGGGTCCGCCAGCGCGGCCACCTGGCGCAGACCTTCGGCCATGGCGGCGATGCGCGGCCCGGTGAGGCGCAAGCGATCTAGCAGCGCATCGTCCAGGCCGTTGGCCCTGCCTCGATCGAGGTCTACCCCATTGGCCATGATCAGCCCCGCGGCGCCCTGCTCGAGGGCCGCGGCCACCGCCAGCAGCGCCTGGTTCTTGACCGCCGTAGTGGCGCGCGCCATGAGCCGCGAGGCCTGCCGCGCCCGGCGGCCCAGCCCTGTCATGTATCGCTGAGTATCCAGTGTCTCGTCCATCGCCTCGAAGTCAGCTCCGCTGCCCGCGGCCGCCGCGGGGAAATAGCGGAGGATAGCCCAACTGGGGGGCTTTAGTCACCCGCGCAACTTCGTCTTCAGTAGACGCGACGCACCGCAAAGCCTGTCTGCCGCAGCCGCCAGAGCACACCCTCGGGGCCGGGCAGGTGCAGTGCCCCGATGGCGACGAAGGCGCCGCCCTTGCGCAGGCGCGGCAGCAGGCGCTCGGCCATGGTACGGTCGCGGTCCCAAACGATCCGTTGCATCAGCTCCCGATGCAGTGCGGCATGCTCACCCTGGTAGCTGGTCGCCATGGCCATCAGGGCGCCGAGATCCCGGCGCAAGTACAGATCCACCAGCTGCTCTGTCTGGCGCTGCACGCCGGCGTAGTCACACACCACGTCCTTCAGAAGTGCGACCTGGTGCGCCAGCGGGATGCTGTCGAGGATGGCCAGCTGCTCCTCGAAGGTCTCCAGCCCGTCGACCGGTATAGCCCGCGCCTGCGCCCGCTCATACAGCACCAGATCTAGAAACCTGCCGGTGCGCGGCCGGGGCAGGCTCAGCAGACTCATCACCAGCCAGGGCTTCATGTGCTCCAGCCCCGCCGTGAGCATCGGCACCATCTTCTCGTCCAAGCCCATGTGGGTGACGACGAGCTTGAGTGTGCGCGCAAACAGCTTCGGACCGAGCAGCTCCTTCAATCCCGTGTCGGACTGCAGCACACCGCCGCTGCCGAGCATGGCCATCGCCGCCTCGGTTGGCACCGCCTCCATGGTGAAGCTGACCGCCCCTTCCAGCGCCTGCTCCACCGGCGCCGGCAGCTTGAGGATGCGTGGATCTTCGGAGTGCACCGTTCCGTAAACGTAGCTCACGGGTGCTTCCGGCGTGGAGACTCGAAACAGGACGCCCTGGCCGTAAGGCAGATCCGGGCTGGGAGGCGGTGCCTCGGCGGTGTGGGCGGCGGCGCCGCAGTCCGCCGGGCGCTGCGCATCGGCGGCACCCGCCGGCGCACACCACACCGCCAGCAGTGCGACCCACAAGCCCAGCAGGCGGCGGTGACGGGTTGTCCTCATCTATCCTCGTGGTGCGCCTCTGTGGGCGGCCGGCTGCCATGTGGCAATCGCCGCAGAGTGCCGCGGTCTCTTGCTGCGTCTTGAGGAAGGACCCATTGCGAGCTTCCGGCCTGGCCTCGACGAGCTATCGGCTTACCCAGCGCGGGAACGCGATGGCCTTGGGTGTGGAGCTTGCCCGGCGCTCTCGCGATGAGGCTCAGCCGCCGGTGGATTCACGGTGCCGCCTAGCCTGAAAGAAGCCCCGCAGGAGCACCCCGCATTCGGCCTGGAGCACGCCGCCATCCACCCGGACCCGATGATTCAGCCACTCGCTGCGCAGAACGTCCATCCGGCTGCCGGCGGCGCCGGCCTTGGGATCGTAGGCGCCGAACACCAGGCGATCCACCCGTGCGTGCACCAGGGCGCCGGCGCACATCAGACAGGGCTCCAGCGTCACGTACAAGGTGGTGTCCACGAGGCGGTAGTTGGCGCAGCGTCGCCCCGCCTCTCGCAGGGCGCGCATTTCTGCATGGGCGGTAGGATCATGGCTGCCGATGGGGCAGTTCCAGCCCTCGCCCAGCAGCTCGGCACCGCGCACCAGCACGGCCCCCACCGGGACCTCCCCTGCCGCCACTGCGCGCCGCGCCAGCGCCAGGGCCCGGCGCATCCAATGCTGATCCGTGACCATCGGCGTCCCCCCACCGCCCCAGGCCTACTCCCACTCGATAGTGGCGGGGGGCTTGCCGGAGATGTCGTAGGTCACTCGGGAGATGCCATCGATCTCGTTGATGATGCGATTGGAGACGATGCCCAGCAGGTCATAGGGCAAATGCGCCCATCGGGCCGTCATGAAGTCCACGGTCTCCACCGCGCGCAGGGCGACCACATAGTCGTGGCGGCGCCGGTCGCCCATCACACCCACCGACTTCACCGGCAGGAACACCGCGAAGGCCTGGCTGACGTTGTCGTACCACTGGTGCCGGCGCAGCTCCTCGATGAAGATCGCGTCGGCACGGCGCAGCAGCTCGGCATACTCGTGATTCACTTCACCGAGGATGCGCACCCCCAGACCCGGCCCCGGGAAAGGATGGCGATACACCATGTCGTAAGGCAGACCCAGCTCCAAGCCGATCTTGCGCACCTCGTCCTTGAACAGCTCCCGCAGCGGCTCGATGAGGTCCAGCTTCATCGTCTCCGGCAGGCCGCCCACATTGTGATGGGACTTGATGACGTGGGCCTTGCCGGTCTTGGCCCCGGCGGACTCGATGACGTCCGGATAGATCGTGCCCTGGGCTAGCCAACGTGCATCGGCGACCTGGGCGGCCTCCTCTTCGAACACCTCGATGAACAGATTGCCGATGATCTTACGCTTGCGCTCCGGATCCGCGACGCCCCTCAGGGCACCGAGGAAGCGCTGCTCGGCGTTGACCCGCCGCACCTTGACACCCATGTGCTCCGCGAAGGTGGCCATCACCTGATCGCCCTCGTGCAGGCGGAGCAGGCCGTTGTCGACGAACACGCAATTGAGCTGCCGGCCGATGGCGCGATGCAGCAGGGCCGCCACCACTGAAGAGTCCACCCCGCCGGACAGCGCCAGGAGCACGCCCGCCTCACCCACCTGCTCGCGCACCCGGTGGATGCTGTCTTCGATGATGTTGTGGGCGGTCCAGTTGGGCTCGCAGCCGCAGATGTCCCCCACGAAGCGCTCGACGATGCGCTGGCCCTGGCGGGTGTGGGTCACCTCCGGATGGAACTGCAGCCCGTAGAATCGCCGGGCGTCGTCGGCCATGCCTGCGATGGGGGCATTGTCGGTCGTGGCGATGAGCTGGAAGCCCTGCGGCAGGCGATCGACCCGATCGCCATGGCTCATCCAGACGTCGAGCAGACCATAGCCCTCCGGGCTGGTGTGATCCTCGATGTCCCGCAGCAGGCGCGAGTGACCGCGCGCCCGCACCTGGGCATACCCAAACTCTCGGTGGGTGGAGGTCCCCACACCACCACCCAGCTGCTCGGCCATGGTCTGCATGCCATAGCAAATGCCCAGCACCGGCACTCCGAGCTCGAATACTGCGGCGGGCGCGCGGGGGGTCCGCTCCTCGGTCACCGTCTCGGGTCCACCCGAGAGCATGACTCCCCGGGGCCGGAAATCCCGCAGCTCGGCCTCGCTCACGTCGAAGGCGCGAATCTCGCAATAAACGCCTGCCTCGCGGACCCGGCGGGCGATGAGCTGGGTGTACTGGGAGCCAAAGTCCAGCACCAGGATGCGCTGGGCATGGATATTTGTGCTCAAATTGGGCGTTCCCCGTGGCTGTAGCCCGCACACCGCGACTGAGCGGGTCAGAGGCAATCAGTCGATACGGTAGTTCGGCGCCTCTTTGGTGATGGCCACGTCATGCACGTGACTCTCTCTCACCCCGGCGCCGGTGATGCGCACGAACCGGCTGCGGGAGCGCATCTCCTCAATGCTCCTGCAGCCGACGTAGCCCATACTCGAGCGCAATCCGCCCAGGAACTGGTGCACCACATTCTGCAGGCTGCCCTTGTAGGGCACACGGCCTTCGATGCCCTCCGGCACGAGCTTTTCCACGCTGTCCGCTTCATCCTGGAAGTAGCGGTCGCTGGAGCCATCCTTCTGCCCCATGGCTCCCAGCGAGCCCATGCCGCGATAGGACTTGTAGGAGCGGCCCTGATAGAGCTCCACTTCGCCGGGCGCCTCTTCGGTGCCGGCGAACAGGCTGCCCACCATGACACAGTGGGCCCCGGCCGCGATGGCCTTGGCGAAATCCCCGGAATAGCGGATGCCGCCATCGGCAATCACCGGCACGCCCGTGTCCTTGATGGCTGCGGCCACGTTGGCCACGGCGGTGATTTGCGGCACGCCGACTCCGGCGACGATACGCGTGGTGCAGATGGAGCCGGGCCCGATGCCCACCTTGACGGCGTCGGCGCCGGCGTCCACCAGGGCCCGGCCCGCCTCGGGGGTGGCAATGTTGCCCCCGATGACCTGCAGCCCCGGATAGGTGGCCTTGACCCAGCGCACCCGCTGCAGCACGCCTTCGGCGTGGCCGTGGGCAGTATCCACGACGATCACGTCCACTCCGGCCGCCACCAGGGCCTCGACCCGCTCGTTGGTGCCGGGACCGGTGCCTACCGCCGCACCTACCCGCAGGCGCTCTTGGGAGTCCTTGCAGGCATTGGGCCGATCCTTCGCCTTCTGAATGTCCTTGACGGTGATCATGCCGCGCAGCTGGAAGCTGTCATTGACC
>CAYQDX010000333.1:0-4669 GCA_964416345.1 uncultured Ectothiorhodospiraceae bacterium
CACGACGGCGTAGCGCACCTGCGTATCCCGTGACAGCGCGCGTCGCAGGCGCTTCGCGCCGGCGCGCAGGCGCCGCAAGAGTTTCACCGCCTTCGCACCAAGGGCGTACGCCGTGGAGCCGACGGACTCACGCCGCGCTCGCGGCGCACTGACCTCTCCCGGCAAGCCGTCGGCACCAGCAGCCCCCAGCGGTCGAGGAGCACCGTCAGGCCCCGCTCCTGGAGCGCGCGGCCGATGATACGCTCCACCGCCGCGTGCTCGCGGGTGTTATAGCTGAAGAAGGCATCAAATTGGGCGGGTGTCTGCCCGCGGGTGGCGATGCGCCCGGGGATGATCGCCCGCTCGGCTTCCGCCGCCGTGAGCACGCGCGGCCCCGTCGCGGCCAGGCGCTCCACCAGGGCGCTGAAGTCCGTGTCCCAGTCCTTGGTACGCTGCAGTGCCCCTTGGCGGCTCGACAGCGCCGCGATGCTCGGCACGCCAGCGAAGGCCTCCGTCGGGGGTGGTGATGCATCGTCCACCAGCACTGGAATGACAGATCTCGCGTTCAGGAGAGCCGTTTCGACTTCGCGCCGCACCCAGTCGCCGGGAACGTGCAGTCGCCGGCGACCGTGCTCGTTCTGCTCCGTGAGCCACTTCTTGCCAATGAGCACGAGCACCACCGCAGCGCCCTTGAGTGCGGTCTCGATATCGCTGTCCCAGGTGTCGCCGGGCTCGATCGTCCTGCGGTCCAAGAAGACCGCCTCGGCCCCGAGCGTGCGCTGCAGCTCAGCGTCAAGCCGATCGGCAATCGCCAGCGTGTCGGCAATGCGGTAGCTGACGAAGATCGATGTCGCCTGTCGCTCAGGTTTGGTGCTCACGATACGGCCGTCCCGTCTATCCGTTCGGTCCTAAATCCATACCCCTGTCAAGTCGCAAGAGCATACCGCGTCTCCAACCAGCAAAGCAGCACAAAGGAACCATCGCGAGGCACCTTGCACGCGGGCCGCGACGCGCGGCGAGAGTGCGCCTGAAGAGGTCGCCGAGGGGCTCGCCTCCCAGAAATAGGGCAAAGAGAAAGCGGCCGGGGCGACCATCAACTCTACCTGGACTGCGCAGGCTCGACGGGCTTGCAGAAGAATCGGAACTTCCCGCGATAGCTGTAGCGACGCCCGGACGTGGATTCGCCGAAGAAGCTGTGCTGCTTGTCCAGGCGCAGAGGAAACGATGCCGGTTGGCAGCGGGGCGTTTCAATATCGAGCCGGCGTAGGTCAGCCAGTGGGTCGTCGACGGTGGCGTTGTGAAACAGGCGGTATTCGCCGCGGCGGTCTGTCGAGGCACGGTGCAGCAAGGTGCCGCGGCCGTCAAAGAGCTTCAGGGAGACTGCTGGAACGCCGCAGGCCTCGAGGGCGCCGGTGGCAGAGACGTAGCGCTGATCGCCCTTCGTGACGCCGTACTTTGGGCAATCGTACAAAACGAAGACCTGTAGCTCGACCAGGTCCGGCAGGCGCCTGGCGTGCCGGTACCTCCAGCTGTAGTGGCTCGCGAGCACTAGCGCGCCCAGCGCGGCCAGGGCCAGGGCCGCGAGCAGGGTGCCCTTAACGATGGCGGGTCGCATGGACACCATGTTGCGCAACCTGGACTATCCATTCCTCGGCAGGGCGGCACTCTCCGCGGGCGCAGGTGACCGTGATATTGCCGCGGATGCGAATGATGAAGTCAAAGCCCAAGGTGCCGCGCAACAGCTCAAAGAGCTTCTTATCTCGGTATCGCAGTTGCGCTATCTCCCCGCAATTTGATCCTTCTTGGCCCCATCTTCCGCAAACATGCTTGCAAGATGAGGGTGCCCTAAGCTGTCACTCGGCAAGAGACGCCGAGCATTGCTCGGCGCGATAGCGCTCAGGATCGGCCATACAAAAAACAGGTCTGAAGTTTTCGATCAGGCACGAAACGGTCCCGGCTTCCTGTGTCAGCTGGGTGGTGTTGTTATAAGCCCATCACGGCTTAATAAATAAAATTTAGAATCACTGTTCTCACTATTGCTATATGAAGAATCATCGAGCTCAAATCCTATCTGTTTTCCCAAAGGAAAAAATCGGCCAAATGATTCCTCATCAAGAAGAAACTTTTCACCATTATTGATAATGTGTACGATATCGCCAAAACGAATCTTCTTCAAACTCAGTTTGGTCGCATGCTCTGGAGCATATCTTGAGATATGATCCAGCAGCTGTTTCTCAGAACCCATAATCAGGCATGCATCACCAACGAATAACACTTCAGTACGAGAGTAGCTCGCGATATAGCCAATTACTTTTTTGTCATTCGGTAACATATGGTATCTTTTCAAATTCAATGACTATAACGCTAAACCCCACCGGACCTTGACCGTGCTACCACAAAACGTTTGAGATCACGATGCCCGGCGCGCGGCCCTCGGGTCCGGTAGAGGCGCACGTGAGACCAATGCAAGAACGTTCAATGCTCCTGTGCCACCCGTTTCCAACCGAGCACATAAGCATCCAGCACCCAATATCGCCCATTCCTATTTATGACATCAATCTGCCGGGCATAATCGGCAGGCCACGTTTGATTAAGATAGTTTTGCTCCGCAACCTTGAGTACACCCGCATGCCAATCTACGTCAGTTATCACTGCGACATGTCCAGTGTTCAAGTATTCTTTGCTGTAGATCAACAAGTCACCAGCCTTGGGTGACTCGGCCGATCCGTTCACATAAGCTCGAAGTGGAATCGACTGGTTATCGGCGACGCGGCTCACAAACTCAATCTTACTCCAGATATCAGATGCTGTATCGACATCGCCGTAAACCACGCCCATATTGTCAAGCAGCCAGCGCCGCGCAAATTCGACGCATTGCCACTTTATGCCGGTGTAAGTGCTCTCTTCTATATTCGGGGTGAAAATGACGCAACCCACATTACAGTTGGAGTATGCAGCTACATCCCCTGGCGCCGTGCCGAGAACCTGCGAATACGGTGTCACACAATTCGTCCGGCACGCTTCTGGTAAGTCTTGCTGAGGCTGCGTCTTGACTCCTAGTAGCGCACAAGCACTTAAGGCGGCGGTTGCCACTAACAAGCCTAGCCTTCTACAAATTAGGGGTCTATACATAGAAAACAATCCTCGACGGATAATGAGCTAAAGTTGCGGATGACTCTACTCGTGTCTCCGGCGTAGAAACGCCGGTCACCCGTAGCCCTCGCTACAGGCCCAGACGTGCGGTCTTCACGCATCCGGTTCCTCGGTTGTACTCGCTTTCGCGCGGACCCTCAGGGGTGCCCGTTGCAAATCCCAGTTGCTATCCCCGCAGTGAGGGTGACTCATGTTCGTCCGATGCTGCCTGTCCGGCATGAGCTTCCTTTGCGGGCCGCGTACTCCATGGGGTCGTCCACCATGTAACGGGCTCCCCCGGCGTCCGACTACTATGCCCCATAAGACGTCTTTCAGCATGTGCTGCCCACCGGCTTCACGAAGGTGCCCTCTTGGGGCTAGCTCTCCCCGAGCCTCACGGCGCCGCTTCCAGAGTTCGTCGCCACGGTGGAGCCCCCCTCGGGGTTTACTCTGAGCGCCCCCGAGCGCCAGTTTCCACCGAAGTTGACACCCTATTGTGCGAGTTGTAGCGGGCCGTTGCGCTTCTACCGTTCCTTGCAAACACGACCCGCCGGTCGTGCCAACGGCCTTCGTCCACCTCCAGTGCAGCGCCCTGCGATGTGTCCTTAGCTCGCCGGCGCATACGCCGATAGCCAACGATGCGCTTGGCTGTCCGGTGAGGTTCCGGAGGGCAAGGCTGTGCTTTGTCTGAGAGCCGCTTGCTGGCCAAACAATGGGCAAAATCGCTTCATCCCAGAACGGGAAATCCATTGCCCTTGTCGTCTTGAATCTCAAATCCTCCGTAGACTATTTGACTCTCTTGTATTGATCTTGATAACTGCCGGGCCAAGGCGCGCCGCCAACGAGCTTATCGAGAAGCGCCGCCGGCGTTTCGCGGCCGGCCCTTGAGCCGGGTGTTGGGATTCGGGCCGTCGAATAAGTTCTAGAGCCCAATCAAACAATCGACCCCGGGTTTACCCATGGCTCGCCCCCTGTTTGCGCCCACACTCCAGCGAGCGATACTGCGGCGCTCAATCCATTTGCTAGTAACAAGTAGCCAAACCTCCTTCCCGTAAGCGGAAGCCGGAAAACCCACATCAACGTGGCGCTTTCAATCGAGGCGTTTATTAGACATACAAATAGGAAATTAATAATAATAACCGTTGCAAACGCGACTGGTTCCCTAAACCACCAGGAGTAGTCGCCGAAGATACTATATCCACTCCAAGCCAGCCCGTAGATCATCGCAAGTCCTAGCAACGTCGACGCGACATTCATGACGACGTCAGCGGCGAGAGCTTTGAACGGCGTTATAGGAAACAGTATCCAGACAGCTACGAATTCGATAGTCAACCCGATTCCGATCGTCCACAAATTGATCAGGAATTCCTGCTGCACGTAGTACGCGACAAATGGCCATATCGTATTCGCCTGTGCTTGCACTGGAGTTAGTGCCAACATCGTGAGAACAACCAGGGGCCATGTCAATGATTTTCTGCGTCCCATTGGTCTGCCATTCCACTCAGGTGTTACCGAGTACCATCGCGGTGGGACGGCCAGTTACCCGACCGCCCCCGTA
>CAYQDX010000334.1:0-4666 GCA_964416345.1 uncultured Ectothiorhodospiraceae bacterium
TCAATTGCGCGGCGCTGCCCAGCGAGCTGATCGAGAGCGAGCTGTTCGGTCACGAAAAGGGCGCGTTCACCGGCGCACTCGCCCGGCGCATCGGCCGCTTCGAGCTGGCAAACGGTGGGACCCTGTTCCTGGATGAGGTCGGGGAGCTGTCCCTGTCGGCCCAGGCCAAGCTGCTGCGCGTGCTGCAGGAGCAGGAGTTCGAGCGCGTCGGTGGCACGGAGACGATTCGCACCGACGCCCGGGTCGTGGCGGCCACCAACCGCGACCTCGCCGAGCGGGTGCGCGCCGGTGCCTTCCGCCAGGACCTCTACTACCGCCTCAACGTGTTTCCGATTCGGATCCCGCCGCTGCGGGAGCGCCCGGATGACGTCCCGCTGCTGGCCCGGACCTTCTTATGGCAGCTGGGGCGCAAGCTGGGCAAGAATCTCGATGAGCTCTGTGCCGATAGCCTCGAGCGCCTCCGAGCCTACGCTTGGCCGGGCAACGTCCGCGAACTGCAGAACGTGATAGAGCGGGCCGCCATCCTGGCGGATGGCGCGGTGGTGGAAGTCCCCGCGGCACACCTGCGCGGAGACGGCAGCATCGGCTCGGCCCCACAGCCGCAAGCACTCAAGGACGCGGAGCGCGAGCACATCCTGCGTACCCTCACCCAGACCGATTGGCTCATCGAGGGACCCGGCGGCGCGGCGGCGGCATTGGCTCTGGCGCCGAGCACGCTCAGATCCAAGATGAAACGCCTGGGCATCGCCCGGGCCGACTGAATCCGTATCCAAGTCAGGCCTTCGATGTCGCGATGGCGGGTCGTCCCGGCCTTCAGCCCGCGACATCTCGCGGCCGGCCACGAGACAGCGTGGGTCGGTGATAGCTGCGACCCGCGGGCTGCCCGGGGCAGGCCTTGCCAACGCATTCTAATTCTGATTCTTTTCCTTGGTTTTCGCGCTCGGCGAGCGCCTGGCACAGTCGTTGCCCAATGCTGAGCGTCAAGTCGCCTTGACCACGGGCGCCACCGGCGCCGTGAGTAAACGCATCGCACACCAAAGTCCATCAGGAGAAAGAATCCATGAACAGCAAGCTCATCGCTCAGTCCGCCCTGGCCGCCGTATTCGCGACGGTCGCACTCGGCAATACCGCGGCCCTGGCCGAGGAAAAGCCGGAGAAGTGCTACGGGGTCGTCAAGGCCGGCAGCAATGACTGCCAGACCAGCACCCACGCCTGCGCGGGTAGCTCCACGGAGGACAGCGAGCCCATGTCGTGGATCTACCTGCCCAAGGGCACCTGCGAGAAGATCGTGGGCGGCAGCCTGGAGCCCAAGAAGTAGGGCCGCAAGGCATGGCCGTGAACGTGGCCATCGCGCGGCCTGGCCGTATCCCGGCGTGCGCCGGGATCGGCCTGCGGGCCGCCCATCATCGCGAGGTCCTGGACACCCTGCCGGAGGTCTGTTGGCTGGAGGTCCACAGCGAGAACTATTTCGGTGCCGGGGGAGCGGTCCATGCGGACCTGGAAGCGTTGCGCCCGCATTATCCCCTCAGCCTGCACGGCGTCGGACTGTCCCTGGGCTCCACGGATCCCCTCGACCTGGTGCATCTGGAAAAGCTGCGGGCCCTGATCGCGCGCTACCAGCCGGCCCTGGTCTCGGAGCATCTCTCCTGGGGCATGGTCGGTGGTCGTCATTACAACGACCTGCTGCCGCTACCGTACACCGAGGAGGCCTTGGACCACGTGTCGGTTCGAGTCGCCGAAATCCAGGAGCGGCTAGACCGCCGAATCCTGCTGGAGAATCCCTCCACCTATCTCCGCTTCGCACACTCGACGATTGCGGAAGAAGCGTTTCTTTCCGAGCTGGCGCGTCGGACCGGCTGCGGCATCCTGCTGGACGTCAACAACGTCTACGTCAGCGCCCGCAACCACGGGCTCGATCCCCACGACTATCTGCGCGCCGTGCGCCCGTCGGACGTAGAGGAGATTCATCTGGCCGGCTTCACGTCGAAGCGCTTCGACGACGGCGAGATCCTGATCGATACCCACAGCCGGCCGGTCCACCCGGAGGTCTGGGCACTGTACCGCGAGGCGCTGGCAACCCTGGGGCCGATTCCGACCCTGATCGAGTGGGACACGGATCTACCCCCATTGCAGACCCTGATCGACGAGGCCGAGCGTGCGGAGCGCATGCTGGAGGAGGCTCGCCATGCCGACGCTGCGTGAGCTGCAGCGCGTCTTCGCGCAGGCCCTATTGGATCCCGAATCCGCGGAGGCGACTGCTTTCGTGATGGCAAACGGCATTCCGGCGGCGAGACGGGTGCAGGTCTATCGAAACAACGTCTACGCCAATCTCTGCGGGGCTCTGGAGGCGACCTATCCAGTGCTGCGACGCCTGACCGGAGAGGATTTCTTCCGCCAGACGGCCAAGGCGTACGTCAAGGCCGTGCCCTCCCGCTCGGGTGATCTCCACGCCTACGGCGCGGGCCTCGCACAGTGGCTGGCCCAGCTCCCGGAGCTCGCCGAGCTTGCCTATCTGGCGGATGTCGCGCGCCTCGAATGGGCCAGTCACGAGGTGCTGCACGCCGCGGACGCGCCGCCACTCAGCCTGGTATCGCTCGCCTCGGTGCCGGCGGAGCGCCACCACACCCTGCGCTTCACCCTGCACCCTGCTACGGCCCTGCTGCACTCTGCGTATCCGCTGCTGCGCATCTGGCAGGTCAATCAGCAAGACTGGGCAGGCGAGCAAACGGTGAGCCTGGACGAGGGCGCCGATGACATCCTCGTGCGGCGGCAGGATGACAGGGTAGAGCTCCTGCGCCTGGGCCCCGCGGAGCTTGCTCTGCTCGCGGCATTCGGCCGCGGTGGCTCACTGGAGCAGGCGGTAGCCGATGCCCTGAAGCTCGAGGCGACATTCGACGTCGGAGCCAGCCTACACAAGCATCTGCAGCTCGGCACCTTCACCGGCGCGTCCCAATAAACCGATTCCCACGGGAGACGACCATGGAAACCACTGCTGAGACCAAGACGGGCAATCGCGGAGGCGGATTCCCCGGCCTCGTGCGCTCCGTCTACTGCGCCTTGTCCTGGCTGGCGCCTGTCGCCCATCTGGCCGCCCGCCTGTGGGTGGCCAACGTGTTCATCAAATCGGGCCTGACCAAGATTCAGAGCTTCAGCACCACCATCCAGTTGTTCAAGTACGAGTACTCCGTCCCCTTGCTGCCACCGGAGGTGGCCGCCTACATGGGGACCTTCACCGAGCTGTTTTTTCCGGTGTTTCTCGCACTCGGGCTCGCCGGGCGCCCGGCGGCCGTGGTGCTGTTTGTCTTCAACATCATCGCGGTGATCTCCTACCCGGAGCTGGGCTCGGCCGGGCGCGAGCAGCACCTAGTCTGGGGCATCCTACTGCTCATGACCGTGACCCATGGTCCTGGAAAGCTTTCTCTAGACCACTGGATCGCCCGCCGTTTCGGCTGGCTCGGTCCTAGCGGGCGGTGCGGATGACGACGGGCTCGCACACCAGCGGACCGGTGCTCGCGGGACAGCGCGCACTGGTCACCGGCGCCGGCTCGGGCCTAGGGGCAGGCATCGCCCTGGCGCTGGCCGCCGCGGGGGCCAAGGTCGCTCTCCACTATCTGAGCGATCCGGGCCCCACCGTGCTGCTGGCCGACCAGATCGGCGCCGCGGGCGGCGAGGCCTTCAGCATCCAGGCCGACGTCGGCCACGAAGACCAGGTCAAGGACATGTTCGAGCACGTGGCCGGGCGGCTCGAGGGACTCGACATCCTGGTCTGCAACGCCTGGGTACGGCGCGCGGCCCCATTGCATGCGCTGACGCTGAAGGACTGGGAGTCGGGGCTGCGGGTGAATCTGACCGGGCAGTTTCTATGTGCACGGGAGGCAATTGCATACTTCGTGCGCCAAGGAGTGGTGCCCGAGATCTCCAGCTCGGCGGGCAAGATTCTGTGCGTTGCCTCCGCCAACGACCGGGTCTCCTGGGCGGGAGACGCGAGCGGCGCGGCCGCCCGGGGTGGTGTGTGCCTGCTCATGCAGGCCATGGCAAGAGAGGCGGCCGCCTATCGCATCCGGGTCAACAGCATCGCCCCGGGCGCCATCAGAACGGCGGACAACCGTACCGCCTGGGATACACCCGGCGCCGAGACGGCCCTCCTAGAGCGCATTCCCTACGGGCGCATGGGTGATGCAGAAGACGTGGGTCGTGCCGCCGTGTGGCTTGTCTCGGACGCCGCGGATTACATCACTGGCGTGACCCTGCGCGTTGACGGCGGGATGAGCATCAGCTCCAGCCTAGGGGAGGCGGTGTGACATGGGCAGAGTCCTCGGATTGGTGCTGCTCCTGAGCGGGGTGGTGATTGCGACGGCGCAGGGCGGGGAAGCCGGCGGGCTGCACTCCAGCGACTCCCGCCGCGACCCGCATGGCTTGGCCGCCGGCATGCAGCCGTGGTGGCCGAGCCGCTACGGCGCCGACGACCAGCGCGGCAGCCTGAATGAGATCACCCCCGCGGTGGTACTGGGTGCCATTGGCTTGGTCAAGCGTGGCGAGACGGTGGACCTCGGCCGCGTCCTGGACGAAGACACGCCCAAGTTTCCCGGGCGCTACTGGCACCAGACGGTCGATCTGTCGGCCCACGTGACCAATTTGCGGCGACCCGACGCCCAGGGCAAGGGAT
>CAYQDX010000335.1:0-4657 GCA_964416345.1 uncultured Ectothiorhodospiraceae bacterium
CTACAGGTTGTGAGTGAGCCTCGGGGGGCGACCGTTGACGAGCCAGGGGTCGCCGTGGTTGCGGGGCTGGAGACCATGCTCAACGGCTACCTGCGCCTGGATCCCGTCACTGTTGCGCGTCTCGACGAGCTCTCGGGCAAGGTGGTAGGCATCGAGCTCAAGGGCCTCGGAATGCGCTTCTACGTGCTGCCACAGTCCGGCAGAGTGTGCCTCTACCAGCACTACGCAGGGGATCCGGACACGCTGCTCCAGGGCACTCCACTGGCACTGCTGCGCATGGGCTCTACCCGTGAGCCCAGTCGCGTGCTGTTCGGCGGTGAGGTGAAGATTAGCGGAGACGTGGCCCTGGGGCAGCGCTTCAAGGCCATCCTGGACGACATGGAGGTGGATTGGGAAGAACAGCTCTCACGCTTGACCGGCGACATCGTCGCCCACCAGCTGGGCAGCCTGGTGCGGGGCGCCCTCGGATGGGTGCGACGCGAGCGCCGGGTGCTGGCAGAGGACCTCTCGGAGTATCTACGCGAGGAGGCTCGGCTGCTGCCCACACGGGACGAGGTCGACGAGCTGCTCGACGGCGTGGACACCCTGCGTGCCGACACCGACCGCCTGGAAGCCCGTGTCCGGCGCCTCGAGTCGGCGCTGGCGGGCGATGCTGGCACCGCGGATCCGCCGGCCGAGAGCCCGGAGTGATTCGCCCGTCGCAGGCGCTACGCCTGGCACACATCAACTTCGTGCTCACCCGTCATGGGCTGGCGGAGATCATCCTCGCCACCCATCTGTTCCGGCCGCTGCGCTTTCTCAATTACTTCCTGCCCTCCTACTGGCTGCGCGGAGTGCATGGGCCGCGCGGGGTGCGCATCCGCCGTGCACTCGAGTCCCTGGGACCCATGTTCGTCAAGTTTGGCCAGCTCCTGTCCACGCGGCGCGACCTGCTGCCCGAGGACATCGCAGTGGAGCTGGCAAAGCTGCAGGATCAGGTGCCGCCGTTTCCCGGGGCCCGGGCCCGCACCATCGTCGAGGCCGCCTACGGCCGCCGGCTGGAGGAGGTGTTCGCCAGCTTCGATGAGAAGCCGCTAGCCTCGGCCTCCATCGCCCAGGTCCATGCGGCCACCCTGCACGACGGCCGCCAAGTGGTGGTGAAAGTCCTGCGACCCCACATCGAGCGTATCATCCGCCGGGATATCGGCCTGATGTATGCAATGGCCGGACTGGCCCAGCGCTACTGGCCGGACGGCCGCCGGCTGCGCCCCCGCGAGGTCGTAGCGGAGTACGAGAAGACCATCTTTGACGAGCTCGATCTGCTGCGCGAGGCGGCCAACTGCGCCCAGCTGCGGCGTAACTTCGAAGGGTCGGACATGCTCTACGTCCCCGAGGTGATGTGGAGCTACACCCGGCGTAACGTGCTGGTGATGGAGCGCATCTCGGGGATTCCCATCAGCGACATCGCCGCTCTGAGGGCCCATGGAGTGAATTTGAAGCGGCTCTCGGAGATGGGAGTAGAGATCTTCTACACCCAGGTGTTCCGCGACAACTTCTTCCATGCCGACATGCACCCGGGGAACATCTTTGTCTCCCGCCAGGGCAGCTACATCGCGGTGGATTTCGGCATCATCGGCACGCTCACCACCGAGGATCAGCGCTATCTGGCGGAGAATTTCCTCGCCTTCTTCAACCGCGACTACCATCGGGTGGCGGAGCTGCACGTAGAGTCTGGCTGGGTGCCGGCGGGAACTCGCATCGACGAGCTCGAGTCCGCCATTCGCTGCGTCTGCGAGCCCATATTCGGGCGACCGCTGAAGGAGATCTCCTTCGGTCACTTGCTGGTGCGCCTGTTCCAAACCGCGCGTCGCTTCAATATGGAGGTGCAGCCTCAGCTGGTGCTGCTACAGAAGACGCTGCTCAACATCGAAGGGCTGGGCCGCCAGCTCTATCCGGAGCTGGATCTGTGGACCACGGCCAAGCCCTTCCTGGAGCGCTGGATGGCCGAGCAGGTGGGCGCCAAGGGCTTGCTGCGCGGTCTGCGCCGCCATACTCCGCGCTGGGCCGAGGCACTACCCGAGATGCCCTCTCTGGCCTATGACGTGCTGCGGCGGGCACGAGAGGGTAGGCTGGCGGTGCACATCTCCAGCCCCGAGCTGCAGCTCCTGCGCCGCGAGCTACGGCGCGCCAGCCGGCGCTCCTATGCCGCCACCGTAGGCTCTGCCCTGCTGCTCTCAGCGGCCATCATCAAAGGCCTGGACGGCTACAGCGCGAAGATGTGGGGCGACATGCCCGCGCTGAGCTGGGTGCTGGGAGGGCTGGGCCTGTGGCTGGTATTGCTCGCCTGGCCCGGTGAGCGGGACTGAGCATCCTCAGCCGGGGATAGTCGCGGTCGCTCCGACCGAGGCACGAGTATAGTGGTCAATGGCGGCCTGGGAGCGGGTACAATGGCTATTGGCCTGGTGCTTTGGCAGCCACGGCGACGGGGGACGAGTAGGCGGCCATGCGGCTGATTATCATCAGTGGAATGTCCGGGTCCGGCAAGAGCGTAGCGCTGCATACGCTGGAGGATCTCGGCTTCTATTGCATCGACAATCTGCCGATCGGGCTGCTGGCCGAGTTCGCCAGCCAGCTGACGGACCCAGGCCACCAGGCGCGGGACGATGCCGCCGTAAGCATCGACGCCCGCAGCCAGGTCGACCGCCTGCCGCAGCTGGAGCAGATTCTCGAGCAGGTGCGCGTATCCGGCATCGAAACCGAAGTGCTGTTCCTGGAGGCCGACGACAAGACGCTGATCAAGCGCTATAGCGAGACCCGGCGCCGCCATCCCCTCAGCCGCGACGGTGCGCCCCTGGCGGAGGCCCTGAAACGAGAGCGTCGGCTGCTGGAACCGATCTATGCCTGTGCCGACAGCCGCATCGACACCAGCCAGCTGCGCTTCCAGCAGCTGCGTGAGCTGATACGCTCACGGGTGCTGGACCGCGCCGTGCAGACCCTATCCATCCTGTTCGAGTCTTTCGGCTACAAGCACGGGGTGCCGAACGACGCGGACTTCGTCTTCGATACCCGTTGTCTGCCCAACCCCCATTGGGAGCCGCAGCTGCGATCTCTCACAGGCCTGGACAAGGCGGTGGTCCAGTTTCTGGAGAATGAGCCCTTGGTAACCGAGATGTTCGAGAGCCTACAATCATTCCTGGGCATGTGGATGCCGCGCTTCGAAGCCGACAACCGCAGCTACCTCACCATTGCCATCGGCTGCACCGGCGGCCAGCACCGCTCGGTGTATCTCGCCGATCGCCTGGCCAAGCACTTCAGTCGGCAACGCAGCAATGTGCTGGTGCGCCATCGGGATCTGCTTTCATGGTCGGCCTCCTGATTATCACCCACGACAACATCGGCGCCGAGCTCGCCACCACGGCCACCGCCATGCTGGGCATGTGCCCGCTGGCGATGAAGGTGCTGTCCGTGTCCCGCGATTGTGACCCCGACGATCTCGTCGCCACTGCCAAGCACCTGGCCGATGGACTGGACCAGGGTGACGGCGTGCTGGTGCTTGCCGATATGTACGGGTCCACGCCCAGCAACGTCGCCAGCCACCTGTTGGATCGAGCGGGGGTGCGGGTAGTCACGGGCGTCAACCTGCCGATGTTGGTGAGGGTCATGAACTACTCCTGGCTGGCCCTGCCGGAGCTGGCGCAGAAGGCGCTGACCGGCGGGCGCGAGGGCATCGTGGACAGCGCGGTGCTGCGGGAGGAGTGATGGTGGCCCAGGGTGAGGTGGTGATTGTCAACAGGCTCGGATTGCATGCGCGTGCCGCGGCAAGGTTCGTGACCGTGGCCTCGCGCTTCGTGGCCGAGGTGAGGGTGGTCCGCGGGGGACGCGAGGTGAACGGCAAGAGCATCATGGGGATCATGATGCTGGCGGCCAGCCAGGGCACGACGCTGGAGATCATCGTCGACGGCGCGGATGAGGAGATCGCTCTGAAGCAGCTCAGCGACCTGGTCGCCGAGCGCTTCGGTGAGACCGAATGAGGCCGCAAACGCCAGGAGTCAGCCGCACATGACGCTCTCGCTGTGCGGCCTGGGCGTGTCCAACGGCATCGCCATCGGCCGTGCCCACGTTCTGGTGCGGGGCGAGCTGGAGATCCCCGAGTACGCCATCCCGGACGAGCAAGTGGAGCAGGAGGTCGCCCGTTTCGTCGAGGCCCTGGGCAAGGCCAAACAGCAGCTGAGGGAGGTGCGCAAGCACATCCCCCGACACACGGCGGCGGACGTGGCCGCGTTCATCGACACCCACATCCTGATGCTGGAGGACTCGACTTTCTCGGACGTGCCGATCCAGCTCATACGCACGCGCCTCTGCAACGCCGAGCGGGCGTTGCAGAGCCAGCGCGATGCGGTCGTCGCGGTATTCGATGAGATGGACGATCCCTATCTGCGCACCCGCAGGGACGACGTCGACCATGTGGTGATCCGCATCCAGCGCGTCTTGCTCAACCAGAAGTACGATCCCCACGACGGCATGGAAGAGGGTCTGGGGGGGCGGATCGTGGTCGCCGACGATTTGACTCCGGCCGACACCGTTCTGATCCAGCACAAGGGGATCATGGGTTTCATCACTGAGCACGGCGGTCCGACCTCGCACACGGCCATCCTGGCGCGCAGCCTGCACATCCCGG
>CAYQDX010000336.1:0-4648 GCA_964416345.1 uncultured Ectothiorhodospiraceae bacterium
TGAACATCCTGGAGAAGATGAACGCGGTGATTGCCGAGCCGCGCAAGGAGATGTCGGAGTATGCGCCGCGCATCATCACCGTGCGCATCAATCCGGAAAAGATTCGCGACGTCATAGGAAAGGGCGGGGCCACCATTCGGGCCATCACCGAAGAGACCGGAGCCGAAGTGGACATCAGCGACGACGGCACGGTCAAGATCGCCTCGGTGGACAACGCCGCCGGCCAGGAGGCCAAGCGCCGAATCGAGGAGATCACCGCCGACATCGAGGTGGGCAAGGTCTACGTGGGCCGGGTCGCTAAGCTGATGGACTTCGGCGCCTTCGTGACCATCCTGCCGGGCAAGGACGGCCTCGTGCACATCTCCCAGATCTCGGAGGAGCGGGTCGAGAACGTCAGCGACAAGCTGTCCGAAGGCGACACCATCAAGGTCAAGGTGCTGGAAGTCGACAAGCAGGGTCGCATCCGCCTCAGCATGAAGGCGGTGGGTGAAGGCGAGTAGGGCCCGTGCTGGCGGATGTGAGAGCGAGAGGGGCCTGCGGGCCCCTTTCTTGTTTCCGCCAGCCGCGCCCTTGCAGCGTCTCCGCGAGGAAGCCTGGCACCCGCTGCTCCAGCCAGTAGCGCGCGACAGGGGGGGTGGCCCCGCCGATGAAGCCGACGTGCCCGCCCTGCGGGCTTAGCTCCAGCGTGACGGCTGGCGGCAGCTCTGTGGCCGCTGGTACCGTCGCCGGTGTCATGAGGGGATCGTCGAGGGAGTGGACGATGAGCGTCGGGATCCGGATGCCCCGGAGGTACTGCCGGCAGCTCGCCCGGGCGTAGTAGTCATCCGCGCCCTGGAAGCCGTTCAGCGGTGCGGTCACCCGGTCATCGAAGGCCCTGAAGGTGCGCAGTCCGCCCAGAGACCCGGGGATCTCCGGAAGATCCACCCGCTCTCGCTTGCGCCGTACCGAGGCCCGCAGCTCGCTCAGGAAAGTCCACTGATAGACCCGGGAGAAGCCATGCTCCAAGCGGTCTGCGGCGTCACCCAGGCGAAACGGCACCGAGATGGCCGCCGCAGCGCTCAGGGGCGAGGCCGTACCCGATTCTCCCAGCCATTTGAGCAGCGCGTTTCCGCCCAGGGAGTAGCCCACCGCGAGCAGCGGGGTGTCCGGGTGGTCTGCCCGCAGGCGATCGGCGAGGTAGGCGACATCGCCGGTGTCCCCCGAGTGGTAGCTGCGTGGCAGCCGGTTGGGCTCGCCGCTGCAGCCGCGGAAATGCATCAGGACCCCGCGCCAGCCGCGCGCGTGCACGGCCCTGAGGATGCCCCTAACATAGTGCGAGCGCGACGAGCCCTCCAGGCCGTGCAGTATCATCACGATGGGCCCGCGCGCCCCGGGCGTCCAGCTGAGATCGACGAAATCGCCATCCGGCAGCTCTAGTCGCTCCGAGCGCAGGGCGATCCGTGGTCGACGCCGCGTGAGGCGGGGCCACACGGTCTGCAGGTGGGCGTTGCGCAGCCACCAGGCGGGCCGGAATTCGCTGGCGACGACCACTACTCGTCCTTAGCCCGGGCGCTGACGCCCACGGACACGGCTCGCAAGCGTGGGATCGCCGCCGGGCGCCAGTGGGCCGAGGCCCAGTCCCACAGCGTGGCGATGGTGGCGCGACCCAGGGCGGCAGGCGGCCTCTGACCCAGCAGCGTTAGGACACGGTGCAGGGCCGGCACGGGATCGACCGTATCCACGGGCGGCGCGCCCGTCTGCTTGCTGAGCTTGGTGCCGCCGGCATCGACGATGACCGGCAGGTGCAGGTAGCTCGGCGTGGGCAGCTGCAGCAGGTCTTGCAGATACAGGTGGCGCGGGGTGGAAGCCAGCAGATCGCCGCCGCGCACCACCTCCGTGATTCCCTGAGCCGCGTCGTCCACCACCACCGCTAGGTGGTAGGCATACAGGCCGTCGGCGCGACGCAGCACGAAGTCTCCGACATCGCGCTGCAGGTCCTGCCGCACCGGCCCCTGGAGTCGATCCTGGAAGGCCAGCGGCCGGGTCAGGTCGGTGCGCACCCGGAGGGCCCGCCGGCTGCGGCCGGCCACGGGACGGCCACGGCAGGTGCCCGGATAGATCGGGCCGGCAGGTCCTGCCGGCGCCGTCTCGGAAATCTCCCGCCGCGAGCAGGTGCAGCCGTACAGCAGCCCGGCGCCGCGCAGCCCCTCCAGGGCGTGCTCGTAGTGCCTATGACGCCGGCTCTGGTATTCCACTTCACCGTCCCAGTAGAGCCCACAGGCTTCCAGGGTGCGCAATATGTCGTCCGCCGCGCCGGCGACTTCCCGTGGCGGATCCAGGTCCTCGATCCGCACCAGCCATCCTCCGCCGCAGCGGCGGGCCTCAAGGAAACTGGCAACGGCGGCGAGCAGCGAGCCCAGGTGCAGCGGACCGGTGGGGGAGGGCGCGAACCGCCCCCGATATAGCGGGGCTTCGGCGGAGATGGGAGCTTCCCGGCCCGGCGTGGACCACTCCGGTGCCTCGGGGGCAGCCGCCCCGGCCGGGGTGAGCCCGCTCAGGTGCCGAGCTGCTTCTCGCGGATCTCGTCGAGAGTCTTGCAGTCGATGCACAGGGTCGCGGTCGGGCGGGCCTCCAGCCGGCGAATGCCGATCTCCACGCCGCAGGATTCGCAGTAGCCATATTCATCCTTGTCGATGCGTGCTATGGCCTCGTCGATCTTCTTGATGAGCTTGCGCTCGCGATCCCGAGCTCGCAGCTCCATGCTGAATTCAGACTCCTGGGTGGCGCGATCGTTCGGGTCCGGGAAATTGGCGGCCTCGTCCTGCATGTGGTGCACGGTGCGGTCCACCTCCTCCATGAGCCGACGCTTCCACGCCAGCAGGATCTCGCGAAAATGCTCCCGTTGACGGGGATTCATGTAGTCCTCGCCTTGCTCCTCAACGTAAGGCATCACCCCAAAGCTGCCTTGTGGCCCTTGGTTCGCTGGCATCGAAGTCTCCAATCTGGCCAGATGGATCACATCCAACATTCGCTTATACCCGAATCGCCGTTTCTACGCAATTCGGCAACGATGCAGGAGCCGGTGTGCTACATTAGCGGCCTGTCTTGCCTTCACCGCCCCCGAGGCATCCGGCAGCCAACTGGCTTCGGAACGATCGCATGCACGAGCTCAAGGCACTCATCTTCGACGTCGACGGCACCCTGGCGGACTCCGAGCGCGACGGCCACCGCGTGGCATTCAACGAGGCCTTCTCGCAGGCAGGGCTGGACTGGCACTGGTCAGAAGCGCTCTACGGCGAGCTGCTGGAGGTGACCGGAGGCAAGGAGCGCATGCGCTACTACCTGCAGCGCTTTCGCCCGCCGGGTGAGTCGGAAGCCGTCGATGATGGGCGCATCGCCGACCTGCACGCTGCCAAGACCGAGATTTACACCCGCCTGCTGTGCCGGGGGCGGATACCGTTGCGGCCCGGTGTCGCGCGCCTCCTGGCGGAAAGCCACGCGGCCGGCATGCGTCTTGCTGTGGCCACCACGACCTCCCTGCCCAATGTCACCGCTTTGCTGGACCACTGCCTGCCGTCGGAGGCTTTGTCGTGGATCGATGTGATTGCCGCCGGCGACGTGGTCGCGGCGAAGAAGCCGTCGCCGGACATCTACCACTACGCGTTGCGAGGCCTGGGCCTTACAGCGCACAGCTGTCTGGCCTTCGAGGATTCGGCCCACGGGCTGCGCGCCGCCAGGGGGGCGGGGCTGCTCACCATCGTCACCGTCAATGACTATACCAAGGACCAGGCGCTCGACGGTGCCGCCCTCGTGTTGGATGGACTCGGAGAGCCGGACTCTCCCTTCACAGTGCTCTCCGGCGATGCGGGCAGAGCGACCTATGTGGATGTCGCCTTGGTGCGGCGCCTCCATGGGGCACGCCGTGACTGAGGCGGGGGCGGCTCGCGTCCTGGCTGGGCGGATGCGCCACATCCAGCCATTCCACGTCATGGCTCTGCTGGCGCGGGCCCGTCAGCTGGAGAGCCAGGGCCGCTCCATCATCCACATGGAGATCGGGGAGCCGGATTTCGTCTCGCCTGCTCCGGTGATCGAGGCCGGCCGGCGGGCTCTGGCGGACGGGCGCACCCACTACACTCCGGCCCTGGGGGTGCCGGAGCTACGCGGTGCTATCGCCGAGCACTACCACAGATGCTACGGGACGCGGGTCGATCCGCAGCGGGTCATCGTCACGCCGGGGGCCTCGGGGGCGTTGCTGCTGGTGGCCGGCGTGCTGGTGAGCCCTGGGGCCGAGGTGCTGATGGCGGATCCTGGATATCCCTGCAACCGGCATTTCGTGCGCATGCTGGAGGGCGTGCCGGTGGGTATCCCGGTGGGGCCCGAGACCGGCTACCAGCTCACGGCAGGGCTGGTGGCGCAGCACTGGAGCGAGCGCACCGTGGCGGTGATGGTCAGCACCCCTGCCAATCCCACCGGCACTATCCTCCCCCCGGCCGAGCTGCAGGCCATCGTCGAGCTGGCGCAGGTCGGCGGCGGCTGGGCCATCGTGGACGAGATCTATCACGGCCTGGTCTACGACCGGGAGCCGGTCACTGCGGCGGGGCTGTCGGAGGGCGTCTTCGTCGTGAACAGCTTCTCCAAGTACTTCGGCATGACCGGCTGGCGCATCGGC
>CAYQDX010000337.1:0-4614 GCA_964416345.1 uncultured Ectothiorhodospiraceae bacterium
CCCGGTGCGCCGCTTGACCAGATCAAGCAGCACCATCGCCTGCTCATGCGCATGTTCCACCCCGACCGCGAGGCGGGTCCGGAGGAGTGGCAGGACGTCTATGCCACACGCCTCAATCAGGCCTACAACGTGCTTCGCAATGTCGAGCAGCGTGCCGCCTACGATCAGGAGCTACTCCGGCGCAGCCACCGGATCATCGCCGCGGCGAGCGCGAAGCGGGAAGCCGCAGCTCCGAGCTTTCGAGCCACGACGGAGCGGGCCTACATCGGCCCCTGGCTGCGTACGGGCAGGTGGACGCGACACACGCCGTCCATCGTCGTCGGCGCCAGCGCCCTGGCTGCGGTAATCGTCGTGATCTCCACCTACTTAGGCCGCCAGCCGGTGGTCGATGTGCCCCAAGTCGAGGCCGGCCCGCAAGCTCTGCAGGCCCTGACCGTCCGGACGGAAGCGCCGGAGCTCCCCAGGGCTGCACCAGCTCTACCGTCGGCGCCGGCATTAGAGTCTCCCGTGGGCCGGCGAAGCGCCGCAAGGCCGGAGCTCAAGATGGCTGCTCAGGAAGCAAGCGTCGAGCAATCTCCCGCGCCGCTCGGTCGTCTAGGCGCCACACAGGTGCACGGAGCGGCGTCTCAGGCGCCCGCGAGCCTCGCCGCTGCAGAAGAGGCTCCGGGAGAGCGCCTGCCGTCGGGGCATGCCGGATCGGAGCATCAGACCGAGGTGGGCACCATCGAAACGCAATTGCTGCTGGCTGGCTCCGGGTCTAGTGAGATGGTCCCAGGCGCCGCTCGGTCCTCGAAGGGCACCGCGACCCCACCTTCATCGGACGAGCATATCGAGCATACCCAGCGCTCCGTCAGCACCACGTCGGACGAGCACCCGCTGGCGGGCCCTGGGACGGGAGCCGCCGCGGTGGTCGCCTCGCGCCGTCCCGCGAATGCGTCCGAATCCCCACGCAGTGCAGCCGTGGTCGCGGCGCAGGCGGCCCGGGACCAGGCTTCCACGCTGGCGGCGAGAAAGGCCGCCGTGGTGCCGGAGAGCGTGAGCACACGCACCCAGTCGCCCGCCGCCCGGACGTCGCCGCGCGCCGGCGTCACCGAGGACTCTAGCACGCGCCAGCCCACGGACATCAAGCTCGCGGACCTCAAGGATCTGGAGCGCGTGTTCGTAGACGCCTACGAAGCGGGAGATCTGAGGCGATTCATCGCCCTGTTTGCCGGCGATGCCCGCGCCGACGACATCGCCGGTCGGGACAAGATTGCCCGCGAATACGCTAGCACCTTCGACTCCACCGTCTCACGGCGGATGGCGCTCGCCGACATTCACTGGTTTCCCGGTGGGCAGGCGGCCTGGGGAGAGGGCCATTACGTGCTCAAGGTGCGCAAGAGCCTTTTCGGCCAGTGGCTGCAGCAGCACGGCAGAATCACCTTCCACGTGGCACCGGGCGGACGACACCCCGTCATTACGTCCCTATTTCATACGACGGAAACACCGTGATCGGGCGCGCAAGCCCCCTGGGAGCGCTGCTGCGCGGTGCTTTGGTCGCAGTCGTACTGGCTCTGGCCTGGCGGGTGGTGGTGCTGGGTCTGGCCGAGCACTACGCCGGCGATTCCCCTGGCGGCTCCGAGGAGGCTGCGCGCGCCCTGCTCTGGTGCCCCGGCCACCCCCAGGCCCTTTACCAGGCCGGGCTCGCCGCCTACGCACAGGATCCCGCCGAGGCGGTGCGGCTGTGGCGGCGGGCAGTGGTCGCGGACCCGGCCAATGGGAGTATCCTGGTGCGCCTGGGGCGGGCCTGGTCTGCACCCGGGCAGAGCGGTCCTGCAGGCCAGGCCATGGCGCTTGCGGACAGGCTCTCGCCTTTGGATGCGGACGTGCTGCTGCAGTCCGGCGCCTACTGGCTGGAGCGAGGCGAGCTGCGCGAGGCCCTGACTCATCTGGGCCGAGCGGTGGCGCGCCGTCCTACGCTCGGCAGCGAGATATACCCGCTGTTGCTGCGTGTCGCCTCCGACAACCAGTCGTACCCGGCGCTGGAGGTGCTGACGCGGGATCCGCCGCCCTGGTGGGACGATTTCATGCGCTACGCAGCGAGGCGGGCGCGGAGTCTCAAGCCGCTGTACACCCTCGCCGCCCTGCGGGGAGTCTCACCCCATCCCCTCAGTGCTGTGGAGCGCAATGCGTACGTGGAGCGCCTGCAGCGAGAAGGCCTGTGGGGCCAGGCCTACATGGTGTGGTCAGAGAATCTGCCGCGCGCGCTGCGGCGCGGCCTGGGTCTCTTGTACAACGGCGGCTTTGAGCTGGACATCACCAACCGCGGCTTCGACTGGCACACCCCCCCGGTGAAGGGCGTCTCCGTAGGCGTCGGCCGGACCTTCGGCGCCCGCGGCGAGCGCGCCTTGCGGGTCACCTTCAGCGGGCATCAGGGGCGCTTCCACCATGTGTACCAGCCGCTCTACCTGCAGCCGGGTCGCTACCGGTTGCGGGGTCTGGCCAAGCTGCGGGATCTGCGCACACCGAAAGGCCTGCAGTGGCAGGTCAGCTGCGTCGCCGCCAAGCAGCCCCTGGCCGCGAGTGAGCTCTTTTACGGTACCGACGAGTGGCGAGCGTTCGGCTTCGGCTTCGAGGTGCCGCACTCGGGCTGCGAAGGCCAGACCTTGCGGCTGGTCAGCCTGGGCGAGATCCCCGCGGATTTCGCCTTCAAGGGTGAGATCTGGTTCGATGACCTGATCATTCAGCGGGGGGGTTGAGTGTCGCGGCGACAAACACAGAAGCTGCGTGCCATACCTGTCACGCCATTGCCTCGGGAAAGGAGGTAACGACCGCCGTGGAGCGGCGTGAGTCCAGCACAGGGGCTGTGTCCGCGCGTTCCGGGACCAGTTTGACAGGCACCGGCATCGCGGCTCTCATGCTCCTTTTCGCGCCCATCGTCCTGGGCGGCAACCGGCCGCTCCCGCTCATGGCGCTCGAGCTTCTCGCCCTGGCACTGACGCTCTCCATGGCTCTGGCGCCTGTGCCTCGCGTGCCAAGGCTGCTCGGCTGGTGGATCGCGCTGACGCTACTTTACCCCGTGCTCTATCTCATTCCTCTACCCGCGGGGCTTTGGGCCGCGCTGCCGGGCCGCGGCCTCTACGCCGAGGTCCTCGGCCTGCTCGGTCAGGCCAAGAACTGGCGGGCCGGCAGCGTGATTCGGGTCGTGACCGAGCAGGCCTGGCTGGCCCTGCTGCCCCCACTGGCGATGTTGTACGCCGTCGTGACGCTGCCGGCGCGGCGGGTGAGCCTTCTGATCCGCCTGCTGCTGGCGATGGCCGTGATTCAGGCGGTGCTGGCGATGCTGCAATTCGGCTCGCATGTCTGGAGTGAGCTCTACTTCTTCTCACGCCCCGCCAGTCCCGGCATCGGTGTGGGCACCTACGCCAACCGTAATCATCTGGCAGGCTTCCTCGAAATGGCGCTGCCCGTTAGCATCGGCCTGTTTCTCGCCGCCTACCGCGATTCGGAGCTCCACCATGGGGTACGAAGGTCTCTGCGGCGCCGGCTTGCTGCCATGGCATCCTGGCGGCCCGCGATGGTGGTCTGGGCCATCGTGAGCGTGCTCATGATCATCGGCATCGTGCTGTCGCGCTCGCGCATGGGCGTGCTGATGGCCATGCTGGGAATCGTGCTGTGCGTCGCCATGATGGCGCGGGGGGCCGTCTCGGGTCGAGGCAAGAGCGCCGCGGTGGCGGTGCTGGGTGTCATTGCGGTCGGGCTGGCGGCGGAGGCGGCGCTGGCGCCCGTGCTGCAGCGCTTCGCCGGCAACGGTGCCCTGGGGGATGCTCGCTGGCCGGTATTCGGCAGGACGCTGGACGCCATCGGCACCTTCCTGCCCTTCGGCAGCGGTCCTGGCACCTACCCGCTGGTATTCCCGCGGTTCCAACCTGAGCAGGTGACGTACTTCGTCAACCATGCCCACAACGACTATCTCGAATGGCTGATGGAGGGAGGGCTGCTGGCGGCGGGACTGCTGGGTATGGCCCTGGTGGCGTACCTCGGCCGCTGGCGAGCGCTCTGGGGCGAGACCTGGCAGGGCCGAAGGCTGGTCCAGGTGGGCGCAGGCATCGCTCTGCTGCTGATGGGGATTCACAGCGTAGTGGATTTCAACCTTCATATCCCGGCCAACGCCATCTACTTCGCCTTCCTGGCGGGCGTGTTCTTTCATCCGCACCTCGGGAAGCAGACGACCACTCGCCGCACCGCAGGCACCTTCCGCCGCGGGCGCCACATCGAGGACATCACTTCGCAGGAGCCGACGGAGCCCCCCGAGCCCATCACCAATCCGTTCCTCGACTGATCTCGCGGGACAAGGACCCTGAGGCTTGGGCCATGCCCCGCCTCCCGCTACAATCCAACCAGCAAACCGCGGGAGCCTAGACATGAGAAACCTACAGCAGCGCAAGCGCGTGCTCGTCACCGGAGGAGCCGGGTTCCTGGGCTCCCACCTTTGCGAGCGCCTGCTGGCGGACGGCAGCGACGTGCTGTGCGTCGACAATTTCTTCACCGGCGTGCGCGAGAACATCCTCCACCTGCAGGACCACCCGCATTTCGAGCTCATCCGCCACGACATCACCTTTCCGCTCTACGTGG
>CAYQDX010000338.1:0-4597 GCA_964416345.1 uncultured Ectothiorhodospiraceae bacterium
TCCGCGGCCGCGAGCAGATCCTCAAGGTGCACATGCGCAAGGTGCCGTCGGGCGAGAACGTTCGGCCCGGCGTGATCGCCCGCGGCACCCCGGGGTTTTCCGGAGCGGATCTGGCCAATCTCGTGAACGAGGCGGCCCTGTTCGCGGCTCGCGCCAACAGGCGCGAGGTGGGCATGGAGGAGTTCGAGAAGGCCAAGGACAAGATCATGATGGGTGCCGAGCGCAAGTCCATGGTCATGGGCGAGCGGGAGAAGAAGCTCACCGCCTATCACGAGGCTGGGCACGCCATCGTCGGCCGGCTGGTGCCCTCACACGATCCGGTCTACAAAGTGAGCATCATTCCCCGCGGCCGGGCCCTGGGCGTGACCATGTTCCTGCCGGAGGAGGATCGCTACAGCCTCAGCCGGCAGCACCTGGAGAGCCAGATCTCCAGCCTGTTCGGTGGGCGCATCGCCGAGGAGCTCATCTTCGGGCTGGAGATGGTGACCACCGGTGCTCAGAACGACATCCAGCGGGCCACCGACATCGCTCGCAATATGGTCACCAAGTGGGGCCTGTCGAGCAAGCTCGGTCCGCTGACCTACAGCGAGGAGGAGGGCGAAGTTTTCCTCGGCCACGCCGTGACCCAGCACAAGATGGTCTCCGACGAGACGGCGCACATCATCGACGAGGAGGTGCGCAGCTTTATCGAGCGCAACTACGAGCGCTCCCGCAAACTGCTGGAGGACAACATGGACAAGCTGCACATGATGGCGGAGGCCCTGATCAAGTACGAGACCCTGGAGAGCAGTCAGATCAACGACATCATGACCGGCAAGCCGCCCCGTCCTCCGGAGGGGTGGAGCGACGTGGAGGCTCCCGGCGGCGGGGCGCCCATCACCCCCGACGCGGGCAAGCGCGGCAGCCGGCCCGATGGGGCCATCGGCGGACCGGCCAGCCAGCTCTGAGCCCATCGGTCTGGAGCCAACGACCCTGCCGCACGCCGTGGCGGGGTCGTTGCGTTTTCCGCAGAGGAATCCCGCCCGTCAATGGTCCGCACCCTGGATTGCGCTGGCCGCAGGCTGGCGCTCGACCGGCCGCTGGTCATGGGGATTCTCAACGTCACCCCGGATTCCTTCTCCGACGGCGGGCGCCATCTGGCGCTGTCGGCGGCCCTGTGCCGGGCTCGGGAGATGGTCGCCGAGGGCGCCGACCTGCTCGACATCGGAGGGGAATCCACCCGGCCCGGGGCCCAGCCGGTCAGCGCCGAGGAGGAGCTTTCCCGGGTCCTGCCAGTCTTTGAGGCGCTGGCGGCAGAGCTGGATCTGCCTTTGTCCGTGGACACCCGCAAGCCGGAAGTGATGCGGGCGACGGTGGCGGCAGGGGCCGGCATGATCAACGACGTCGCGGCCTTGCGCGGCGCGGGTGCCGTCGAGGCGGCGGCGCGAGCTGCCGTGCCGGTATGTCTAGTGCACATGCAGGGCGAGCCCGGGACCATGCAGGTCGCTCCCCATTACGACGACGTCGTCTCGGAGGTGGGCGCTTTTCTCGGCGAGCGCGTGGATGCCTGCCTAGCGGCCGGGATCCAACGCCAGCGCCTGCTGGTCGATCCCGGCTTCGGTTTCGGCAAGACCTTGACGCATAATATGCAGCTACTCGGTGGACTGCGGGCACTACAGCGCCTGAATCTGCCCATCCTGGTCGGCTTGTCCCGCAAGTCCATGCTCGGGACCCTGCTGGATGCGCCCGTGGATCAGCGGGTTACGGGCGGCGTGGCCGGGGCCGTGATTGCGGTGCTGCACGGGGCCGCCATCGTCCGTACCCACGATGTGCGTCCCACCGTCGAGGCGTTGAGAATCGTGCAGGCGGTGCGCACCGCCAGGAGGGAGGCAGAATGACCCGACAGTATTTCGGCACCGATGGCATCCGCGGCACGGTCGGAGAGCACCCCATTACCGCGGAGTTCGTGCTCAAGCTGGGCTGGGCCGTGGGTCGGGTGCTGGCCCGGGGTCCGCGCGGCATGGCCATCATCGGCAAGGACACCCGCATCTCCGGCTACATGTTCGAGTCCGCGCTGCAGGCAGGCCTCTCCGCCGCCGGCGTGGACATCCGGCTGCTGGGGCCCATGCCGACGCCCGGTATCGCCTACCTCACCCGGACCCTGCATGCCCAGACCGGCATCGTCATCAGCGCCTCGCACAACCCCTATCAGGACAACGGCATCAAGTTCTTCTCGCACAAGGGACTGAAGCTGCCCGATGCAGTGGAGCAGGCCATCGAGGAGGAGCTCGAGCGCCCCATGCGCACGGTGGCCTCTTCCCAGCTCGGCAAGGCCGAGCGGGTGGATGACGCCGCCGGACGCTACATCGAGTTCTGCAAGAGCACCGTGCCCATGAGCCTGGAGCTGCGGGGGATGAAACTGGTGGTGGACTGCGCCCACGGCGCCACCTATCACGTCGCCCCAGCCGTGCTCAAGGAGCTGGGTGCCCGGGTGCACGAGCTGGGCGTGGAGCCCAACGGGCTGAACATCAACGAGGCCAGCGGCTCCATTTGTCCGCAGACCCTGCAGCAGGCCGTGCTGGACCTGGGGGCCGATGCGGGGATCGCGCTGGACGGCGACGGCGATCGGGTCATCATGGTCGACCGTCAAGGCCGGCTCGTCGACGGGGACGAGCTGATGTACATCATCGCCCTAGCCCGCCAGGGCACGGGTGAGCTGCGCGGCCCGGTGGTGGGCACCCTGATGACCAATCTTGGACTGGAAGAGGCGCTGCGCGAGCAAGGCGTCGAGCTGCGCCGGGCCCGCGTAGGGGACCGCCACGTCATGGAGATGCTGCAGGAGACGGGCGGCTCGCTAGGCGGGGAGACTTCCGGGCATGTCATCTGTCTGGACCGCACTACCACCGGCGACGGAATCATCGTGGCGCTGCAGGTGCTCCAGGCCATGGCGTCCAGCGGGCGCACGCTGCACGAGCTCACGTCGGACATGACCAAGTATCCCCAGTGCACGATCAACGTGCGCATGGCCAAACGTGCGGACGTCGCCTCCCTGCCCGCCGTGCAGGAGGCGCTGCGCAGCGCCGAGGCCCATCTCAACCGCCACGGGCGCATCCTGCTGCGACCCTCCGGCACCGAGCCCGTGGTGCGGGTGATGGTCGAAGGCAGCGACGAGCGCAAGGTCGCGGCGCTGGCTGCCGAGCTGGCGGAACGGGTCGGCGAGGCTCTTGCTTGATCGCAGGGACTTCGGTAACCTTGGCCGCCATTTTTGGACAGGAAATCGGGGGAACGTAGATGCGACAGCCATTGGTAGCCGGCAATTGGAAGATGAACGGCTCGCTTGAGAGTGTCCGCAGCCTGTTGGATGGCATCAAACAAGGCATCGGCTCGGTCGCCTCCGCGGAAGTGGCGGTGTGCCCCCCCTATGTCTATATCCCTGCGGCACAGGCCGCGCTGGCGGGCAGCCCGATCCGATGGGGCGCGCAGAATCTGAGTGATCAGGTCTCCGGCGCGTATACCGGCGAGGTCGCCGGCACCATGCTGAAGGACTTCGGCTGCACCTACGCGATCGTCGGGCACTCGGAGCGCCGCGCGCTTTACGGCGAGACCGAGGAGCTGGTCGCCAAGAAATTCGCGACGGCCCAGAGCGAGGGTCTGGTACCCATCCTGTGCGTGGGCGAGACCCTGGAGGAGCGCGAGGCGGGTATCACCGAGCAAGTGGTGGCGCGCCAGCTCGACGCGGTGCTGAGCCTGTCCGGAGTGGCCGCCCTGGCCACCTCCGTAGTGGCCTATGAGCCGGTCTGGGCCATCGGCACGGGAGTGACCGCCAGCACGCAGCAGGCGCAGGACGTGCATGCATTCATCCGCGACCGAATCGCCGGCCACGATGGCGACGTCGCCGCCGGACTGCGAGTGCTCTATGGCGGCAGCGTCAAGGGGAGCAACGCGGTCGAGCTGTTCGCGATGGCGGACATCGACGGGGGCCTCATCGGCGGCGCGTCGCTGCAGCCCGGCGAGTTCCTGAGCATATGCGCCGCAGCTAAGTAGGACTGGATGTATTCCGCCGTAATCATCATCCATGTGCTGGTCGCCGCCAGCCTCATCGGGCTGGTGCTGGTGCAGCACGGCAAGGGGGCAGATGCGGGCGCCGCCTTCGGCAGCGGAGCGTCGCAGACCGTGTTCGGCAGCCGGGGATCGGGCTCGTTCCTGACTCGCGCCACTGCGGCTCTTGCCGCGACGTTCTTCGCCACCAGCCTGGTGCTGGCCTCGATGGCCAGCCAGCGCGTGGAGCGGCGCAGTGTTACCGAGGAGGTGGCGTCACCGGTCAGCGCCCCGGTGCAGCCCGCCCCCGCCAAGTCCAGCTCGGACGTTCCGGTCGCTCCTGGCGGCCCGACCGGGGGGGACGTCCCGGCGGACCAGGAGCCGCAGAATGGGGTCTCGCCCCTGGATGCACCGGTGCCGCCGATGGACGGACTCGCCCCTCAGGTGGCCCTGCCACCGGCACAGACCGGACAGCAGTTCCCGCCCGGCTCTCCCGTGGAGGTGGTGCCGGCGCCGAGGGGAGGGCTCGCCGGCGAGCCGGCCACGCCGACTGAGGGGGTCGAGCCCGAGAAGTCGCCGC
>CAYQDX010000339.1:0-4567 GCA_964416345.1 uncultured Ectothiorhodospiraceae bacterium
ACCGCCAACGCAGTACCAGCGGAGGTCTTCGGACCTCCGCTTTTTTTTCCATCCACCCGCCCTGCGGTGGCGCACCCGGTGTCGACGCTCATCCAAAACACCCCGGTCGATGTCCTGGAAGACCTCACCCCCATAACCGAAGCCCTGCTTGAGGAGAGGAGGGCGTGCCTATCATCTGGGTAGCGGTTCGCGAGCGCTTCCGCGAGATCATCGAAGGGCCGGCCGAGCGCTTCGGGCTCAGGCGCGAGCCCGGCCTGACCGAGCGCGACGCGCTCGAGGCGCTGCCATTCTGCTTGGCCGTGGCCGCCGGCTCGTACGGGGAGGCCTGGCGGTTGCCGCTGGGGCATGCGGCGCGGGCCAGCGTCGGGGTGCGCCTGGCCTTGCTCGGCGATTCCCGGCGCGGCGACGGTCGGCGCCGAGAATTTGGCGGGCTCGCTCTGGTAGTGGTGTCTCAACGCATTCGAGGATCCCGACGATGTAGACTTCCCACGCACCGCGGAGAACCGCCGGGTGGTGCTGGGCGGCTCCTGGGACAACTTCCAGGCCTACGCGCGCGCGGCTTTCCGCTTCCACGGCGACTCCGCGTACCGCTTCGGCCTCAGCGGCTTTCGGTTGGTGTGCGCGTCCGGCATCTTTCTGCCCCCCCTTCCCTGGCACGGTCTCGCCCAGCGGGGCCGTTGCGAGCGTCCACCGGGCGGCGAGTCCGGTGTGTCGCTTCCAGGTTTGTCCGCCGACCACGGTTTGCGGACCGAGGCGAAGGAAGCAAGATGGCACGAGTGAGTCCTGTCCGCACGGCTGCGCGAGACTCTCCGTCTCGCAAGACGCCGTCGGGCATATACCAAAACAGGGGCGCCCGGCCCTTCGTCGCCCGCCAGGCGCGCCGGTGCGACGCGACGCTCGCGCGGCGTACTCAGTGGGACTGGTGGGTCACGGGCATCCAGCCGCAACGTTCCCGCAGTACTGCAAGAGTTTGAGCCTCGGCGTGCTGAAAGGCTGTCAGCCTCCGCAGTGGGCTGTAGTCCTCAATCAGCTCCCCGAGACGCATAGCCTGCCGCCCGGGATTTTGCTTCTTGCGCCTGCGTCCCGTCAGCTCGCTGGCAGTGAGAAGTAAATCGTGGAGCAGTCGCTTGGGGTCCGGGATGTCCTCCAGTCGTTCGATGGCCGGCATCTGAAGGCTCACCCTGCCGTTGGGATTTCCCGCGGCACGCCGCAGGGCCGATTCATTGACCAAGAGCCACGCCTCCTGCATGCGGACAGGCACGACCGGGATCAGCGGATTCGGGAGTCCTGAGACAGCGGCCGTAATCTCTGCGACGCGCTGAACGAGGGGTTTATCTTCCGGCGTCACGGTGGACGAACAGGAGGTCGCAGGGATAGAGATCCAGTGCTGCCGCGATGCGGCCACGCAGGTCCTTGGGCGGTTTGCGAAGCCGGCGAAGATCGGCCCAGGTGCCGTTGACGGCAACCAGCAAGTACTGCCCTAGAAGCCACGTGAGCGGCTGGATCAGTATGGCGTCCGAGCAACCGTCCGTGAGCAACGTGAAGTCAAGTCGATCCATGGCCAGGGTTACAGCTCTAGCTTGAGCTGGAGGTCCTCGCGGTCGATCACACGCCGTTCCACGCCCTTACGGCTTGGGTCGCTCTTTTCAGCGATGGGCTGCAGGAAAGAGATGGCCTTTCCCTTAGCGATCATGGGCATGCGTGCGTTTTTTGCGCGCCAGGTGTCGGACAGGCAACGGAAGGAGACCCCCTTGATGACGCTGCCCTCAACCACCCGTTGCTCCGGCACGGCAAATGCCAGCGTGTCGTCCGGGACTTGGCTGACTACGACGGGGGAGTGGGTATTGATGATGACTTGGCGCAGGGGGTTGTCTTCGCCGGTGGGTACCTCGGCGTCGACAGCGATGTCGCCGAGCAGCCGCAGCATGGCCCCGATGCGCTCGGGGTGGATTCCATTCTCGGGCTCCTCCATGCAAGTCAGGCCGGTAAGGGTGGGGTCGATCTCGATGCTCGCGAGCGCCAGGAATCTCAAGGTGCCATCCGATAAAGCCTTGGCGGGCAGCTCGGTCCCGTACTTGTCCGTCAGCAACAGGGTCAAGAGCTCGCGCTTGTCGTCGCGGTCGATGCGCACCTGGCCCACGTGGTCGATCAGCTCGTACAACCGGTTGGCGATCTCCGCCAGCGCACGCTCAACACCCAGAATGGAGCCTCGGGCAGTTACGTCGTTAGCCTCTCTAGATCGATCCGCCCGGTCGCGCTTCTGCTGCTCTTGGGAGAGCCGATACAGGGTTGCCGGCAGATGGGCACCGCTCGCAGCAAGCTGCGGTGGGGCATCGAATCCATCCGCTGCGCGCAAGGCGGAGGGCTCCAGTTGCAGTAGACGCCAGTTGAGCATCTCCTGGCGGGCTAGGACGGCGGTGGGACTCTCTTGGGCATTGACCGTCGAGAGCACGGTACGGGGCAGCTTTTCGGCTTGGAAAAAGCGGGTCGACCGCCGCTGGTCGAGCTGTCCTGATGCAGTTTCACGACCCGGGACCCATCGCGTTGGGTGTCCGTTGAAATGTAAGGGCTCGTTCGTCTACCCTTGACCACCGAGTCACGCCAACGGACGGAATGACGGAAAGGCAGATGGGCAAGAGCTTCACCCTTCTTGATGTAATCGAGCGTCTCTTTGACCAACTCGATACGGGGTCTGGCAGCGGTTCCTTCCGGTGGCCGATAACGCAGCTCTACGCGATACAGGAGGAAAGTGGTCTTAGCCGCCGCCGGCTGGTCAAGATAGTCGCTTCCCATTCCAGGCACCAGCATCTCCGCTTCGATCTTGATCGGCAGGCAGATACCCCTGGTCGTCTGAGTAAACAGATGTTGGATGTCGGAGACAGAACCTCTTTCTTCCCGGACTGCCATGGCCGCGTCCAGGATGGGCGCGTCCATCAATGCCTTGAGGAACAGAATCGCGTCAAATAGGTTGGACTTGCCGACCGCGTTGGCCCCGGCAATGCAGGTAAAGGGACCGAAATAGAGGTCAACATCGATCAGGTTCTTGAATCCGTTGACTCGGAGCCGGGTCAGCATGAACGATGCCTGTGTGACGTTAAGGCTTAGGCTGCATCTTAGCCCATAACTTGACAATCACAATCTACGTTTGCCCGAGCCGCACTTCGCGGCGCCGCTCAACGAGCACCTGCACTGCTGCGTGATCGATGGGATGTTCGCGCCGGAGTCGGGAGATGAAGAGACTGTCTAGTTTCGGCAAGCGGTGCTCACCCAGGCGGATATCCAGGGGCTGCGGGCTCGGCTGCGCCAACGGCGCCTGCGCTGGTTCTCAATCCGCGGTGACTTGGACCAAGATGACGCCAAGGACATGGCGCAGTGGAGCAACGGCGGGGGCTCTTGCTCGTCCCGTCCGTGGGACTCACCGCCGTCCCTGGGGGCTTGCTCAAGAATCCGCGCCCGGCGGATTTTTCCCGGGATGCCTGCGTGCATATCGAGCCCAGCGACCGAGCCGGGCTGGAGCGATTGCTGGGCCATTGCGCCCGTCCTGCCTTCGCCCTGGAGCGCACCGACGAGCAGCGGCGATGGTTGACTTCAAAAACGAAGGCACGAGGGGGGCATCACCTTGAGGCTCACGCCGCTGGAATTGATCCAGCCGCCTGGCGCCGCCCCAGCCGCCGCCGAGAAGAAAACCGAGGAAGCTGCCCCCGAAGGCCTGTGGCGCTCACCCACCCATTAGCTCTAGGCAATGCTGCTGGCCCGCCTCCATGCATCTACGCCCCCTGTCTGTCCGGTGTGCAAGGCTGATAGGCGGGTCGTCGCCTTCGTGAGGGAGAGCGATTCGGTCCGCAACATTCTTGAGCATCGGCCAGAGAGCGCCGATCCCCTCACGGTGGCCCCAGCGCGAGGCCTACCCGCTTGGGAGCCCGAAGTTGGGCTCCTCCCGCTGGACGAGGCGGTTGCCCAGCCCGACTTCCAATTCGACCGGACCCTGGCGTGGTGAGCCGTATCGGCGCTTCCTTCAATCCCACCCCCCGCAGCGAGTGGGCTGTTCCGCCTGCGCGCGATCCGCACTCGGTCAGTCTCCCCGGGGTCGCCTCTGCGCCTGTTTGAGTCAAAGAGCCCACTGCCCGCCGTTATCCGGTATCCGATCCCTCTTGCTCCGACTTTCGAGCCGATCCAGGGATCTTGAGCCCGGCCTCAACGAGGCGGATATTCCTCAGCGAACAGTTGGATCTCCTATCCGTTGGGGTGGCCGAATCGGTGAGCATTGGTTTGGAGCAGTGCCGCATTATCGTGGGCCAACAGAACAGGACGGCGGGTTGCCGGTCTGATCGCGCGACTTTGGCATCGCCTACGCGACACAGCGCGAGTCTCCCGTAGAGGGTCCGTTGACTTCTGAAATGCCGGCTGATGCGGCCCCGGGGGAAATCTTGACAGCGTAATGAGATCCGAAGTGTTGAGAATGGCCTGAACAGATCAAGCACTTTCGCAGCTCGGCCGAGGGGAATTCGCGAAATTGTGCCGCCATTTTTTGCGAAACCTTTTGGGACGTCCAAGTCTCCAAAAGGAG
>CAYQDX010000340.1:0-4566 GCA_964416345.1 uncultured Ectothiorhodospiraceae bacterium
CCTCACCTTGATCTGCTATGGGGTGACCACCATCGAAGGTAATCCCATTGCCGAGACCCAGAGTGACTGCCTGGACCGGCTGCAGGATTGGGGCCTGCCCGTGTCGCCCAAGCGCCAGGTGGTGCGCGGCGTCGCCGGCTGCCAGAGCTACTACGTCGCCATCCAGTTGGAACGATATACACTCCCCTACGACATCGACGGCGTGGTCTACAAGGTCAATCGCATCGATCTTCAGGAAATCCTCGGCTTCGTCACCCGGGCCCCACGCTGGGCCATCGCCTACAAGTTTCCCGCCGAGGAGGAGCTTACTCGGGTCACCGCCATCGAGGTGCAGGTCGGGCGAACCGGCGCGCTGACCCCCGTGGCGAGGCTTGAGCCGGTGTTCGTCGGCGGAGTGACGGTCACCAATGCCACCCTGCACAATGCCGATGAGGTTGAGCGCAAGGACGTGCGCGTCGGGGACACCGTGATCGTGCGCCGGGCCGGGGACGTGATCCCCGAGGTCGTGGGGGTGGTCAAAGAGCGTCGCCCCCCGGACGCGCAGCCGTTTCTGCTGCCCGAGCGCTGTCCGGTCTGCGGCTCGGAGGTGATACGCCTGCCCGGGGAGGCAGTGGCGCGCTGCAGCGGTGGGCTGTATTGTGCGGCCCAGCGCCGGGAGGCCATCAAGCACTTCGCATCCCGGCGCGCCATGGACATCGACGGCCTCGGCGACAAGCTGGTGGAGCAGCTCGTGGAGCACGGTCTGGTGTCCACGGTGGCGGACCTCTATGCCCTGACGGTCGAGCAGCTGGCGGCACTGGAGCGCATGGCACAGAAGTCTGCCGACAATCTGCAGGCGGCCCTGGAGCGCAGCAAGTCCACGACCCTGGCCCGATTTCTCTACGCACTGGGCATCCGGGAGGTGGGGGAGGCCACGGCGCAGTCGCTGGCCGGGCGCCTGCGGACTCTAGAGGCCATCATGAAGGCCGACGAAGAAGCCTTGCAGGGAGTGCCGGATGTGGGGCCGGTGGTGGCGGGCCACATCGCGGCGTTCTTCCGCCAAAGCCACAACGGGGAGGTGGTGGCGCGGCTGCTGGAGGCCGGCGTGCACTGGCCGCTCCCGGAGCAGACCGAGGACGCCAAGCCCCTCGATGGCCAGACCTTCGTGCTCACCGGTACCCTCCAGGGCATGACGCGGGAGCAGGCCAAGGCTCGCCTGCTGGCCTTGGGAGCCAAGGTGGCGGGCAGCGTGTCGAGCAAGACGACGGCCGTGGTGGCCGGCGCCGATCCGGGCTCGAAGCTCGATCGGGCCCGCGAGCTCGGCGTGCGCGTCCTGGATGAGGCGGAGCTCATGGCGCTGGTGCAGTGAGTTCGGTGGGGCTCCACGGCAGGAGCAGGCGACCTTGAGTGAGCGGTCCGTCGGCCCGCGCCTGTTGGCTCCGATCGTCATAGCAGTGCTGGTGCTGGCCCTATGGGTGCTGGGTAGTCGCGCGCCAGGGCCCGGGCCGACGCTGCCCTATCCGTGGCAGATCGAGCCGGCGGCCGGAGGCGGCACTCGAGTGCTGGGCCTGAGCCTGGGCGTGGATACCCTACGCAGGGCGACGGCCGTGCTGGGCTCGGACGTCCAGCTCGCCCTATACGGTGGCCGCGGGCGGCAGCCGGTGCTGGAGGCGTATTTCGACCGAGTGCAGACCGGCGCCCTCGTGGGCAAGGTGGTGCTCACCCTGGAGGGCCGCCCCGAGGCGCTGCAGCGCTTGTACCAGGGAGCGCCCGAGGCCAGGCGCCTGCCTTCCGGTGAGCGCAAGGTCGTGCTGGGTCCGAGTCAGGTGAACGCCTTAGGGGATGCCGTGGTGGTCGCGCTTACCTACCTTCCGTCCATCAATCTGAGCGCCGAGACCATCATCAAGCGCTTTGGCGAGCCGGCGCGGCGCGTGCCTGGCGGGGAGGGCAGCAGCCATTGGCAGTATCCGGACAAAGGACTGGACATCACTGTGTACGCCGATGCCAAGGAAGTCCTGCAGTTCGTCGCCCCGGCCCGGTTTGAGCGCCGTCTTGGAGGCGGGGTGAACTGTTGCAGTGGGCATCCTTGACGGCCAATCTCACCCGGTATCGCAGTTCCGACGCCGCTCTGGAGCGACCCATTCGGCCGAGATCGTGGACCAATGCGAGGGAGGCCCGAGCACGCTCGGGGAATTATTGCTGGCCGTTGGACCCGCTGTTAAAGTACTGAAGCAGTGACTGGTGCAGCATCCGCGGAAGAGTCGTGCTGGCCGGGGTCCGGGGGAATTGGCGTCGACCGGCGCAGTACAAGGGATGGGAACCGTGGCCAATCATCGACTCAAGTGGGCGGAGCGCACGCCGTCTCGGGCACCGCTCTGGGTGCTTCTGTCGATGGGGGGCATGCTCTGGACCCTGGTCGTCGGCCCGGTGATTGCCGCCGGTGGCGCAGGCGACTCCATCACCGAGGTGGAGCAGGCATTCTTCGAGCCCATTCCCGTGGTCCTGACGGCCTCGCGGCTGGCGCAGCCGGTCAACGAGACTCCGGCGGCCATTACGGTCATCGACCGGGAGATGATCGAGGCCTCGGGATTCAACAACATCGCCGACGTGCTGCGTCTGGTGCCTGGCTTCCAGGTCGCGATGAGCACCCTGGACAGCACCTACGCGGTCACCTATCACGGCCAGAGCGACGCCCAGCCGCGGCGCATGGAGGTGCTGGTCGACGGCCGCTCCGTCTACTCCTCCATCCACTACATCGACTGGTTTAGCCTGGGCGTCGAGCTGGAAGACGTGGACCGCATCGAGGTCGTCCGCGGGCCCAACTCACCTGTCTACGGGGCCAACGCGTTCATCGCCACGGTCAATATCATCACCCGCCAGCCCTACCAGGACCCGGGGCTGTATGCTCGCCTCACGACCGGCTCCCGTGACACCCACCTGGGAATGCTGCGCCACGGCTGGAGCGAGGACAATTGCAGCTGCCGGCTCAGCCTGGGCTATGACCGAGCGGATGGATTTGCCGGTCGCAACGACGAGAGGCTGGTGCGCACAGCGAACTTCCGCGGTCAGCTCAACCCCACCATCGACGATCTCATCGACGTCCAGCTCGGGCTCACCAACGGCCCCCGTGGACGTGGCGGTGACACGCCCCTCCTCAATCCCTTCGGGCCGCATCTGGGTGAGCGGGGGGTGCGGAGCAGCTATCAGTACTTGCGCTGGAGCCACAACCTGAGCGATGGCCGGGACATGTACGTGCAGGCCTATCACAACTATCAGCGGGAGAATGACGATGCCTCCCTGGGTCGGCTGTCGGACATCCTCGGTGTCGCGCCGCAGACGATCCCGGCGCTTTTCGGTGGCCACCAGGACGAGGATATCAGAGTCGGCATCTTCGACCACACCGAGGAGCGCTACGACCTGGAGTGGCAGCTCAATGACGCTAGCGCCAATCGCCTGCGCTGGGTCGTCGGTGGCGGGCTGCGCTGGGACCGCTTCAAGAGCCGCACGGACCTCGGCATTGGCTCTGCCGACCAGGACTACAGCCAGAGGTTTTTTGCCCACGCCGCCTACACCGCGCCGGGGGGCTGGGTGCTGAATGCAGGCGGCATGCTGGAGCACGGCGACCTGCTGGGCACCGAGCTGTCCTATCGCCTAGGTATCAACCGGGTGCTTTCTTCCAGCCACACCCTGCGCGCCGCGGTCACCCGCTCGGTGCGGCGGGCCGGCGTGATCCTGGGCGCCGGCAGCTCACTGGCGCTGCGTTTTAGCAACGGCGATCCCATCGACGTGCTGCTGTACTCGCCGGGCGGCATCGAGCCGGAAGAGATGATCGGGTACGAGCTCGGCTATCTGGGGAGCTGGCCCAAGCGGCAGTTGGACCTGGACGTGAAGCTGTTTCGGGAGGAGATCCGCCGGGAGATCCGCAGCGAATACCAGCTCGATCTGCCCATCACGGAGTATCGCCACAACGGAGCCTTCGTGGCCGTGAACGGCGGGGGCATCGATCTTACCGGCGTGGAGGGTCAGCTGCGCTGGCGCCCCTGGCCGGGCTCGCTCATTTCCTTCCAATACGCTTGGACACAGGCCCGCGACCGCTATGACCCATTGGCCACCGGATTCCCCTCGCGAGAAGGTGCCACGCCGCGCAGCACTGCCAGCCTGCTGGTCTCCCAGCACCTGCCTCACGGTTTCGAGGCCAGCACGGGCTTCTACCACCTCGGCGCCATGAACTGGGGGGGCGACGGCGCCACTGCGGGCGGTGGGGTAGGCGGCTACGATCGCTGGGATGCGCGGCTGGCCAAGCGCTTCCGCTGGCCGAGCTCGGAGCTGCTCTTGGAGCTGATTGGCCAGAACATCGGCGGCGACCCGTATGCAGAGTCCAGGGCAGATAACCAATTCGACACGCGCTATTTCCTCCGCGCCTCGCTACAGTTTCACTAGTCCAACGGCGGTTCGGCGCCGGGCGGCCTGAGCCACCGCACCATCCTCTGGTGCGGAATGCCCGCCTCCAGGAAGCGCTCGCCTATCGGCGCGAAGCCGTGTCTGGCATAGAGCTCGCTCGCGTGGATCTGGGCGGCGAGGGTCACC
>CAYQDX010000341.1:0-4549 GCA_964416345.1 uncultured Ectothiorhodospiraceae bacterium
TGGTGGGCTGCCTGCAGTACTCCAGCGGGGCCTGGCGCATGGAGGCCCGGGATCGCTGGATCGGCTGGAGCGAGGCGCAGCGCAAGGCACACCTGCAGCGCGTCGTCAACAACAGCCGGTTTCTGATCTTGCCCTGGGTGCGCATCCGCCATCTGGCCAGTCACGTGCTGGCCCGGGGCGCCCGGGGGCTGGCGGCGGATTGGGAGGCGCGCTTCGGACTCAAGCCCTGGCTGTTGGAGACCCTGGTGGACCCGGTGCGTTTCTCCGGCACCTGCTACCGGGCGGCGAACTGGGTCGAGGTGGGCACCACCACCGGCCGTGGCCGGCAGGATACGGGTCATCGACGCCACGGGGCGGCGCCGAAGACGGTATGGCTCTACCCGCTGCGGGGCGATGCACGGCAACGGCTGTGTCGGGTGGATTGACCAGGGGGATGGGGAGGCGCCTGCCCAGCCGCCACCGAATGCCCCGGCACGCGCACTCCCGGCGCGGAACGACGGACTTGCGAATGCCGTCTATGTGTCTGCGGGCACTGGGATCCGCTGACGCTGCTTTCGCAGAATGGCACGCCATCAGCTGAGCTGTCTGGCCAGGTGACGGGAAATGCGCCGCAATCTCTCAACTGGTCTGTAGGGTGGAGCAAGCGGAGCGGCTCCACAATTGCGGCACAGCGCTTTGTGTACAGGGGCTCCTTCGCAACGCGCCTTCGTCCACCCTACGCCTCGACCGCTCGCTGGCGTGAGGTCGTGCCTCGCCCGGCGACCCGAATCCACCTAGTACTCCGTCCAGGTGATAACCACGGATGCAGCGGGCCGCAAAGGGGTTGAGCGCAAGGCGCGTATCGCCGGGAATGGCCAGGCCCTGAACCGCGAATGACGCACTCCAAGAACGAAAAACTCAGGTACGACGGGTATGAAGAGGCTGACTTCCACCTCTTCGTGAGCTACACGCGCACCCCGGACGCGGCCCTCGCGCAGGAAGTGGAGCGGTTTCTCGAGTCCTTCCACACCGTGCGGCCGCCCGGCGGCTCGGAGCCCCTGCCGCCGCTGCGAGTCTGCGTCGACGGCTCGGATTTCAGCATGCCGCCGATGGCGGAGCGCGAGGGGCGGGTGCGGGAGATCCTGGAAGTGGTCTACACCCACCTCGCCCGCGCGCGGGAGCTGCTGGTGCTCTGCTCCAGCGGTGCGGCGCAATCCGAGTGGGTTGACAAGGAGATCCGGTGGTTCCTCGAGCACCGCGGCGCCAACCGGATCCGCATCGCCTTCACGGAGGGGGTGGCGCCACAAAATGAAGAGAAGCGCCACTTCCCGCCCGCCGTGCTCGAGCACGGCCTACTCAAAGGTCTGGCCTACGACCTGCGAGGCTACGACAAGCGGCGCGCCAGGGACTGGCATCAGGTAGCGGATTTCTCGCGCGAGATGGTGCGGCTCGCCGCCGATCTGCACGGCCGGTCCGCCGGGGACCTGTACCCGACCTGGCTGGAGGCCGAGCTGGAGCGCGCGCGCCGACAGAGCACCACCATGGCCTCGAACGCCCGCTTCGAGACTTTCGCGGGCAATCCCGCTCGCGCCGTGCTCGCCGCCTATCAGGCCAACCAGCCCTACCCGAGCGAGGCGGGCGAGGCGGCCCTCCGTGATGCCTACCGGGTGGCCATGCTGCACTATCACAATCGGCGACAGATCGTGCAAATCACGGGCTCCGGTCCCAGCTATCTGGCCGGCCGATGGAAGCAGGGCGGCGTATTCACCAAGACCAGCGCCAATGGTCGTTTCCGACTCCTGGTCACCGAGCGCGGCCGCGACGGCCCTCATCCGCCGGGTGACGTCTTCCTGCTGAACAACGAGACGCTGCGCGCGGTTGAGCTTGCCGCGCACGACAAGAAGTATCGGGTCGAGGAGGCCGCCTTCGACCGTGCGATCGAGCGCGTCTTTGTCACGCGCTATTTCGATCTGTACGTGCACGGGCTGGACGGCGGACTTCTCGGTGAGTACGCCTTCAGCTCTCACACCAAATCGCCGATTCATCTCCTCGACGGACTCTTTCAGGATCGCTGGATCCTGGGCGCCGAGAGCAAGGGTGGCGTTTGGCTCGTCGACCCCGACGCCAAGAGACAGACGATCACCGTGCACGGGGAGCTCTACGGCGACGCCACGGTGATGACGGACATGAGCCCAGACCGGCGCCGGCTGACTCTGGTCTATGAATCCGGAAAGGCAAACCTGCTGGAGCTGGACTCGGCGGGTAAACCGCAGCTGCGGCCTCTCGCCGACGCCGGTGCCCTATACGCCGGCTTCCCGACGCGGCGCAACGATCAGGTCGTCGTGACGGGTCGCGACGGCACTCTGCGCACCATCGAGATCGACGCGGACGAGACTCGCGAGCTCCTGCGCGCGGAGCCCGTCGGCACCGACGTGGACTGGGTGAGCTGGGACCCGGAGACCAATAGGCTCGCCCTCGTCGGCGGGGACCGCGCCATCCACATCGCCGACGCCGAGACCGGGCTACGCATCGCGACCCTAGACTACGCGGATGCCATCGACTGGCGCGACGCGATCTCCATGGCGGTGCCACACACCTTCGTCGAGCCGGGACCCGCGTGGGAGGCCGGGAAGGGTGAGCCGTTTCCGAGCGACGCGCTGGCCGTGTCCGCGATCGAGCGGACCGGCAGCCAGACCTGGATCGTCACCGAGGAGTGGCCGAGCGAGTACTGACCGACCCATCGGGTGCACCTCGTCGAGAACGGCCGCGCCTATTTCCTTGCCGAGGGCGGTGCACCGGTCAATGACCACGACGGAGTGCTGGTGCCGGCCGGCGCACGGCAGGTCTACGTGCGGGTCGCGACCTACCTCCGACCCTTTCCCCCGGACGACAATGTCGCTAGCTGCGTGCTAGCCGCGAGCGACGGACTCTGGATCGGAACGCGTGCCGGGGCCTTTCGAAGGCAGGGTGACCGCTTCGAGCGCATGACGCCGCCGAGCGTGAGTGTCCAGGGCCTCGCCGAGCTCGATGGGACGATTTGGATGCGCGGCAAGACAGGCGCATACGCCTACGCTGGGAGCAAGCTTATGCGTATCACGGATCCCTTCCTGAGCGTTTCCTCCGTCCAGAAGGCGGGGTGCCGGGTGTGGATCCTGGGAGAAACCGAAGGGGCCGGAGCCGGTCCCGCCTGGCGCGTCGACCGCTGGCTCGCCTCCGCGGTGCCGGACCGAGAGGCTCGGGTGAGCCGGCTGTTCGAGACACCGGACGCCGTCTGGCTCGTCGACCGGACCCGCCTGCACCGCGCTCGCGGCGAAGCCCTGGACGCCGTCGAGACCGAGCTGGAGGTGTCCGCGCTGCGGCAGGTCGGTGGGTCCATCTGGTGCACGACCAAGCGGCCAGGGCTGCTGGGCGGTGTCGGCCCTCTCCTCCGCATCGACGCCAGCACGCTTGAGCTGCAGGCCTTCGAGCTGATTGCACCGGTGATCGTGTCGGTTGGTGAGGCAGCCTTCGTCACCCATGTGGTCGACCCACAATGGAAGCTGTTCGAGACTCCCATGGGTCGGCGCGGGATTGCCCGGCTCGGTGGGCGTGCGCCGCAACCCATCGAGCTAGGCGATGCCGGCGTGCAACGAGTCGTTGGGCACCGGGGAACGGTCTGGCTGCTGGCCTCAACGGGTGCTTTTGTGGTCAAGGGGAACCAAGTGGAGGAGATCGGCGTGCCGGCGCTCTCCTACACGGGACTCGTGTGGCTGGGCGGCTCGACCTGGCTCTACGCGACCACGGCGGCGGTTCGCCTGCGGGGTGCCGAGGCGACCGTCTTCGAGACCGCGCAGCCGGTGCGCGATGTCGTGCGTGTGCGCGGCAGCACCTGGCTCCTCACGGGCGATGAGACGGGCGGCGCGGGTCCCGCGTATCGCGTACGCGGACCCAAGGTCATCGAGCACTCCCCCGACGGCGCCGGTGTCGCCACTGTGGTCGACTTCGATGGAGGCACCTGGCTGCTCACGCGACGCGGCAACCGCGCCGGCCTCATGGTCCGTGCCGCCGGCTGACCATGAAGTGAGCGCGAGGTCTGCGGTTGAGTCGCCGCGCCTAGCCGAGTCCCATGATCGAGCGCAATTCCGCGCTGCTAAGCACGTGACAGTAGATCATATTGATGATCTCGAGCTCCTTGCGGTGCAGCTCGTCGGTACCCGCGGCGCAACAGTCTTCGACCACCATCACGTTGAAGCTCTCGTCTGCGAGACTGCGCACGGTGGACGACACGCACTGGTCGGTATAAATTCCAGTCACAATCACGTTGCGGATGCCCATATTCGCGAGCACGAGCCGCAGATTGGTGCCGGTCAGTGCGCTGTCGGTCGTCTTGGTCACGACGATCTCGCCCGGCAACGGTGCAAGCTCCGGAACGATCTGCGATTCCGCGGAGCTCTTCGGCATCAGCAGGTTGTTCCAGCCCGGCATCTTCTGGCTCAGCGAGCGGTCGCGACCATCCTCAAGCAGGCAGGCGATGCGTGCATGGATGACGTCCATGCCCTTGTCGCGGAACGCTTGCTGCAACGCGCGCAAG
>CAYQDX010000342.1:0-4535 GCA_964416345.1 uncultured Ectothiorhodospiraceae bacterium
CGGCTTCTTCATCACCCTGGCGGGCCTGGACTCGGGCAGCGCCTACGGGGGGATCGGGGCCAGCCGCAGCGTCATGGTCACCATCCTGGCGGAGCCCACCCTGATCCTGGTGTTCGTCGGTATTACCCTGCTGGCGAAGGCCATGCTGCCGTTCGTGGTCAATCATCTGCTGGTGAACGATCCGGCCGTGTACTGGAGCCCCGCCCACGTATTCCTGGTGTGCGCCTTCTTCATCCTGCTGCTGGTGGAGACCGACCGTCTGCCGATCCATTCCAGCACCCACATCGAGGTCTACATGATCGAGGAGGCGCGCATCCTCGACTATTCCGGCCCGCTGCTGGGACTGCTCAAGTGGGCCGGCATGATGAAGCAGCTCATCCTCTACACCATCTTCTGCAACGTGCTCGTGCTGCCCTGGGCACTGTCCATACACGGCACGGCGCTCGGCGCCCTCGGCGCGGCGACCGCGCTGCTCGGCAAGTTTGCACTGGTCGCCTGTCTGGTCATCGTCGTGGAAACGGCACAGTCACGGCTGCGTTTCTATCGCTATCAGGAGCCGCTGGCCGCCTCGTTTCTGCTGGCGGCCCTGGCGGTGATCGCCAACCAGATTCGCTGACGCCGTGACCCTGCCACAATTCACGCCGCTGGCCGCCTCGTTGTTCAGTCTGCTGGCGATCGGCAGCCTGCTGCTCGCCTTCGTCATGCTGGGCTCCCGCTGGCTGCGCGACTACATGTATGCCTTCGGCCTGCAGTCGTGGCTGATCGCGCTGCTCTCCGCCGCCATGGGCCACTACGCACAGGTTCCGGAGCTGTATGTCATTGCGCTGCTCACGGCGCTGTTTCGCGGGCTGCTGCTGCCCTATCTGATTCTGCGCATCCTGCGGCGTCTGGGCGTTGATCGCGAGCTGCGCCTGAAGATACAGCCGGCCACCACCTTGGTGATGGGTGCCGCGGCAGTCGTGCTCGCCCTCGCGGTGTCCTATCGCATCGCCGGTGCGATGGGCAACCCGAGCTCGGTCGTCGTCCTGGCGCTGACCGTCATGCTATCGATGAAGCTCATCGGTTTCCTGATGCTTGCCGTGCGTCACGAGGCCATCAGCCAGATCCTCGGTCTGCTCATCCTCGAGAACGGCATCTTCCTCGGCTCCCAGGTCCTGGTTCCCGGCATGCCGCTGCTCATCGAGCTGGTGATCCTGTTCGACCTGCTGGTGGCGGTCGCCTGCTTCGGCGTGCTCGCGCGCTATCTGGTGGAGCACGCCGGCACCACCAGCAGCCTCGAGCTGCGGAGGCTGGTGGGATGAGCATCGTGCTGGCATCCATCGTATTGATTGCGCCGCTGGCCGCGGTGGCGCTGTGTGCCGCGACGCGGTCGGCGCGGCTGGCCGAGCGAGCCAATCTCCTGGCGGCGCTGGTCACCGCCGCTGCCGCCGTGCCGCTGCCGTTCCTGGCCGCCACGCCGCAATTCGCCATGGACGGCTACCTGCTGGTGGACTGTCTTGGCGCCTGGGTGGTGCTGTGTGCGGCGCTGGTCTACCTGCTCGCCTCGATCTACGCGGTCGGCTATATGCGGCTGCTCGACGAGCCGCAGCGGCTACCCCTCTTCTATACGCTGTTCGCCGGCTTCGCCTGGACCACACTGGCCGCACCGCTGGTGAACAATGCCGGCATGTACTGGATAGCCGTCGAGCTGACCACCCTGGTCAGCACCTTCCTGGTCGGCTTTGAGCACGCAGCGGAGAGCATCGAGGCGGCGTGGAAATACATCGTCGTGGTCTCGGCGGGCCTCAGCCTGGCGCTGCTCGGCACGGTGCTGTTCTATTGGGCGGGCAGCGCGGTGCTGGGACCGAGCTACGACATGACGTGGCAGGCGCTGGCGCAGGCGGCGCCGCGGATGAGCCACACGCTCGTCACCCTGGCATTCCTGCTGGTGCTGGTCGGGTACGGCACCAAGGCAGGACTCGCGCCCATGCACACCTGGCTGCCCGATGCCCATAGCGAGGGCCCCGCCCCGGTCTCCGCGCTGCTCTCCGGGGCGCTGCTCAACACCGCGCTGGTGGGCATCGTGCGACTCAAGGCGATAGCCGAGCGGGCGGGAGCCACCGTGCTGCCCGGCACGGCGCTGGTGGTGCTGGGCGTGCTGTCCATGGTTGTCGGAGCACTGTTCATCGTGCGCCAAAGGGGCGTGAAACGGTTGATGGCCTATTCCAGCGTGGAGCACATGGGCGTGATGGCGCTCGGATTCGGTTTCGGCGGCAGCCTGGGGGTAGCCGGTGCCCTCTATCACATGCTCAATCACGCCCTCAACAAGTCGCTCATGTTCTTCGGCTCGGGAGTCATGATGCGTGCTTACGGAACCAAGGACATGGCCGCCATCCGCCGCGTCGGCAGCTACTTTCCGGTGGCCGGTGCGCTGTGGCTGGCCGGGGCGGTGGCCATCACCGGCGCACCACCGTTCGGCCTGTTTCTTTCCGAGCTGGCCATTCTGCGCGCGGGCCTCACCCCGGCCAACACTTGGGCCGCGGTGATCATGCTCGTGCTGCTGGTGGTGATCTTCGCCGGATTCCTCAACCACTTCCGCATCATGTACTACAGCCCCGCACCCGCCTCCGAGCCGCAGGCGCGCACTGCGGGCCCCTGGTCCGTCGCGGCCATGCTGCTGGCCGGCGCGCCTCTGCTGCTGCTCGGGCTGTGGTGGCCGTCGGCGCTCACGCCGGTCTTCCACGCCGCGAGCGCCGCCCTGGCGGGAGGCCACCCGTGATCCAGCCGGCAGACACCCGGACCCTGGCGCCCGGTGCCATGGATGCGGCCGCCTCCGAGCTGCTGCAGGCCGGCGGACGCATGCAGATGGCGTGGGGCGTCCTGCCGCCCGGCGCGACCCACCCGGAGCTGTGCTATCTGGCCTCACCGGGCCCGCGCCGCCCCTTCGTCGTGTGGCGTGTGCGCCCGGCGGGCGCCGAGGTGCCGAGCCTCGCCCAGCGCATGCCCCTGCTCGGCTGGTACGAGCGCGAGATCACCGACCTGTACGGCGTGCGTTTCGCGGACCATCCCGAGCCCTTACCCCTGGTGCTGCACGCCGGATCACGGCACGCCTATCCGATGCTGGATCCGCATGTTTCGGGGGAAGCGATGAGCTTCGAGCCGACTCCTCCTGCGCTGCCGTCCGCTTCCGGCGACGTCCAACTGCTGCCCTTCGGCCCGGTGCGGGCAGATGTGGTCGAGTCCGCGCGCTTTTTCTTCTTCTATGTCGGCGAGCACATTCTCCACTACCAGCCGCAGCTGTTCTTCAAGCACCGGGGCATGGAGCAGCGCTTCGAGGGTCGCGACCCATCTGCCGCCGTGGTGCTCGCAGAGCGCGTCTCGGGCGTGGGGAGCATTGCCCACGCCCTGGCCTATTGCCAGGCGGTGGAAGCGGCCGCGGGCGTGACGGTGCCCCGGCGCGCGGGCGAGCTGCGAGTGCTGGTCGCCGAGCTGGAGCGGCTATACAACCACCTGCATTACTTCGGGCACCTCGCCGACACCACCACCCTCAAAGTGGGGCAGGCCCAGGGCAAGCTCCTGGAGGAGCGGGCCAAGCAGATCAACGCGGGCCTGACGGGAAGCCGTTTCCTGCGCGGCCTGCTGGTGCCGGGCGGCCTGCGCCGCGACCTGTCGCCCGGCCACGAATTCGGCCATGACCTGCGCGCATTGCGACGCGAGGTGAGCGCCTACCTGCGGATGCTGGAGCGCACCACCAGCTATCGCGACCGCCTGCACGACACCGGCGTGCTCGATCAGCCCACCGCCTTCGATCAGGGCGCGACCGGTCCGGTGGAGCGCGCCTCCGGCCTCGACAGGGATCTGCGCCGTGATCACCCCTACGCCGCCTATGGCGAGACGGACCTGCGCATCCCGGTGCAGACGGCCGGCGATGCCCATGCGCGGGCGCGGGTCCGCGCCGAGGAGATAGACGCCAGCTTCGAGGTCATCCTGCACCTGCTGCCGCATCTGTCGGCAGGGGAGTCCGTGCGCAGCGACCTCGCCGTGGCCCCCGGCGCGGAAGGACTCGGCTGGGCGGAGTCGCCGCGCGGCTCGCTTTACTACGCCGTGCATTGCGATGCCGAGGGCCGCCTGGCGCGGGTTAAGATAAAGTCGCCGTCGTTCTCCAACTGGCGGGCGTTTCCCCACACCGTGCATGAGAGCAACATGATGGACTACGCGATCAACGAGGCGAGCTTCGGGCTCACCATCGCCGGCTGCGATCGCTGAGGCACCCGCATGGTGAGGTGGAGCTGGTTTGGACTCAGTCGGGGCTCGGCGACCACGGCGTGGCCCCGGCCGGGCGGCGACGACGGACAGGCAGGTGTGCTCGGCATGCCACGCTTCGAGCCCGGCCGCTGCCGCGCCGGCTGCAGCGATTGCGTGGCGGTCTGCCCGACTGCCGCCCTCACTCCGGCGCCGTCCCAGACCGAGCCGCCCATCCGCGTCGACTACGGTCGCTGCATCGTCTGCCAGCTGTGCACGGAAGCGTGTCCGACCGGGGCGTTGACGCCTTCCCC
>CAYQDX010000343.1:0-4534 GCA_964416345.1 uncultured Ectothiorhodospiraceae bacterium
AGGTCCAGGAGGCCGGCTCGTAGATACAGGATTCCCGGTCATAGAACTGGGTGACCTGGATCACGTACTGGCCCGCCCAGCAGTGTGCCGGCGTCGCCTTCGTGTCTTCCTCGCCGGCGCCAGTTGCCACTCCATCAGAATCACCGCCCAGTCTCACGACCGTGTGCACGAACGCGATCTCGCGCACGTCCTCTCGGTCGAGTGTGTCCGTATCCGTCTCCACGTGGTCTGCGTCGATTGCGAGCACCTCGGCGTTGATGCGCCGCCCGTCGCGCAGCAGGATGGTATCGCGGCTGGGATCGACCGGGTCCGGTGCGGACTCGTGCGAGTCGTGCCATGGCAGGCCGAAGGCGATGGTGGCCAGCGACCGCGGCAGAGCCCACGGAGTTGTAGGAAGATTTTTGAATTCTTCATATCCCGATCTACAATGGGGTGCGATGTATGAGGAGATGCCCTTTGCATATCCCCGACGGTTATCTGAGCCCCGCCACCTGTGCGGTGGCGTTTGCCGCCGCCATCCCGTTCTGGTCGGCCTCCCTGCGCAAGGTCGAGCAGCAGCTCGGCACCCGGCTGGTGCCGATCCTCGGGGTCTTCTCCGCCTTCTCCTTCGTGGTCATGATGTTCAACCTGCCGCTGCCCGGCGGCACCACCGGACACGCGGTCGGCATGGGCATCGCGACGGTGGTGCTTGGACCGTGGGCGGCGAGCCTCGCCATCTCCATCGCCCTGCTGATTCAGGCCATCTTATTCGGGGACGGCGGCATCACCGCACTGGGCGCCAACTGCTTCAACATGGCCATCGTCGGCACCTGGGTTGCGTACGTGAGCTATCGTGTCATCGCAGGCCGGGCGGCGCTGGGCTCACGCCGGCGTGTGGTCGCCGCGGCGGTTGGCGGATACCTGGCCATCAATGCGGCTGCCGTGCTGACGGCCATCGAGCTCGGGGTGCAGCCGCTGTGGTTCCACGGCCCCTCCGGGGTCCCCCTTTACGCGCCCTATCCCCTGCACATCGCGATTCCCGCCATGATGATTGGCCACCTGGGCTTGGCGGGCATCGCCGAGGCGGTGGTGAGCGGCGGACTGCTGGCCTATCTGCAGCGCACCGAGCCCCGTCTGCTGCAGGCCACGGCGCCCGGAGCGGGCGCGACAGCGCGCGGTGCGATGGGCGCATTCGGGCTGGGTCCCCGCAGGCTGTTGGCCGTGCTGGGCATATTGATGATCCTCTCACCCCTGGGCGTGCTCGCCACCGGCGTCGCCTGGGGCGAGTGGGGCAGCGAGGCATTCACCCATCCGGAAGCGCGGCAGCAGATGGCCCGGGCCTCCGGCGATGTGGCTCCTCCCCAGGCGGCGCCGGTAGGACTGGAGCGGCTGGGCTCGCTGTGGCGTTCCCCCATTCCGGACTATGAGGTCCCGTATCTGCAGGGACCGGTGGGCTATGTGCTGTCCGCCACCGTGGGCACCGGCCTGATCATTCTGCTCTGGCTGCTGGTCGGCTGGGTCCTGGCGAGGCGCCGGCGACTACACACCGGCGCCTGACTGGAAGGTGGAGCCCGGTTCCGGCGATGGAGCAATCGTTCCTGGCCCATAGGCACCGGCACGGGAGCTTCCTCGAAGGCTGGATCGCGGACCTTCTGGCGGTGATGGAGCATGCCACCGATGTCGAGCGTCTGGCACAGGCACCGGGGCTGCTGCAGCGCTTCGACCCACGCGTTCGGCTGCTGGCCAGCTTGAGCCTGATCGGCATCACCCTATTCAGCCACGACCTCCTGGTCATTGCCGGCCTGTTTGCGGCATCGGCCGGCCTGGCGCGCCTGTCCAAGGTGCCCCTGGGCATCCTGGCGCGGGGCATCTGGCTCAGCGTGCTGCTGTTCACCGGCCTCATCGCCCTGCCGGCCGTCTTCCTCGTCCCCGGGGAGGTCATCGCCCGTCTGCCTGTGCTGGGCTGGCCGATGACCATACAGGGGCTTGAGAGCGCCGTCTTGCTGATTGGACGCGCCATGACGGCGGCGAGCTACGCGGCCCTGTGGATCCTGTGCACGCCCTGGCCGCAGCTGCTCAAGTCGCTGCAGATGCTCGGCGTGCCCGCGGTGCTGATCGTCACCCTGGGCATGGCGCACCGCTACCTGTTCCTACTGCTGCAGGCAGCCCTGGATCTGTATGTGGCACGGCGCAGCCGGCAGGTGGGCAGGCTCTCGGCTAGCGAAGGCAGGCGCCTGCTGATCCTCGGCCTGGGTGTGCTGCTGAGCAGGAGCCTGCAGCTTGCCGACGAGGTGTTTCTGGCCATGCAAGCCCGGGGCTATCGAGGAGAGCACCATGTCCTTGCCGAGCTGCGGATGCGCCCGGCGGACTGGGCGGCCGTCGCTGTCCTCGCTGGCGTGCTGCTCTTTGCCGTCGGCCGTGGGCTGTGAGGGCCGGAGCGTGACTGCCCCCGCCTTCGAATTGCGTGACGTGAGATACCGCTACCGGGACGTGACGGCCGTGGACGGTCTGTCCCTGGTCATCGGCCAGGGACAGCGCACGGCCCTGCTGGGCCCCAACGGCTCCGGCAAATCCACCCTGCTGCGGCTGCTCGACGCCCTGTACTTCGCCGACTCCGGCAGCCTGCAGGCCTTCGGCGAGCCCATCACCGAGGCGCGCATGCGGCAGGAGGACCTCGCCTACGCCTTTCGCCGGCGCGTGGGCCTGGTGTTCCAAAACCCGGACGTGCAGCTCTTCAGCGCTACGGTCTTCGACGAGCTAGCATTCGGTCCGCTGCAGCTACGCTGGCCCGCGGACCTCATCCGGCAGCGGGTGAGGGAGACCCTGGAGCGCTTGGACCTCGCCCACCTGAAGGACCGCCCGCCGCATCGCCTCTCCGGGGGCGAGAAGAAGCGGGTGGCGCTGGCCTCGGTGCTGGTCCTGGATCCCGAGGTACTGCTGCTGGACGAGCCGACGGCATCCCTGGATCCCGGGAGCCAGAGCCAGCTCATCGAATCGCTGATCGGCTGGGGAGGCGGTGCCAAGACCGTGGTCCTGGCCACCCATCAGCTCGACATCGTGGAAGAGGTGGCCGACACCTGCGTGGTGCTGCAGCAGGGCCGAGTCGTGGCCCAGGGCACCCCTGCCGAGATTCTCGGTGATCAAGCCCTGCTGCGCCGCACAGGCCTGATACATGCCCACCGCCACGTGCTTGCGGGTAACATCGTGCACCTGCATCACCACCTGCATCGCACCGCGCCGGAAGAGTCCTGAGTAGAATTTGGGGTGCGGGAGCAGCTCCGAGAGTCTCCGACCTATCGTTGTCTTGCCGACGCAATTGACGCCTGTCAAAAACACCCGCACAACTAATTCGCTCGGAATCCCTCGACCGCCTAACTACTAAGCATCTATTTGTCGTGCGCAGCACGCCGAATAATTATCTGTTGAACTGAGCCGCCCCGACGTTGGGGACGGACGCCTTATTCCAAGGGGATTGTATTGTCGGACGGTGGCTGCGGTGAGGCGCTCCGACCCGTGGCGGCGTGGCAGTCATCGGATCCTCCGAATCAGTAGACGGTTCGTTGCCGGGCTACTTGCCGACGAGGTTTCGTAGAGCAGAGTAGATACCGGAGAACTTGTAGCTGGGATCTATGTAGTGTTCGATGACGTAGAAGAGGTAGTAGTAGAGTCTGGCGGAGGCCCAGATTGTGAGACATATAAGAGCAACAATGCGCGAGGTGGGCATTTGCAGGATGACCAGCGCGGCTGAAGTGCCCAGTATGACTAGGAATAGAAGGCCCTTGAGGTGAATCCAGAATGGGTTCTTGAGATCTGTCATCGATCTTGCGGAGACTCTATGTCTGGCATAACGTCGCAATTCAGCCGCGCATAGCGAAGCCGAGTGTCTAACTGAAATTACTTTGCTATGTGACCTTATCTTATAAAGTAACCTGAAACTCTCCATACACCATCTGATTCCAACATCGGGGTGATCGTTTCGATACCCGATTTTTTGTTTTCAAATGATGTAGTATATTGAATAACAACATACTCACCATCGGGCGCACCAGGCAGCGATGAAGTGTAAGCGGTCGACTTTAGCTCTCTGGAAATGAGCCGACCTAATGGTCTTCTTGCCGCATTTGGTGCTTTTTCCCAGTCCTTCTTGGCAATTGCAGTCTTAAAATATGAAGCGGCGGCTTCCCAACTCTCAGGATACCTTCCTTCATCTACGAGCATTAACCACGCATGTGCTGAGGCTGCCGCCGCTCTTTCCTTATCCGGGCTTGCGATAGCAATACAGGATAAGCTGATCGCCAATAATGACGCGCCAAATAAGAGAAATATGTTTTCCGATTTCATTCGATTACCTGCATATACGAATTCGCATAACTAATAAGCATTTATTCGTCGTGCGCAGCACGACGAATAAACGTCTGTGTACGCCCGGCATGGGCGTGGACTTATGGGGTGAAAGTCCCCTGTAGGAGTACCTGCATGCCCGTGAGGGCAGATGAAACGACTATAGACATCCAGAAAAAGATCTTGGCAACGTGAGGTTGTGGAGGTGACTTAA
>CAYQDX010000344.1:0-4505 GCA_964416345.1 uncultured Ectothiorhodospiraceae bacterium
TTCGAGGACCCAGAGACCGCGCGCGTGATGAACGAGCTGTACGTCAACATCAAGGTAGATCGGGAAGAGCGTCCGGACCTGGACCGCATCTATCAGACCGCCCATCAGCTCCTGGCCCGTCGCCCCGGCGGCTGGCCGCTCACCATGTTCCTCACGCCGGACGGCCAGACCCCGGTCTTCGGCGGCACTTACTTCCCCAGGACACCGCGCCACGGCCTGCCTGCCTTCGTCGATCTCCTGCACCGAGTCGAGGAGTACTTCCGCAGTCACCGACAGGAGCTGGAGCAGCAGAACCGCTCCTTGCTGGATGCCATGGCCAGCATCGGAGCCGCCGGCGACCACGGCTCGGCGCGGCTGCACCCGCGACCGCTGCAGGAGGCCGAGGAGCAGCTGCGACAAAGTTACGACCAGGAATACGGCGGCTTCGGCGGCGCCCCGAAGTTTCCCCATCCCAGCAATATCGAGCTGCTGATGAGACGCTCGGCGGCGGCACCGGAGTCGGGCGCCGAGTCTCGCCGCATGGCCCTGGAGACCCTGCGGCGCATGGCCGAAGGCGGCATCAACGATCAGCTCGGTGGCGGCTTCTGCCGCTATTCCGTGGACCAGCAGTGGCTCATTCCCCACTTCGAGAAAATGCTCTACGACAACGCCCAGTTGCTGCCCCTCTACGCGCAGGCTTCGCAGCTCGGCGGCGAGGCGCTGCTCGCAGACACCGCCCGGGGCATCGCCGACTGGGTGATGCGCGAAATGCAGGCGCCGCAGGGTGGCTACTACTCGGCCCTGGATGCGGACTCCGAGGGGGAAGAGGGACGCTACTACGTCTGGGACAGAGAGCAGACACGCAGCCTGCTCGATCCGGAGACCTACCGTGTAGTGGCAGCCCACTGGGGCCTGGATCGGCCGGCCAACTTCGAGGGCCACTGGCACCTGCACGTGGCGCGCGATGCCTCCGCGCTGGCCCGCAAGCTCGGCCGGAGCCAGGCGGAGGTGCAGACCCTGATCGACGCCGCGCGGACACGCCTGCTGGCGGCCAGGGAGAAGCGGGTGCGGCCGGGCCTGGACGACAAAGTGCTGACCGCCTGGAACGGCCTCATGATCCGCGGCATGAGCATCGCCGGGCGCATCCTGGGCCGAGAGGACTACCTGGAATCCGCCTGTCGGGCACTGGATTATCTGCGGCAGACCCACTGGCGCGACGGCCGGCTGCTGGCCACCAGCAAAGACGGCCAGGCCCATTTGATGGCCTATCTGGACGATCATGCGTTCCTGCTGGACGGCGTGTTGGAGCTGCTGCAGAGCCGCTGGCGCGATGGGGATTTGGACTTTGCCGTCACGCTGGCGGAGCTGCTGCTGGAGCGCTTCGAGGACCCCGACGGGGGCGGCTTCTACTTCACCGCCCACGACCACGAGAGCTTGATCCAGCGGCCCCGGAGCTTCAGCGACGAGGCCATTCCCGCCGGCAACGGCATCGCCGCCCAGGCGCTGGCCCGCCTCGGCCATCTGCTGGGGGAGCAGCGCTATCTCACTGCCGCCCAGCGGGTCCTGGAGGCCGCCTGGCACGGCATCACCCAGACGCCCTACGCCCATGCCAGCCTGCTGGTGGCCCTGGAGGAGCACCTCGTGCCACCGGAGACCGTGGTGCTGCGGGCAGGCCCTGCCGTCCTGCCGCAATGGCAGCGGCGCTGTCAGGACGAATACGTCCCGGGCCGGATGGTGCTCGGCATTCCTCAGGATGCCGCCGGCCTGACCGGCATGCTTGCCGAGCGCAGCCCGCGCGGCGAGGCCGTCGCCTACGTGTGCAGGGGACTCGAGTGCCTGGCGCCGATCACCGGCCTGCGGGCATTGGAAGAGCAGCTAGGGCGCGTATCCCAGCGGGAGGCGAGCTGATTGGGCGAGCACTCGACGAACTGGCCTCACAGCTCAATGGCATAGCCCCAGGCGTCCCGGAAGCGGGCCGCCAGTGCCTCGCGCGCCGGCCGATGATTCTGGGTGCCATGATGCTCGATCTTGACGGCGCCCATGAGCGCCGCCAGGCGCCCGGTGGTCTGCCAGTCCAGATCGTGCATGAGGCCGTACAGGAGACCGGCCCGGTAGGCATCACCACAGCCGGTGGGATCCGCCAGCGTCGCGGCGGGGGCCGCCGGCACTTCCAGCAGGCCGCCTGGGGTGTGAATGAATGAGCCCTCCGCTCCCTTCGTGACCACGACCGCATCGACCCGGTCCGCGATTTGGGCCAGGCTGAGTCCGGTGCGCTGCTGCAGCAATTGGCTTTCGTAGTCGTTGACGGTGACCCAGCTGGCCTGGTCGATGAAGCGCTTCAGCTCGGGGCCGTCGAACATGGGCAGTCCCTGGCCCGGGTCGAAGACGAAGGGGATGCAGGCCTCGGCGAACTGGGCGGCGTGATCCACCATGCCCTGGCGGCCGTCGGGGGAGACCATGCCGATGGTGACGCCGGTGGCTTCCTGCACCCGGTTCTCGTGGGCACGACCCATGGCCCCGGGATGGAAGGCGGTGATCTGATTGTCGTCCAGATCGGTAGTGATGAAGGCCTGGGCGGTGTAGGTGTCTGCCAGCACCTTCACGTGCCGAGCATCCACCCGAGCCTGCTCCAGCCAGCCGGCGTAGGGCCCGAAATCATGCCCCACGGTGCCCATGGGCAGGGGATCGCCTCCCAGCAGGCGCAGATTGTAGGCGATGTTGCCCGCGCAGCCGCCGAACTCTCGGCGCATCTCCGGCACCAGGAAGGAGACGTTGAGGATATGCACCTGCTCGGGCAGGATGTGATTGCGGAAGCGGTCGTCGAAGACCATGATGGTGTCGAAGGCGAAGGAGCCGCAGATCAGTGCCGCCATGCAAGTCTTTCCTCGTGTTTGTCGTTGAGCACTACCACAGCACCAGTGCCCAGACGAGCAGGACATTGGTCAACGCCAGAGCCACCGCCGCCGAGCCCAGGTCCTTGGCCCGGGCGGAGAGGGTGTGGCGCTCGGCGCCCACCCGGTCCACGGCGGCCTCCACGGCCGAATTCAGCAGCTCCACGATGAGCACCAGCACGACGCTGCCGGCCAGGAGTGCCCGCTCGCCGCCGGTGTGACCCAGATAGACGCTCAGCGGCACCAGCACCGCCGCCAGGGCCAGCTCCTGGCGGAATGCCTCCTCGTGGCGTATGGCGGCCAGCAGGCCGGCGCGGGAGTAGCCCGCGGCGCGCACGAGGCGGGCTACTCCCCGGGGTCCCCGGTCCGGCATGGGCTCAGGACCCTTGCGGCGCCCAGGCGAGATCCAGGTCCCGGGCGGCCTTGACGTCATCCAGGCGCCGCACCGGCAGGGTGTGGGGGGCGGTCTTTAGCTGCTCCGGATGGGAGCGGGACTCCTCACGGATGGCCACCATGGCCGCCACGAAGGCGTCGAGTGTCTCTTTGGTCTCGGTCTCGGTGGGCTCGATCAGCAGGCACTCGGGCACCAGCAGCGGAAAGTAGGTGGTCGGGGCATGGTGACCGTAGTCCAGCAGCCTCTTAGCATAGTCCATGGCCCTGACCCCATCCTCCCGGGCCTGACGCTTCAGCGTGACGATGAGCTCGTGGGTCGCGCGGCGAGATGGATAGGCCAGGTCGAAGCCCTCGGCCTTGAGTCGTGCCATCAGATAGTTGGCATTCAGCACCGAGTAGTCCGCTACCCGGGACATGCCGGCGGCGCCCAGCAGCCGGATGTAGACATAGGCGCGCAGCAGCACCCCTGCATTGCCCATGTGGGCTCCCAGCGGCCCGATGGACTGGGGTCGCTGGTCGGCCTGCAGCAGGCGATACTCGTCGCCGTCAAAGTCCACTAGGGGCACCGGCAGGAAGGGTACCAGGCGCTCGCCCACCCCCACCGGGCCGGCACCCGGTCCCCCGCCGCCGTGGGGGGTGGAGAAGGTCTTGTGCAGGTTCAGGTGCACCACGTCGAAGCCCATATCGCCGGGGCGCACCTTGCCCAGGATGGCGTTGAGGTTGGCCCCGTCGTAGTACAGCAGCCCGCCGGCCATATGCACGATGGCGGCGATGTCCGTGATCCGCCGCTCGAACACCCCCAGCGTGGAGGGATTGGTCAGCATGATGCCGGCCGTCTGGGGGCCGGTCGCCGCCTGCAGTGCGGCCAGATTGACGTCCCCCTGGCGGTCGGTGGGAATCTCCCGCGCCGTGTAGCCGCACATCACCGCAGAGGCCGGATTGGTGCCGTGCGCCGCATCCGGCACCAGAATCTCGCGGCGCCCGACATCGCCTCGGGAGTCGTGGTAGGCCCGGATCATGGCCACGCCCGCAAACTCCCCCTGGGCGCCGGCCATGGGCACCAGGGACACGCCGGCCATCCCGGTCACCGCCTTCAGGGTCTCCTGAAGCTCGTACATGCAGGCGAGGAAGCCCTGGCGAAACTCATCGGGGGCCGACGGATGCCGGCCGAGCAGCTCCGGCAGCATGGCCAAGGTGTTGCAAGCCCGCGGGTTGTACTTCATCGTGCAGGAGCCCAGCGGG
>CAYQDX010000345.1:0-4463 GCA_964416345.1 uncultured Ectothiorhodospiraceae bacterium
GCCACTGACTCATGCGGCGATTGAGATGACGATCGGCTCGGCCGAGCTCTCGCCAAGCTCGAGGCGCTCAGCGAGCACCCGCAAAGCGAGTATCTGTGCCCTGGACAACGCCTCGTCGCGGCTGAGGCCGTAGGCAAGGACTCCCGGCAGTTGCGGCACTTCAGCCAGCCACCGTCCGTCCTCTTCCTGCTCGGATTCGATGCTGAGGTTCATATCGCTCTGCCCGCCAATGTGTTGCCTCATTGTACGGCCGCGGCCCGCGCTTTCCCAAGATTGCCAACGAATGGACATGGCCGTGGTGTCCGAAGGCCCTGGGAGGCGACTCTTAGATGGCGGTGTTGACCGGGCGCCCGCCATCTGCGAGGTTTCCGCTAGCTTCGAAGAAGTGTCTCCAGAGCCCGGCCAAGCGCCGGGCTTTTTTGTTTCTGGGGGATGGAGAGATGTAGCCGAACACCTTGAAGACGGAAGGGCGCGGCGCTGCTACCTGCAGCGCCAGAGCCGGCCGGGTCGTCTGACGCCCGGGCGGGGAGCCAGAGTCAGACACACAGAAGGCCCGCCACGTGCGGGACTTCGTCGTTTCCGGGGTCGGAGGATTGCAGGGCCGATGCGATACATGTAGCAGAGCGGCTGTTCAACTTGCCCCTGCTGGTCGAGCCATCCAAGCTCGACGCCGTCATCGCGGCGCTGGCGCCGCGCTTCGGCATCAACGATCTGGCCCTGGTGCCCGGGCTGTACACCACCGAGCCAGGCGAGAAGCGGTATCCCGGCTACCGGGTGCAGGACGGGATCGCCGTCATCGACGTATTCGGCGCCCTGGTGCACCGCGGCGGCTATGACGCGGAGAGCACCTACTTCCTCGGCTACCAGGACGTGGGCCGGCGCTGCGACACGGCGCTCGGCGATGGTGAGGTGGAGGGAATCGCATTCCAGATCGACTCCCCGGGCGGAGAAGTCTCCGGCGCCCACCAACTCGCCGCCCAGGTCTACGCGGCCCGGGGCGCCAAGCCCATGACCGCGGTGGTCTCCAACGTCGCCGCCTCGGCGGCCTATTTGCTGGCCGCGGCGGTGGGAGACATCTCCGTGAGCCCCACCGGCTTCACCAGCTCCATCGGCGTGGTGCTGCGCCACGTGGACATGTCCCGGCTGCTCGCGAACGACGGCATCACCGTCACCCAGATCTACGCCGGCGCCGCCAAGGTGGACGGCAACCCCTATGAGCCGCTGTCCGTCACCGCCCGAGAGCGCTTCCAGGCGGACGTGAGCACGCTCTATGACCAGTTCGTTTCCGCTATCGATTCGTGGCATTCCGATAGATTCAGTTGGTCCTTGCCACTGAGAAAATGCACGAGGTCTAGCAACAGCAGTACGCGGCTCGGCGCTGGCTCCACCAGAATCAGTTCCGCTGGTAGCAGGGCGCGCACCGGGGCGGCTGGAGCCTCGAGCTCGAAGAAGACTCCCCAGTCCGGATGAATGGTAACTCTGTAGCCCGTGGCGCGCCGGCGTCCGGCGGTCAGTTGAGCTTCGAACCATCAGTCAACTGTGCGGGCGGCACCGGGGAGGGGTTGGCCTGAATGAGCCGCTGCAGCGCGTGGGCGAACAGCGCGATGTTCTCGGTAAGGCTCTTGATGGCGATTCGCTCGTCCGGTTGATGAAATCTGTTGACCGTGGGGTCGGGATACATGTCGACGGGCCCGAAGTTGACGAAGTTTTTGACCAGCTTCAAATAGGTGGTGGCGGGCGAAAAGTACAGACCGGGAATTCCCGGCGGATGATCCGGGTGGAGGTCCACGTAGCTCTGGACGGCCAATTTCATTATCGGACTCTCGCCCGGGCTGTAGATGGGATCGTAGTGGGAGCCCACGCCCGGACTGTAGGCGGCTTTGCCTCCGCTGCGAGCGGCCGCAAACTGAGTGTGCTGGAGTATTTGCCGATTGCTGGTACCCAGCCCGGTACGGAAATCGATGGAAAGCGTCACGCTATGGGTTGCCGGGTCGAGCTGAACGAGACCCAGGTTGGATGAGGTTCCGTAATATTGTACCGGCGGCAGCCCCAGGGGTGGCTTGGGCAGGCCTGCCGGCGGCGTGAATGGAATCCCCTCACCACTGGCGTCGATCAGACCCCCGCCGTAGCAATTGAGCCCCACACGCGTGGCAACGAAATCGATGGCCTGAGTGGCAGCACTCTGGGACACATCGTTGAGCAGGCTGGCGGCCAGCGCCACCTCGATGATGGAATTGCGCCCAGCCCAGGGTATGCTGCCGTGTACGGCCTTGCCACGCGAATAAAGGACCAAGTCACCTTTGGGCACATCCTTGAGCGCGAAATTCTTGACGAAATCGTCGTAGGTCGTGACTGCCAGGTCGGCGTCGTAGGGGGCGGTCACACCGAAGAAGCGATCGGACTTGCCGGATTTCAGGGCCGTAGTGGTCTGCTGTACGGCCGCCTGCAGCTCCGCCAGGCTGGCTGCGATATCTTTCGATGCAATAACCATGTAAGAGAAATCAGGCACGGTGTTGATGGCTGTCCCGCCGCTCCAGTAGACCACGGTATCGCGCTTGCGGTCCTGTGCTGCGGGTCCCTGGAAGGTGACCTGCAAATCGGCGATGCCTTTTTCGCCTGAGATGAAATACACCCCGTCAGGCACCAGGCCGTAGTCCGGCTGCTTCTCCTCCTGAAAATAGCGGGTGAGTGCCTCGAAGCTCTTCTCCTCCTTGGTCCCCAGGATGATGCGCAGCTTGCGCTTGAAGTGCATGCCGTCGTCGATCAGCAGCTTGGCGCCCCAGAGTGTGGCCGCCAGGGCGCCCTTGTCGTCTTGGGCGCCCCGTCCCCACACATAGCCGTCTGCGACCTTGCCGCTAAACGGCGGATAGGTCCAGTGCTCGCCGGTGTCTTGCTGCTGTGGGGTGGTCTTCAGGTGACTGGCGAGGCTCGCCCAGTGGTGGCCGTGGGGCCCCACGGAGGCGGGGACGACGTCGAGATGGACCAACACGCCGACGGTCTGCTGGCCTTCGCCGTACTCCAGGACGCCCACCAGTCCGCCTGCGGCCAAGCGGGTCTTGAAGCCAAGCTTGCGGGCTTGTGCAAATACGTATTGCATCAGCGCCTTGGTTTCGGGCTTGAGCTGGTAGCCGAAATCCTCCACCGATTGGTACTTGATGCTCTGCGCCAAGAATTCCACCGCAGCGGGGGTCGCCGTCTCTGCCTGTCGACGCAGCTTCTCTGCCGGGATGAGCCCGGTACCCGGCGCGTCGTCACTCCACGCAGCGGCCATTGCCAGCGTCAGGGCGAGGGTGAGGGTGAGGGCGGTTGTGAATCTTGCAGTTGGCTTCACGGCGAGGTTCATTCCTTCAGTCGGCACGGCACTGAATTGCAGTGGCCCGGCCATGCCAGGCTAGCCGCATGTTCGGCTGAGGCCTTCAGGGTGTCAAGGTGGTACCCCTCTGTGCTCTCTTTCGCATAGGATCTGCTGGGTGGAGCACACCCGGCGCTCAGGCGCTGAGTAACTCCGCCGGGGCGGGGGCGGACAGGGCGCTGAAGCGCTCATTCAGCGGCTTCGCCGTCGCCCCGAGCAGCTTGAGGCCCATCTGTGCGACCTGCCGGTGCGCCAACTTTCCAGCTCCGCAGGGGCCGGGGTCTTGATCTTTTGCAAGAGGCAGGAAGTGACCCATGACCCACCAAATCGCCTACCGAAGATACCCACTCGGCGCCCCCCCAAACTGCTGCTTGAACATGGTGGCGAAGGCGCTGGGGCCGCCGCGGCCGAGGTTCAGGGCCACGTCCACCACCTTCACGCCCCAGGCCAGCTACTCCAGGGCCGTGATCAGGCGGGTCTGTTGGCGCCATTGGCCGAAGGTCATGCCGGTCTGCTTGGCGAAGCGGCGCTGGCATGGATGAGCTGAGCGGTGGGGTGATGGTGGCGAGGCACAGCATGGTCGGACGGGTAGTTGATGGCCTTGCCGGCAACCGGCGTGGGGCCCTGGTCCAGGCGGACCTGGCCGGGGGCGTGCCTGTAGATGTCATTTTGAGAAGATCGTTGTTTGATTTCTCATTGAGACGGATAGCCATGTCTACCGACGATAGATTGGGCACATGTCCCCTATGAGCGAATCGAGATGACCCAAGCCTTGGAATCAAGCCCGCCGACCCCGGCCGAGCGCACGGCCTTCCGCGTGCTGGGCGCCATCAGCTTTTCCCACTTCCTCAACGACACCATGCAGTCGCTGATGATCGCCATCTATCCGCTGTTCAAGACGGAATTCAGCCTGAGCTTCGCCCAGATCGGCCTGATCACGCTGGCGTTCCAATTCACCGCCTCACTGCTGCAGCCCTGGGTGGGCTACTACACCGACCGCCATCCGAAGCCGTTCTCCCTCGCCCTGGGGATGGGCTGCTCACCCTGTCGCTGGCCTCCAGCTTCCCCATGCTGCTGCTGGCCGCGGCCATGGTGGGCAGCGGCTCGGCGG
>CAYQDX010000346.1:0-4432 GCA_964416345.1 uncultured Ectothiorhodospiraceae bacterium
AGGGATCGATATCAGTCGATCCAGCAACTCAGCTTCCCACTGGTTTCAATGGGAAGATAATCTTTGGAGAACCTACCGCGACGGCTCGCGAAAGAGGGATACAATCGATTGACTCCTTGCTGGACCTAGCGAATTCTGCGTTGAGACGCTACGCCAAGTACAACGTCTGGATTCTATTGGATCGCCTTGATGTGGCATTTGCCGAGAGTCTGGAGTTGGAACAAAACGCCCTACGCGCGCTATTTCGCGTATACCTTGATCTGTTGGATTTTGCCCACATTCGGCTAAAGATCTTCTTGCGAGCCGATATTTGGAATCGCATCACGCGGGAAGGTTTTAGGGAAGCAAGTCATATCACCCGGCACGTCACCGTCACGTGGGACCGGAGCTCCCTACTGAACTTGATTGTTCGCCGCGCCCTGCACAATGAAACAGTGCGAGCGCTCTACAGCGTAGATCCAAATGTGGTTCTCGCGTCAACTCAGTCCCAGGAAGAGTTCTTTTTTCGCATGTGCCCAGATCAAGTTGACGTGGGACCCAACAAGCCAACGACTTTGGATTGGATGTTAAGCCGTACCCGCGACGGGACACAATTGAATGCGCCGCGTGAGCTGATTCATCTGCTAGGCTCCCTTCGAACGCAGCAGATGCGTAGGTTTGAATTGGGCGAACCCGCGCCCGACGGAGAAGCACTTTTTGCGAGGCCCGCGTTTAAACAAGCGTTACCAGAGGTGTCGGAAGTGCGCCTGACGCAAACGCTGTACGCGGAGCATCCTGACCTGCGTGAGTCGATTGAAGCGCTTCGAGGACAAAGGACATTGCAGCGACCGAGCACGCTCTCGGCTCTTTGGAAAGTCGACGATGGCGAAGCACGCCACATAGCAGAAAGACTCGTCGAAGTTGGGTTCTTTGAGCAACGTGGCACTCGTGCAGAACCAGAATACTGGGTACCGTTTCTCTACCGGGATTCCCTAGGCCTCATACAAGGAGCCGCGGATTAAGATCGTGGCGACCAAACGGCTATCGAAGAGGGATAGACCGTGGCTCGGTTCGCTCGCGCAATCTATCGTTATTCGTTATGCGTATCTTCGTCGAGAGACTCGATGCCATGAAATCATACGCAGTACCTACGAACGACGTACTGAACAGCAAACTGATGGAAGCTGAACTAAAGGCCACCGGTCTTAAGACCCGGCACGAGCTGGTTGATTTCGCCTTGCGTGAGCTTTTGCGCCACGAGCAGCGAAGGAAGCTCCTGTCACTTAAGGGCAAGGTCGCTTGGGAGGGCAATCTGGAGCAGATGCGCGAAGCCTCGAGCTTGCAGCGCATCGAGGCGCTGCGTTGCGTATGGTCGTGAATAAACGACTGCGCCGGGTCGGCCGCTAGAACTTGGCCTTGTATCCCAGGCTGACAACATACGAGGACTGGGTCTTGCCCTCTCTGGATTCTTCCCGTGTCCGCCACTCGCCGCCAGCTTCGATCTTGAAGCTGTACTGGTCTCGCCAACGATATTCCATTTTCACGCTGGGCGCGGTCACCCACTCCGCCGTCTGGTCGAGCGCGTTGTCGCAGTAGCCGGCGCGCAAGCGGGGGCTGACATTCCAGCGCCGGTTGATGGCATATCGGGTGTCAATGGCGGCGGTGGACACGCGGGAGTAGTCCGTCACACGGTGGCTGAAATCGAGTATGTTGCGGTCACCGAAGAACATGAGGTTATTGCCCGTCAGGTTCAGGTGGTACAGGAACTCACTGACCTGTTCGGCCGCGGTTCCGCCGCCGGCCTGATTCGAAGCGTCCAGAAAGGCGGCACTGCCGGTCAACTTGAAGTGCGTGGCGAAGGTGTGAGTCAGACCGAAAGCCAGGGTGGTGACTTCGTCGGACTGGTCCGCGGTGAAATACTGGATGCGGTCCGCGGGCAGTATCCAGGTCCAGCCCGCGGTCGCCGCCATGCTGCGCTGCAGGTATTTCTTCTGCCGCCTGCAGATGGGGTTGTTGCGGACGTCGACGGTTGCGCTGATCGTGGTCCGGTTGGGCAATTGTAGGGCACCGGCCGCAGTAAATGCCCCCAGCATGTCTTTGCCAACGTCATAGTCCAGAAACAGCAGCATTGAGCGTTTCGGCCGCAGGTAGCGCACTGCGCCGCCGACCGTTCGCCTGGTGGCCATGCCGTTGCTTTGCTGCTCGATGAGGTAGCTATTCAGGTCCCACGCCCGGGCAAACCTGGGAATATCCGCACGGAAACCAACGACCTGGCGGGCAACATTGAATTTGTCTTTGTCCGACAGTACTGGGTAGCCGGCGACACCGTTCAGCATCAGGCCGCCGGTCAGACGGTAATCCACGCGTGCGCCGTCGAATTCCCCAAGAATGCCGCTGTCAACGCCCACGCGCCGGCCGAACTTCAGCGACAGCCGCTGTTGTGCGGTGGACGGAGCGCCACAGGGCTGGTTTGCGGGGGAGTCGTCCTGCGACTCGTCGCTGAGAAAACTGCTCAGGCAGGGGAGCCCGGCCGCGGCCCCATTCTCGGCCGGTGCGGTCGCCGCGACCGGTTTTTCCCCCGCCGGCGGTTCGGCGGGCCGGGGCGCGTGGGCGACGCCGGAAAAATCGCGTAGCGGCTCGGTGCCCGCGATCAACGGGCTTGAGTTGGTGGCGATCGCGCCAGCCTCGGGCGAAACCAGCAGCGCGCCGGGCAGCAGGCCCAGGCAACAGACAATCAATGCAACAGGGCTGCGTTCCATACTGCGAATTCTTGCTGCGGGCACTTTTGCCACGGATTGTCGGTCCAGACAACGATAATATACGGACTTGTCGATGATGTCTCGAAAACACTTTAACAATACTTCAGATCTAATTGATTCAATTGTGACCTATGTCACAGTATGCGCCGTTTGTGTATGGCCTGTGGTGGTTAGCGGCCGCAGCGGGGAGACCCTGCAGGGCACCGGGGGGGCGGTCCGCGGGGTCCGCGCGCGGGGACACTTCCGGCTCAGGGGCCAGCAGCTGCTCGCGCAGTTGTCGGACTGTCGGTGAGCCTACGCACCGATCCAGGTGGTTTGACAAACCCCCTCACATCCCTTGCCTTTCCGTGGCATCAGCCGTTGGCTGGGCATCGTCCTCCGCGTGCAACGCTCCCAGTAGATTGAAGTCGTCGAGGATGCAGTAGACCGCCGGCACCAGGAACAAGGCGATGAGCGTGGTAGCGGCCAGGCCGAAGGCCAGGGCGGCGGCGAGCGGGATGAGAATCTGAGCCTGCAGGCTGCGCTCCAGCAATAGCGGCATCAGACCCGCCACGGTAGTGATGGACGTGAGCAGGATGGGCCGGAAGCGGGCTCGGCCGGCCTGCTTGGCGGCCGTCGGCACGCTGATGCCGCTCGCTCGCTTATCGCGGATGAACAACACCAACAGGATCGAGTCGTTCACCACCACGCCGAACAGGGAGGCCATGCCCACGATGCTGGGCATGGTCATGTCCAGGCCCAGGGCGACATGACCGAGCACCACCCCAATGAAGGCGGTGGGGATGACCAGCATGACGGTCAAAGGTGTCAGATAGCCGCGTAGCTGCAGGGCCAGCAGCATGTAGACACCGATGAGGCCGAGCAGGACATTGCGCGCGATGGACTTGCCGGTCTTGGCGGATTCGCTGCTCTGGCCTTGCAGCTCGTAGCTCACGTCCGGATAGCGCTCCAGCAGCCCCGGCAGGAACTGGGTTTGGGCCAGACCCAGCAGCTCCTGGGCGTTGGCCACCTTGCCGTCCACGTCACCCTGCAGGGCGACGGCGCGCTGGCGGTCCACCCGATGGATACGGGCCCAGCCGCGGACCTCTTGCACCTCGGCCACCACCGACAGGGGCACCAGGGCGCCATTGCGGCCGATGATGGTGAGATCGTCCAGATCTGCTGGGCCGATGCGATCCTCCGGGATGAGCCGCAGGTTGACCTCATAGAATTCCGGACCCACCGGAAACTCGTCCACCTTGACCCCCTGGAAGGCGGCACGCACCTGGTCCGCCACCGACCTGGCGTCCAGTCCCAACGCGCCTGCTCCTGGCTTGAGACGCAGGCGGTATTCACGCTTGCCGGGGCGCAGGTCATCACTCAGATCCAACACGCCGGCAAAGCCATTGAGCCATGCCTGCAGCTCTCCGGAGGCCGCCTTCAGGCGCTGCAGATCGGTGCCCAGCAGGCGGATGTCGATGGGGCGTCCACCGGGCCCGATGGTAGGCTCGGTGTACTTGACGGCGATGACATCGGCCGGCTCGCCGACTTCCTGGCGCCAGGCCTGACGCAGCTCGTCCAGAGGGGCGTCGCGCACTTCTGCGCTCAGCAGATCCACCACCACCCTGGCCACGTGGGGCCCCGTCTCGTAGGCGTCCGGATTCTGGCCGTAGATGACCGTGACGTTGTGCACCAGGTCCTGCCCATCGGGCTGG
>CAYQDX010000347.1:0-4427 GCA_964416345.1 uncultured Ectothiorhodospiraceae bacterium
GAGATCCGTATGTTCGCCGGAAACTTCGCCCCCCTCGGCTGGGCCTACTGCGATGGACAGCTGTTGGCGGTGTCGCAAAACGACGCCTTGTTCAGTCTGCTTGGCACCATCTATGGCGGCGACGGCCGTACCACTTTCGGCTTGCCGGACTTGCGAGGGCGCATACCCATACACGCGGGCCGTGGGCCAGGCCTGTCCGAGCGCCGGCTCGGCGCCAAGGGGGGTGCGGAGAAAGTCACACTAACGGTGAATCAATTGCCGAGCCATGGCCACCCGATGCGCGGATCGCAAGATAATGGTCTGGACCCCAATCCGGCGGGAAATGCCCTGGCGAGCTCTACCGCGCTCGAGCCGTATTTCAACGGGCCGCCCACGAACAATATGGCGTCCACGGCGATAACCAATGTCGGCGGCAGTCGGTCCCATACGAATCTGATGCCCTTCCTATGCGTTCATTTCATCATCGCCCTAGTCGGCATCTATCCGTCCCGCCATTGAAGGAGCGCCGTCATGTCAGAGCCATTTGTTGCCGAGATTCGTATTTTCGCCGGTAATTTCGCGCCGCGCGGGTGGGCGTTCTGCAACGGCCAGTTGCTGCCAGTTTCCCAGAACACGGCGCTGTTCTCCTTGATTGGAACGACCTATGGCGGTGACGGCCGAACCACCACCGCGCTGCCCAATCTTGAAGGGCGCGCACCCATGCACCCGGGGCGTGGGCCGGGCCTGACCTCTCGCAGGCTAGGCGAAAGAGGCGGTGTTGAAACCGTGACCTTGAGCGAAGCGCAGATGCCCAATCACAATCACACCTATGGGGCCACGACTGAGAATGGCGAGCAGGGCTCGCTGACCAGTGCCGTTGCCCTCGCTCGTGCGCGAGGCGGGACACCGTATCAAACCAACACCAGCGCCAATATCCTCGCCATGGATTCGCGCTCGTTGACCAACGCCGGCGGCTCGCAGAGCCACAACAACGTGCAGCCATTCCTGACGATAAACTTCATCATCGCCCTGGTCGGCCTGTACCCCTCCCGCAGCTGAGGCGTCGGGTGTGCGCACCAGGTGGCCTCCAGCCATGGCGCTCGTCATGCTCGCCGGCGTGCTTGGCCTGCCGGCGTCGGCAGAAGAGTCCAGACTGCCTGCCCTTGCGGCGCCCGGGCAGCAGACCCTGGAGAATTTCCGCCCCTATCAGGGCCAGGTATTTCGCGTCTACGGGGGACCTGGGGCGAGGCAGGTGGAGCGCCTCGAGCTGGTGGAGCTGAAGGATCTGGGCTCGACCGACCAGGTGCAGCAATTCGTGCTCACCTTCCGCGGACCACACGATTCCACACTGCAAAAGGACGTCTATTTCTTCGAGCATCCCCAGGCAGGAAAGCTCAAGCTGTGGCTGGAGCCGGCCGGCTCCGACGACCAGGGCTCGTTGTTCGAGTCCCATTTCAACCTGCTGCTGGGCAAGCCGTGATGCGTCAAGGCCGCTTGGCATCGTTGTGAGAGCATGACCGCAGAGGAAGCCAGACCATGAGCGAGAACCACAATCAAGACCGGGGGCCATTCCTGGCCCGCAGGCAGTTCCTCACCTTGGGCGCCCTGCCGCTGGCCCTGCCCGCCCTTGCGGGCGCCACGATGCCCATCCCCCGCGCCGCTACCGCCATCCAACAACAAGGTGGCGCCCGGCGTCTGAGCTTCGGCTATTGGAAAGGCAGCGCCAGCGCCGAGGAGCTGTGTGCCTGCGCGGGCGGCACCGCTGGCCGCCGGCCCCTGGACGACGCCGGCGAGCTCGCCACCGTGGCGGCGGCGGCGTCCCTGCCCCGATGTGAGGCCCATCTCCTAGACCGGGAGCTGCGTCTGTATCTGCACGGGCTGCATGCCGTGGCGGAGCCGGCGACCCTGGAGCAACTGACCCTGGACGTGATCCATCGCGTCCAGGGACCCGAAGGCATCCTGGAGCTGCCTTTCCACGCCTGGACCTACCAGGCCGGTGCGCAAGCCACCGGCAGCTCCCCGGTGGGGCTGACCACCCACGCCGATCCGGCCGAGGGCATCGTCTTGCGGGTGACGACCCGCCGGGCCGACGAGGCCGACCCGGTCACAGAGCACTACAGCCTCGCCACCACCGAGACCGCCGACGGGCTGCCCAAGCTCCGCCGCGGCGTGTACTTCCTGGCCGGTCCCAGCCGAGCCAACGGACGACCGCCCGCCTGGAATGACGAGCGCTACGCTTTCCGGCGGGTCGACGACGAGGGCGGCCGCCACCTGTTTCGCCTCGGCACCCTGGGCTGGTCCCCGGTAGATTTCGACTACCTCATATTGTCCGTGGAGCCACCCGCCGCGGTCTGACCATTTGCCACCCGACTGCCGGGGCCAGGGAGGGTCCTGGCGGTCACTCCCTGAACCGATCCACGCATGTCCGAAACGATTAGTCTTCGACCTATCGCCGCCGAGGACGCGCCTTTCCTCTACCACGTCTATGCCAGCACCCGGCGGGAAGAGCTGGCGCCTGTACCGTGGACCGAAGAGCAGAAAGAGGCATTCCTGCACATGCAGTTCACGGCGCAGCATGGCTACTATCAGGAGCACTACGCGGCGGCCAGCTTTGACCTGATCTTGTGTGATGGCAAGTACGCCGGGCGGCTCTATGTCGATCGCCGGGCGCGCGAGCTGCGCATCGTCGACATCGCCTTGCTGCCGGCCTACCGCAACCGCGGCATCGGCAGCCGCTTGCTTAGCGATCTGATTGCAGAGGCATCCGCCGCGGGCAAGCCGGTCACCATCCACGTCGAGCACAACAATCCTGCCCTGCGCCTGTACCAGCGCCTGGGATTCCGCCAAGTGGACACCAGCGGCATATATCTCCTGATGGAGTGCCCAGCGGCGCCTGCTGCCGCCCGAGCATAGCCAGGCTGGAACGGTGCGCTTCGCTGGACCCGGCCGCACCCTACGCGGGAGCCCGCCTGGGATTTGCAGAGCCAGGTGCGAAGCGAACCGTCGAATCGCTACGAACCGTAATTGACGACTCGTGATTCAAGTGAACACCGCCTCGTAGCACATGCCCTGCGAATCCGGACCGATGGGCACCAGGAATATTTCCAGAACACCCATCTGCGGGTGGCTGAGGTGCCAGATCTGCTGGGCCAGCACCGGCTCGGCGGGACCGCGAAAGACCAGTGAATAGGGCTCCCGGACGGCGCCCGCCTTGACTCCCATGCCGGTCACGTCCACCAGCTCCAGCGGCAGCCGGCCCAGCTCACCGGCATCCAGCTCGAAGCTGGTATTCAGATACGCGGCCCAGTGATCCTTGAGTAGGTCCTTCATCTTCGACTCCAGGCTAAGCTCGGTTCTCTGCAGCGGCAACGAGCACCCCGTCGCTCAGGGTCAGCACCCTGTCCATGCGCCGCGCGAGCCCCAGGTCGTGGGTGACGACCACCAGACTCGTGCCCAGCTCGTGATTGAGCTCCAGCATGAGCTGGTAGACCTGCTCGGCGGTGCGGTGATCCAGGTTTCCGGTCGGCTCGTCGGCCAGCACACATTGGGGACGCGTGATCAGTGCACGGGCCACTGCAGCGCGCTGCCGCTCGCCGCCGGAGAGCTCCCCCGGCTTGTGGCGCATGCGCTCTCCGAGCCCCACCCTCTCCAGCACGGCACGACCGGTGGCCGCCGCCGCCGCGGGCTTGTCCCCGCGGATGAGCAGGGGCATGCACACGTTCTCCAGCGCCGTGAACTCGGGCAGCAGGTGATGGAACTGATAGACGAAGCCTAGCGCCCGATTGCGCAGCAGCCCGCGACCGGCCTCTCCCAGACGTGCCATTCTCTGGCCGGCGACCCACACCTCGCCTCGGCTCGGGCGATCCAGGCCGCCCAGCAGGTGCAGCAGGGTGCTCTTGCCGGAGCCCGAGCTGCCGACGATGGCCACCCGCTCCCCCGTGGCCACCGTCAGGTCCACACCCGTGAGCACCGGAACCCTCAGACCGCCTTCATCGAAGGTCTTGTGCAGCCCTCGGCAGGAGAGCACCACCCCGTCACTCATAGCGTAGGGCCTCCGCAGGCTGAGTGCGTGCGGCGCGGAAGGCCGGGTAGATGGTGGCGAGCAGCGACAGACCGAAAGCCACCGCGCTGATGACGCCGACATCGCTCCAGTGCAGATCCGAGGGCAGCTCGGTGATGTAGTAGACGTCAGGAGAAAGGAACTTGACCCCCAGCCAGTGCTCCAGCATGGGCACCACCGTCTCCACGTTGAGCGCCAGGCTCACTCCGCCGACTACTCCCAATAGGGTTCCGACGAAGCCGATGATGGTGCCCTGCACCATGAAGATGCCCATCACCCGGCCCGGCGCCGCGCCCAGGGTGCGCAAGATGGCGCTGTCGCTCTGCTTGTCGGTCACCACCATCACGAGGGTGGCGACGATGTTGAAGGCAGCCACTGCCACGATGAG
>CAYQDX010000348.1:0-4422 GCA_964416345.1 uncultured Ectothiorhodospiraceae bacterium
TTCGGCTTCGAGCTTGTGGATGTACTCCATGACCGCTTCGCTCATCATGTGGGAGACGACGCAGCGGAAGGTCATGCCGCGGAGGTCGCCGCAGCGGATGATGTAGAAACCGATGTCGGTGGTCTCGATGGCCCGGACCATCGTCAGGATCTCCTCGCGGGTCTTGCCCTTGCCGTACTTTTTGACGATGCGGCGCAGGTCGGCGCGGATGTCGTCGAACTGGCGGAGACTCAGCGAATGGGCGCGCTGGTTGATGGCGCGCTTGAGCTCGTTCTCGAAGGCGGTGTCCTCGGTCTTGTCTGGCAAGGCCGGGAGCTGGAGCTCGGCGAGGTGGTGCAGCACATCCAGGACCCAGCAGCGGTAGGCCTTGGCCCGCTCGGTGCTGGCGAGCATGGCGATGAGGTAACAGCCGCGGGGAGAGAAGATGCGGACCGCGTCCGCGTTGCTTTCCGAGCGGCGGCCCGCCCGGAGGCGCCGCTCTGACACCCGCCAGAACGCGGGCACAAAAAAGGCGCCCTAAGAGAACGCCGCTGCCCTCGGATTGCGGACTGCAAAACCCGGCCGGCGATTGTGCAACGGCACAAAGAGCGTAGACCCCGCCCTCCCCCTCGTCAACGCGGCCCCGGCGCCGCTCTTGGCATCTGGCCGGCTCTCTGCTACTTTTTCCCCGCAGACCAACCAGCTACGGAGGGCCTCCCGATGACAGCGCTCCCCTCAACTTTCGACGCCCGCGGTCCAGCAATGGCCTTTGCCGGACACCTGCGCACCGCCATCGACTGTTGGATGATCCCCGCAAAGGATCGAGGGATGCCGTCCGCCAGCCGACCGATCGAGCGATACGCGGTAGACTGTCGCCTCAATTCCCATAGACGACCTTTCGCCAGATATCGTCCCCATACGGTAGGCTAGGCAAATTCTGCATCGGACTGCGTTTATGAGATATTCCGCTACGCCGATACTCCAACCCTGGGGGAATATCTGGCGGGTCAGTTGTTGGTTAGTGGTTAGTGGGTAGAGGTAATAAAAGGAGTACAGGCGATAATGAGAGGGCTACAAATCACAATATTTATCGCTGCAATAATAGTGCTGGTATCTCAAACTACTCACTTCGTTTATGTGAAGTATTTCTACGATACAGCATCGGCACTTGACGATTTTGCAGAGAAGAATATAAAGGAGGCAGAGTCTCTTGAAGACTTAGTGGCAAACTATGAGTCCACAATGGCCCAGATAAAGGAATATGAAAAAGGCAAATCTGATGAGGATCTTAGCAAAATACGCATGCGACAGATAGAGCCATATAAGACCAAATTGAAGCTTGAAAGGGCAATCATGGATTGGGAGTCAAAGAAAGAAAGTGTCAAAAAGTTGCTTGTACAGTGGTGTATCGGTATGGTTGTTCTGGGTATCGGCTGCCTTTTGTATATTAAAGGGAATTTATGGTTAGGTATGGGTTTGATACTATCAGGGCTCGGTGAAATGATTTGGTGGTCTAGTCCTTCGTTAAGTCTCGGGGGCGCGGTATCGAGTTTTGAAACCGTTCTAAATTACAAACTAGTATTGTCCATTATCTCTTTGATTCTAGTTGTGGTAATTTGGAGCGTTAATGTGCGAAAACAAAGAAGCCTCTAACGAGGCCAATTAACTTGGATCGCATAACTTGGATCGCAAAATTCGCTGCGGGAGTTCTGGTCAGGTCTTGCATTGAAGCAAGATCAGTCCGCGCCGTACTACGCTTGTGATAGAAAAAGAGGAGGTGCAGCGCTAATGAAGGCCCGACCCGCAATTTATTTGATCGCGGTCTGTCTGCTACTCTCAGATTCACTTGCAGCGAACGCCAAGCATTGCCGGAATAGTCAGCCGTGTGGAAGCAGTTGCATTTCATGGAGCAAGACTTACGGCCAGGGTGGCGGATCGTGCGCTCCGTCGACACCATCATTCTACCGTGTGGCACTAAGCTCGATGCCTTCGTCAGCAGTGAGCGCCTCACCTACAGCGGCTAGCACGGAACGGCCAACGACTTACGTCGTTATTGAAGATCGCGTCAAAGCATATATGTCACCTAATTCCAGTGACATCACCGGGGTCTATCACCGCGGCGACACAGTATTGGTCTACCGGGTGTGTGGCGAATGGGCGCTACTAACTAACGCTCCACCTCATAAATGGGTGAAGATCAGTGGCCTGGAGAAGAAATGAATCGGAGAGCATAGGGTCTAGTTTAATAACACGCACCAATGCTACTCCTGACCACACAACCCTCGAGCCCTGCCCGAAGTGGAGCGCAGCGTTGAGGAAGCGTTAGAGCTCATGCATGACCTAGTTTATCTACACTGGATGCTTCGCTCTGCTTTTACTTCAACCTTTGTCGCGGAGGAGACATCGGATACGAATGAATTGCATCGCCTTCAAGTGATTTGCAAGATCGGTTACATGGCCAGTGTCTCTCATGGTGTGATAGAGGCAAGCAGTTTTCACGGTCTCCGGTGGATTGCGAGAACGGGACGATCGGGGACTCGCATACACGCAATCAGTGCAAGGAGGTTTCGGCGGGGGTTCTCAAGTCCGCGGTACGTCGCGACGGCCGGCACGAACTGCTCGTAGATCGCGTCGACGTCCGCCTGGAAGCGCTCGCGGGCGCCGGCGGACAACGGCTCGTAGGGGTTGCCGTCCACCTTGGCTGCGCCGGCGTAGATCTGGGTGACGGTGATGCCGTCGTTGGCCAGCAGCCGGGACATGTCCACGTGGCGCAGAACCACGCCGATGGAGCCGGTGTAGCCGGTGGCGCTCACCGAGATGTTCCCCACCGCAGCGGCCAGCAGGTAGGCCGTAAGCGCCAAAGAACCGGCCCCCTTGCCTTGTTCGTGAAGGGCGGGCTACTTCACATTCCAGGGCAACAAAGCCTCGAGCTTCTGCACAGTATCGGCAGCGGCGATGTGCTGTAGCACATGGTGCAGATACTCATAGGGCTCCAGTCCGTTGGCCTTGGCCGTCTCGATCAGGCTATAGCAGCTCGCACTGGCGTGGGCTCCGCGCGGGGTATCGGCAAACAGCCAGTTGCGCCTGTTATGACAACGTTGTCATAACAGGCGTTATGGCAGCCTGAGGATTATGCAAGGTATCTGAGATCACGGAATGAGACGATTTTGGATCCGCCGGGGCCGAAGACCCGGCGGCGTCTGCTTTGTCGTGAAGTGCGAGCCCGGCGGGTTTGCCCGGCTAGCGCCTTGGCGGACCTTGCATAATTACAGGCCCTGTAGGAATGCAAGCACGGCATCGGAGGGGCGATATCGTGCAGGCGCTGCCTTGGGTGGCTGGAGAGCTTTCAGGGCTTGCTCCTTCATCGCAAGGTTCGCTTCGATGTAGGTATGGGTGGTAACTGGGCTCTCGTGGCCGAGCCACAGCGCGATCACGGTGATGTCCACACCGGATTGGAGTAGGTGCATCGCTGTCGAGTGACGAACCAAGTGCGGGGATATGCGTTGGTGAGCGAGCTCCGGGTATCGCTCAATGAGCGAGCTCGCTGCCAGCTTCAGTCGCTCGGCGACACTGGTTCGTGTCAACGTGCCACCAGCCCGATTCGGAAACAACGACTGGTCTGCAGCGCGAGGGAGGCGATTGAGCCAGTCGCGCAGCTGCACGGCCGTACGATGCCAAAGCGGCACGCTGCGCTCCTTTCGTCCCTTGCCGCGGATGCGGATTGAAGGGTCCGGGGCCAGCGAGAGATCGGTGACACGCATGCCGATGAGCTCGGAGACGCGGGCGCCGGTGTTGTAGAGGGTCGCAAACATCACCCTGTCGCGCTGTCCGCTGCACGTGCTGGGGTCTGGTGCGGCGATGAAGGGCTTCGATATGCTCACGGTCGAGGAAGCCGATGAGGGGTTTGTCGAAGCGCTTCAGGGGGATGGCCAGGATAGGCTGCGTCAAGGCGAGCAAGGCTGGCTCGCGTAAGCCGACGTAATGCATGAAGGCCCGCAGGGCGGCCAGACGGGCATTGCGGCTGCGCAAGCTGTTGTGACGAACGGTCTCGAGGTGCTCGAGGAACCCGAGGACAGCGGAACAGGTCAAGTCCGTGAGCGAGTGCCTTACGGGCTGTTTGCCGAGCTGGCGCTCGAGGTACTCCAGGAGCAGTCGAAAGGTGTCGCGGTAGGCCGCAATTGTGCAGGGACTGGCGCGACGCTGGTTGATCAGATACTCGACGAAGAAGCGCTGCAGGAGCGTGCCGAGATCCGTGATCTCCATCGTATCGCTGCTCATGGCTGCTCGCCCCCGGCAAAGCGCTCGAAGCGCTGAGCAGCGAGCGCCATCAGGTCTGGAGTGGCGGTTACGTACCAGTAGGTATCGGTGACCTTGGCGTGTCCGAGGTAGGTCGAGAGCGCCAGGATATGCCGGTCCATGTCCACACCACTCTCGCACCACCAC
>CAYQDX010000349.1:0-4403 GCA_964416345.1 uncultured Ectothiorhodospiraceae bacterium
GACGGCGTCATGCCGCAGACCATCGAGGCCATCCAGCACTCCAAGGCGGCCGGCGTGCCGCTGGTGGTAGCGGTAAACAAGATCGACAAGCCCGAGGCGGACCCCGACCGGGTCAAGCAGGAGCTGGTCGGCCACGAGGTAGTGCCCGAGGAATGGGGTGGAGACGCCATCTTCGTCAACGTGTCCGCCAAATCCGGAGAGGGCATCGGCAGCCTGCTGGATTCGATTCTCGTGCAGGCCGAGGTGATGGAGCTGTCCGCCGCAGTCAATGCACCAGCCAGCGGCATCGTCATCGAGTCCCGGCTGGACAAGGGGCGCGGACCCATTGCCACCGTGCTGGTGCAATCCGGCACCCTGCGCAAGGGCGACGTCCTGCTCACCGGGCTGGAATACGGCCGGGTTCGGGCGATGACCGATGAGAGCGGCAGGTCTATCGACGAGGCGGGGCCGTCCACTCCCGTGGAGATCCAGGGGCTCTCCGGCACGCCCAATGCCGGCGACGAAGTCGTGGTGGTGCCGGACGAGCGCAAGGCCCGCGAGGTCGCCCTGTTCCGCCAGGGCAAATACCGCGAGGTTAAGCTCGCGCGGCAACAGAAGGCCAAGCTGGAGAATGTGTTCTCGCAAATGGAGGAGGGCGAGGTCAACACCCTCAACGTGGTGCTGAAGGCAGACGTGCAAGGCTCCGTGGAGGCGCTCTCCGATGCTCTGGCGCGATTGTCCACCGACGAGGTGCGGGTCGACGTCGTGGCGAGCGGCGTGGGGGGCATCAACGAGTCGGACGTCAATCTGGCGGTGGCCTCCAGCGCCATTCTAATCGGCTTCAATGTGCGTGCCGATGCGGCGGCGCGGCGCCTCATCGCCGAAGAAGGCGTGGACCTGCATTACTACAGCGTCATATACGACGTCATCGACGAGGTCAAGAGCGCGCTGAGCGGCATGCTCTCGCCGGAGGTGCGGGAGCAGATCATTGGTCTGGCGGAAGTGCGCGACGTGTTCCGCTCACCCAAGCTGGGCGCCATCGCCGGCTGTCTGGTGCTGGAGGGAGCGGTGCGACGCAACAGCCCCATCCGGGTGCTGCGTAACAACGTGGTCATCTACCAGGGCCAGCTCGAATCTCTACGGCGCTTCAAGGACGATCTCAACGAGGTGCGCGCCGGGATGGAGTGCGGCATCGGCGTTCGGGACTACAACGACGTCAAGGTGGGCGACCACATCGAGGTGTTCGAGAGCGTCGAGGTTGCCCGCAAGCTGTAGTCCGGCGAGACCCAAAGGCTGGCCCCGAGGAGTGAGTCATGGCTAAAGAATTCAGTCGCGCCCGGAGACTCGGGGAGCAGTTTCAGCGCGAGCTGGCGCTGCTGATTCAGCAGGAGCTGAAGGACCCGCGTCTGGGCATGGTCACGGTCTCGGGCGTCGAGATCAGCCGGGACCTGGCCCACGCCAAAGTATTCGTCACGGTGATGGGCGAGGCTCATGGCGTCGAGGAGACCCTGGAGACGCTGCAGCGGGCCGCGGGCTTTCTGCGCACCCAGCTCGCCCACAGCGTCCGGGTGCGCACCATGCCGGTGCTGCATTTCGTTTACGACGAATCGGTCGAGCGCGGCGCCCGCCTTTCCCGGCTGATCGACGCGGCCGTGGGTGAAGGCCACGGGCACGACTGACCCGCGGCTTCGTCGCGTACTGTGGCCGCCGCGCGCATACGTACATGGGTGAGCCAGTGAGTCGACGGTTCAAGAATGGGCGCAACGTCAGCGGCATCGTGCTATTGGACAAGCCCACAGGCATAACGTCCAATGCCGCACTGCAGCGCGTCAAGCGACTCTACGACGCTCGCAAGGCTGGGCACACCGGCAGTCTGGACCCGCTCGCCGGCGGTCTATTGCCCATTTGCATGGGGGAGGCCACCAAGCTGTCGACCTTCCTGTTGGAGGCGGACAAGCACTACCGGTTGCGCTGCAAGCTAGGCGTGCGCACGGCTTCCGGCGATGCCGAGGGACCAGTGGTGGCGATCCGGGCCGTGGGCGAGATTGCAGACGTGCAGTTGAGCGCCGTGCTGGAGCAGTTCCAGGGCGTCATCTCCCAGGTCCCGTCCATGTATTCGGCGGTCAAGCATCAGGGGCAGCCCCTTTACAAGTTGGCGCACCAGGGCCGGGAGGTGGAGCGCAAGGCGCGTGAGGTGCAGATCCACGCGCTTTGGCTCACCACGCGGCGCGGTGAGGAGCTCGGCCTGGAGGTGCACTGCTCCAAGGGCACCTATGTGCGCACTCTGGTGGAAGACATCGGGGAGGCATTGGGCTGCGGCGCCCACGTCACCGAGCTCCGGCGCGCGGCGGCGGGTCCTTTTACGGAAGACCAGATGGTCTCCATGGATGCGCTGGAGTCTCTCGCACGGGACGGGCTCGATGCCCTGGACCGCTGCATGCTGCCCCTGGAGAGCGCCCTGGGTCATTGGCCGGACGTGGATCTTACCGAAGATACGGCCTACTACCTGCGCAAGGGGCAGCCGGTGCTGGTACCGCATGCGCCCACTGAGGGCTGGGTGCGGCTTTACGCCGGCGGCAGGCGCTTCCTCGGCGTGGGTGAGATTCTCGACGACGGGCGGGTCGCGCCGCGGCGTCTTATCGGTGCCGCCTGACCCAATTTGTTGTGGCAGAGGCCGCCTCGCGTTAAACTACGCCGTTTTTGAGGTACCCATCGCCAGGAGCCTATCAGGAGCAGTGTATGTCTCTCAGCACCGAGCGCAAGGCGGAGATAGTCCGCGATTATCAGACTGTCCCGGGGGACACGGGCTCGCCGGAGGTGCAAGTCGCCTTGCTTTCGGCCAGCATCAGGCACCTCACCGAGCACTTCAAGGTGCACACCCACGATCATCACTCTCGCCGTGGACTGCTCAAGATGGTGAGCAAGCGCCGCAGCCTGCTCAACTACCTCAAGAGCAAGGACGTCGGGCGTTACCGCCAGCTCATCTCCCGACTTGAGCTACGCCGCTAGATTTTCTGATGCCCCACCTCAAGGGAAGCTCAAGTGACTCCTATCAAGCATAGTTTTCAGTACGGCCGGCATACGGTCACCTTGGAGACGGGCGAGATCGCCCGCCAGGCCACGGGCGCAGTGATGGTCAGCATGGGTGATACCGCCGTGCTGGTGACTGCGGTCGGAGTGAAGGATGCCGGCAGCAGCCGGGATTTCTTTCCACTCACGGTCAACTACCAGGAGCGCACCTACGCCGCCGGCAAGATTCCCGGTGGGTTCTTCAAGCGCGAGGGCCGACCGAGCGAGAAGGAGACCCTGACCTCCCGCCTGATCGATCGTCCCGCCCGCCCCCTCTTCCCTAAAGGTTTCACCAACGAAGTCCAGGTCGTCGCGACCGTGGTCTCTCATGACGGTGAGCTGGACCCCGACATCCCCGCGATGATCGGCGCCTCTGCCGCATTGTCCATTGCCGGCCTGCCCTTCCGCGGTCCTCTGGGTGCCGCCCGGGTGGGCTACAAGGACGGGGAGTTTCTGTTGAATCCGACGCTGAAGGAGATTCGGGAGTCGCAGCTGGATCTGGTGGTGGCCGGCACTCGCAACGCCGTGCTCATGGTGGAGTCTGAGGCCGACGTGCTGCCCGAGGCGGTGATGCTAGACGCCGTGATGTTCGGCCACGAGCAGATGCAGGTCGCCATCGCCGCCATCGACGAGCTGGTGCGCCTGGCGGGCAAGCCGGCCTGGGATTGGGCGCCGCCGGTGTCGGACGAGGGGCTGACCAGTGCGGTCAGGGGTGCTGCCGAAGGCGTTATCGCCGATGCCTATCGCATCCAGGAGAAGCTGCAGCGCCTGGACCGCCTGGTCGAGATTCGCAGTCACACCGTGGCCGCCCTTAGCGGCGAGGGGGGCCAATGGTCGCCGGAAGACATCCGCGATGCCATCGAGAAGCTCGAGAAGACGCTGGTGCGCGGCCGCATCCTGGCCGGTGAGCGACGCATCGACGGCCGCGACACCAAGACCGTGCGACCCATCACCGTGCGCGTCGGCGTGGTGCCACGCACCCATGGCTCGGCCCTGTTCACCCGAGGCGAGACCCAGGCCCTGGTGTTCACCACGCTGGGCACCAGCCGGGACTCCCAGATCATCGACGCCATCGAAGGCGAGCGCCGTGAGCCTTTCATGCTGCACTACAACTTCCCGCCCTACTGCGTGGGCGAGACCGGCATGGTCGGGTCTCCCAAGCGGCGCGAGATCGGCCACGGCAAGCTGGCCAAGCGCGGCGTGCGGGCGGTCATGCCCGACATGGACAACTTTCCTTATTCGGTGCGGGTGGTCTCGGAGATCACCGAGTCCAACGGTTCCAGCTCCATGGCCTCGGTCTGCGGTAGCAGCCTTTCCCTGATGGATGCAGGCGTGCCCGTCAAGGCCGCCGTGGC
>CAYQDX010000350.1:0-4335 GCA_964416345.1 uncultured Ectothiorhodospiraceae bacterium
CCGCGATAAGGTCCTGAACGAGGCCGTGCCCGTATGACGGCCAAGGACGAGCCACGGTTGCGGGACTACCTGGGCCATATTCTGGAGGCTATCGATCGGATAGACCGGTACACCGAGGATATGGACAGGGAGGGGTTCGCGCTCGCTGAGCAGACGCGGGATGCCGTTATCCGAAATCTCGAGATCATTGGCGAGGCTGCGCGCAACATCGAGCGGCGCTATCCGGCGTTTGCCCGGGAGCACGCGGACGTGCCCTGGGGATTCGCCTATGAGATGCGCAATGCTCTTGCGCATGGCTATTTCAGCGTCGATCTTGGAATTGTCTGGGATACGATTGAATTGGATCTGCCCGAGTTTGCGACGCGGGTAAGGGTGTTGCTGGACCAGGTGGCAAGAGAGCAGAAATCGTGACGACGCTATTCACCTCCGCGCCTGTGTGGTGAGGATTTATCAAGAATGGCACTGGAGGTGGAGCTTGGAATGCACCACGAAGGCACGAAGGGCACGAAGTAAAGATTACCTGTTATTTGACCTTCGTGTCCTTCGTGCCTTCGTGGTGAATTCTTCTCTTGCACAACAACGACAACGCAGGACTGCGGCATGACCACCTACATCAAGGATCTCATCGACCTGCCGGAGCGCGTGCACGGGGGCGACTTCGTGCTCAAGCTCACCGAGGGCGTGGAGCATCCGGCGGAGACGCTGCGTCCCTATGTGGTCACGCCGGAGCTGGCCAGGAACTTCGACGACGCGCTAGATTTCATCAAGGGCGCGGTGCAGTCCAACAGCAGCAAGGCGGCCTATCTGCACGGGAGCTTCGGCGCGGGCAAGAGCCACTTCATGGCGGTGCTGCACCTGCTGCTGCAGCAGCTCGCGGCGGCCCGGGCCAAGGAGGGGCTGGAGGGGGTGGTCGCCCGGCACAGCCCTTGGCTGGAGGGCAAGCGCTTCCTGCTGGTGCCCTACCACATGATCGGTCAGGCGAGCACGGAGGCGGCCGTGCTCGGAGGCTATGTGCAACGGGTGCTGGTCCTGCATCCGCAGGCGCCGATCCCGGCGGTGTATCGGGCCGAGGGACTTTTCCGCGATGCCGCCGAGCTGCGCAAGACGATGGGGGATGCCGCCTTCTTCGAGCGCCTGACCCGGAGCACCGGCGGCGAGGGCGGCTGGGGCGAGCTGGAGGCGGAATGGGATGCGGCCAGCTTCGAGCTGGCGCTGGAGGCGCCGCCGGGGGCCGAGCAGCGCAGTCGGCTCATCAGCGCCCTGGTGGCGGAGTTCTTCCAGTCCTACAAGGAGGTGGCCCGCGGCAGCGAGGAGGCCTTCGTGTCTCTGGACGACGGGCTTGCCATCATCAGCCGTCACGCCCAGTCCCTCGGCTACGATGCCCTGGTGCTGTTCCTGGACGAGCTGGTCCTGTGGCTGGCTACCCACGCGGCAGATCAAAAGTTCCTCAACACCGAGGGACCTAAGGTCAGCAAGCTGGTGGAGGCGGAGAGCGCCGACCGGCCAATCCCCATCGTGAGCTTCGTGGCCCGCCAGCGCGACCTGAGGGAGCTTGTGGGGGAGGGCGTCACCGGGGCAGAGCAGCTCGGCTTCGCCGACGTGCTGCGCTGGTGGGAGGCGCGCTTCGACACCATCACCCTGGAAGACCGCAACCTGCCGGAGATTGCGGCGCGGCGTATCCTCGAGCCCAAGAGCGAGGCGGCCCGGCAGCAGATCGAGCAGGCCTGGCATCAGACCGAGCGAATCCGCGACGAGGTGATGAGCATCCTGCTCACGCCCAAGCTGGACCGCAGCGTTTTTCGCAAGGTCTATCCCTTCAGCCCGGCGCTGATGGAGACCTTAATCGCCGTCTCCTCGGTGCTGCAGCGCGAGCGCACTGCGCTCAAGGTGATGCTGCAGCTGCTGGTCAATCAGCGCGATACCCTGGAGCTGGGACAGATCGTGCCCGTGGGCGACCTGTTCGACGTGATTGCCGAGGGGGACGAGCCCTTCACCGAAGGCATGCGTATCCACTTCGAGAACGCCAAGCGGCTCTACCACCAGAAGCTGCTGCCCATGCTGGAGCAGGAGCACGGCATCCGCCACCCCGGCGCCTCTATCGGCGAGCAAGGGCTGGATGACACCAAGTCTCGCGCATTCCGGGCGGACGACCGGTTGATCAAGACCCTGCTGCTGGCCGCACTGGTGCCGGAAGTGGATAGCCTAAAGGGACTGAGCTCCGCACGGCTGGCGGCGCTGAACCATGGCAGCATCACCGCGCCGATCCCGGGGCGGGAGCGCCAGGAAGTGCTGCGCCGCGTGCGCGCTTGGGCGGCCCAGGTGGGAGAGATCAAGGTCGGCGAGGAAGCCGACCCGACCATCACGCTGCATCTGGCCGGTGTGGACACGGAGAGCATCCTCGGCAACGCCCAGGCGGTGGACAACCCAGGCAATCGCCGCCGCAAGCTACGGGAGCTGTTGTTTGAGCAGCTTGGCATCGAGGATCGGGACGACCTGTTTCTGGAGCACGATATCCCATGGCGCGGCACGCTGCGCAGCTTCCAGGTCATCTTCGGCAATGTGCGGGAGCTGCCCAGCGAGTCTCTGGCCACCAAGGGCGGGGTGCGCAAGGCAATCCTCGATTTCCCCTTCGATGAGGCGGGACACGGTCCCGGTGAAGACCAGGCGCGGCTCGATGCCTTTCGCGAGGACGGCAAGCCTGCCCGCACCCTGGTGTGGCTGCCCGCGTTCTTGAGCCTTTCGGCGCAGAAGGACCTGGGCACCCTGGTGAAGCTGGACGACATCCTGAAGAGCGACGACACCTTCCGTCGCTACGCCTCCCACCTCTCCGCGGTCGACCAGGCCCAGGCGCGGGACCTGCTGCGCAACCAGCGCAGCTCGCTCCGCCAGCGCATCATCCGCTACCTGGAGGGGGCCTACGGGGCGGACAATCCGGTGCCAGGCTCGGTGGACGAGTCCTGCCGGCCGGCGCTGCATTTCCACTCGCTGGACCCTGCCTTCTCGCCCCAGCCACCGGTGGGTGCCAACCTCAAGCAGGCCTTTGAGCACTTGCTCGCCCAGATGCTGGAAAGTCAGTATCCGGCGCACCCGCGGTTCGGCGCCGAGGTCAAGATCAGCGCCCTGCGCAAGGTGCAAGCCGAAGTGGAGCGGGCGGCCCAGGACCCGGATGGGCGCGTCGCAGTGGATAAGCCTTTGCGGCCACTGCTGCAGCAGATTGCCGTGCCCCTGAAGCTGGGGGAGATGGGCGAGACTCACTTCGCTCTGGGGCGGCACTGGTATACCCATTTCGCCCGCCAGGTCCAGGGCCAGATCACGGTGGCGAAGCTGCGGGAGGCAATGGACGAGCCGAGTCCCATGGGGCTGCAGCTCGCGGCGCAGAACCTGGTGATCCTGCTCTACGCGGACCAGGCCAATCGGTCGTTCTTCCTGCACGGCGGTCCTTTCGTGCCCAAGCTGGAGGACCTGCCCGACGAGCTGGAGCTGCGCGAGCAGGCCCTGCCCACCCAGGCGGTCTGGGAGGAGGCCTTGCAGCGGGCCGGCAAGGTGTTCGGCATCGCCGTCTCGACCCTGCGCAACGCCAGCAACGTGAGCAATCTGACCGGCAAGCTGGCCGATGCCGCGCGGGCAGCCCTGGAGGCTTGCCAGGCGGTGAAGGACCGACTGGAGGGACTGTGTAACGAGTGGGGAATCGACCCGACGGCCAGCGCGCGGCACCAGACGGCCGCGGCCGTGCTCGACCTGGTACGGGGCCTCGGTGCCGCGGCGGAGCCAAACCGGCTGGCGGTGCTGGCCGAGGCCGCCGTGCAGACTTCTCTGGATGCAATGGGCGTGAGCCTCAAGAAGGCCGATGCGGTGCGCGTCGCCATCGAAAGCACCAAATGGGCATTGTTCCAGGCCGTGGCTGGGCTCAGCGACGAGCGAGCCCCCGCGGCCGAGGGCATCCTCAGGCAGCTCCGGGAAGTCCTGACACACGATGAGCTGACCATCGCCCTGCAGCCGAGGCTCGAGAAGCTGGAAGGGGATGCCATCCGGCTGCTGACTCCGTCTTCCCCGCCCAAGAAGACGCCGCCGCCGGTCACGCCGCCGTCCACAGTGACGGTGGATGCCGGGAGCCGTAGTGGGCTTTCGGCGGCTGAGGCGCTGCAGGTGCTGGGGGAGCTGCGGACGAAGCTCGAAGAGGATGACAGCCTGCGGCTGGATCTGGGCTGGACACTGTACAAGCCCGAGGACTCGCAGTGAGCCTGGTGCCCACGGCGGCGCAGATTCGCGCGCAGGTGTCAGCGGTGCTGGAGAAGATTCCGCAGGCACAGGTCATCGGCATCAAGGCGCCGCTCA
>CAYQDX010000351.1:0-4325 GCA_964416345.1 uncultured Ectothiorhodospiraceae bacterium
GCAAGAAGCTGGGCAAGGACAAGGGCAACAGCAAGTACCTCTATGAGCTGTTCCCCTACGGTCCCGCCAAGCAGGCCTGTAAGTATGCGGGTCTGCCCAAGCCGACGGGCTGCGTCTAAGCGCAGCGTCCTCAAGGGGGGCTGAGGCCCCCCTGCGCCTCGCCCAACATTCGGAGGTCGCAGAAACATGTCGTTTCTGACGGTGTCTTACGCGGCGCTGTTTTACGTCGCCACAGCATGGTTCATTTACGGCGTAGGCAGAAAGATCTACCAGTATGCCAAGACGCCAGCTCCACTGAAGATTCCTACCACCCCAGCGCCGACAACGGCCACGGGGGTCGTCATGCGGATGGGGCGCGAGGTCGTGCTGTTCGAGAGCCTGTTCAAGTCGAACATGTGGATATGGCTGTTCGGCTGGATGTTTCACTTCGCCCTGCTGCTGGTGCTGATGCGCCACCTGCGCTATTTCACGGATCCCGTTTGGAGCTGGGTCGTCCTGATTCAGCCGTTCGGCAAATATGCAGGCTTCGCCATGATTGCGGGCTTGGCTGGTTTGTGGGCGCGGCGCCTGCTTGTGGCGCGGGTGCGCTATATCACCAGTCCCTCGGATCACTTGATCCTGGCGCTGTTGATGGCGATCGGGCTGAGCGGGCTGGGAATGAAGTTTGTGTCACATACCGACATCATATCCCTGAAGGCATTCATACTCGGGCTGATGTATGCCGATCTGCAGCCAATTCCAACGGACGGGCTGCTGCTGGTGCATCTGGCACTGGTGGCGACGCTGATGATCATCTTCCCCATCAGTAAGCTGCTGCACGCGCCCGGCCTGTTCTTCAGCCCCACACGCAACCAAGTCGACAATCCGCGAGAGCGGCGGCATCTGGCGCCCTGGGCGGCAGAGCTGGAAACTTCACGCGGTCGCTGAGCGTCCCCGCTACTGTAGGAGATTGCCGTGGCGAATTTCGAAACGCCTGAGCTGAAAGAGTATACGGTGGTCCCCCTGCCGATGCCGGGGGTGATGGCCCATAGCAGTCCGTTCGTCGCCAAGCCGGACCATCAAGCCCAGCTGGGCTTTCCAGGCGAGCTCGTCGACAACTGGCAGGAGGTCGCGATCAAGAAGCTGGGTGAGCTCACTCAGAAGTACCGCTCGCTTCAGGTCTATCTGGATTCCTGTGTCAAGTGTGGTGCGTGCACCGACAAATGCCACTACTATCTCGGCACCTCGGACCCCAAGAATATGCCGGTGGCGCGGCAGGATCTGCTGCGGAAGGTGTACCGACGCTACTACACGTTCGCCGGCAAGTACTTTCCGAAGCTCGTCGGTGCCGAGGAGCTGACCAAGGACGTGCTGGACGACTGGTACGCCTATTACCACCAGTGCTCCCAGTGTCGGCGCTGCTCCGTGTTCTGTCCCTATGGCATCGATACTGCAGAGATCTCCATGGCCGCACGCGAGATCATGGATGCAGTCGGCAAGGGCCAGAAATACTGCAACGAGATCATTGGCAAGGTCTTCAAGATCGGCAACAATCTCGGGCTTCCGGAGCCTGCGCTGCGGGATACGCTCTCAGACCTCGAGGAAGAGGTCGAGGATGACACTGGCGTGGCCGTGCGCTTTCCCCTGGATGAGAAGGGCGCGGAAATTCTGCTGGTCACACCTTCCGCCGATTTCTTCGCCGAGCCGCACGTCGACGGATTGATTGGCTACGGGAAGGTATTTCACCAGTCGGGCGTGAGCTGGACGATAAGCTCGCACGCCTCCGAGGCGGCCAACTTCGGCATGTTCATCGGTAGCTACGAGAACATGCGCGACGTCTCCATGCGCATTCGCGAGGCGGCCCTGGAGCTGGGGGTCAAGCGCATCGTGTTCGGTGAGTGCGGCCATGCCTGGCGGGTCGCGTACAGCTTCCTCAACACCCTGGCGGGCCCCTGGGATTTCCTCGATCCGCGCTACCCGGTGCCGCAGCACATCTGCGAGTTCACCTACGACCTGATCCAGCGCGGGGCGCTGAAGCTCGACAAGTCGGCCAACGACGACAAGGTCGTGACCTATCACGACTCCTGCAACGTGGCGCGCGCCTCACGCATGGGCAACATGCCTGGCGGACAGTTCTTCATCCCGCGGGCCATCCTGAAGGCGGTCTGCAACAACTTCCACGACATGTCGCCGGATACGATCCACGAGAACACCTACTGCTGCGGCGGTGGCGGCGGTCTGCTGACCGACGACCTGATGGAGCTGCGGGTCAAGGGTGCCTTGCCGCGCATGGAGGCTCTCAAGCGTGTGGTCGACGAGTATGGTGTGACCCACATGGCGGCGATTTGCGCCATTTGCAAGAGCCAGTTCACCAAGGTTTTGCCGTACTACAACTTCAGCATGGACACGATCGTTAGTGTCCATCAGCTGGTCAGTGAGGCGATTATTCTCGGCGACCATCAGTAGCTCGCGGGCCCCAATCAGATTTGCCTTGACAGCAACAAACCATTTGTATAGGAGAGCAGCATGGCCACTTCCGTTGACGATACCCGAAAGACGCTCACGTATCGTAAGTTCAAGGAAGGAATCGAGGAATGGGAAAGTTGGCAGGCCAAGATCTTCGAGGCTGATCACACCCACAAGTGTCCCACCTACATCCATCGCACCCCTCCCTGCCAGGGTAGCTGCCCCGCGGGCGAGGACATCCGCGGCTGGCTGGATATCGTGCGCGGGATCGAGAAGCCGGCCGGCGAGATGAGCTGGCAGGAGTATGCGTTCCGCCGCTCCACCGATGCCAATCCCTTCCCCTCGGTCATGGGTCGAGTCTGCCCGGCGCCCTGCGAGGACGGGTGCAACCGCAACGCCTTGGAAGATCACGTGGGCATCAACGCGGTGGAGCAGTTCATCGGCGATACGGGGCTCCAGAACAGGTACAAGTTCGCCCCCGCCGCCGAGGAGACGGGCAAGAAGGTCGCCATCATCGGAGGTGGTCCGGCTGGCCTCGCTGCCGCCTTTCAGCTGCGCCGCCGGGGCCACGGGTGCACCGTGTTCGACGACCATGCCGAGCTGGGCGGGATGATGCGTTACGGCATTCCCGGCTACCGTACGCCGCGTGACGTGCTGGACGGCGAGATTCAGCGCATTCTGGACATGGGCGTAGAGACGCGTATGAGCACGCGCATCGGCCGCGACGTCTCAGTGGAAGATCTGGAGAAGGAGTTCGACGCCGTCCTGTGGGCGCTCGGGACTCACAACGGCAAGCCGTTGCCGGTTGCCGGGGCCGATGCGCCCAACTGTCTGACCGGCGTGGCGTTTCTGGCCGCCTTCAACGAGGGACGACTGAAGTTCGCCAGTGCCAAGGTCATCGTCGTCGGCGGTGGTGATACCTCCATCGACGTGGCTTCCGTCGCTCGTCGCTTGGGTCATATCGAGGACTCCCACGACAAAGATCGTCCGGAGAACGTGGTACTGGGCTACACCGCCCACGACGTGTCCACCACGCTGGCCCGAGATGGTGCCCAGGTCACCCTGACCTCGCTGTTTCCGGTTGAGGACATGACCGCCGCCCAGCATGAGGTCCAGGATGCGCTGAGAGAGGGCGTGGACATTCGAGGCAGTGTCATGCCCTTGGAGGTCCTGCTTGACGCCGACGGTCGCGCGCGCGGTATGCGTCTGGCCGAGTGCGACATGGACAACGGCCGTCCGGTGCCGCGTCCCGGCACCGAATTCGAGCTGGAGGCGAACCTCGTCGTCTCCGCCATTGGCCAGAAGGGTGACCTCGCCGGCTTGGAGGATCTCGACAACGGCTATGGCTTCATCGGCTGCGACAAGCACTACCAAGTCACGGGGCGTGCCGGGCACTTCGTCGCCGGCGACATCGTGCGTCCGCACCTGCTGACCACTGCCATCGGCCAGGCCTCGATTGCGGCCGACAGCATCGACCACTACCTCAAGCACGAGGAGCTGGCCAAGCGGCCGAAGGTCGATGTCCATCACTTCGATCTGCTGAGCAAGCTGCGCGAGACTGGCCTGGAGCCGGAGAGCTTCGATTCGGGCGAGGGTGATCTGCGGGGCACGAACCTGGGCGAGTACGCGGTGCACAACTATGAGGATCGCTCGGCCCACGAGATCATCGCGCACGAGAAGCTGTTCCTGGGGCACTTCAAGTACGAAGACCGCTACAAGCGCGGCGAGATTCACATTCACGCCGAAGAGGTGCTGGGTGATTTCCGGGAGCGCATCATCGGGTACTCCGACGAGCAGGCCCAGGCCGAGGCCAGTCGTTGCATGAGCTGCGGCATGTGCTTCGAGTGCGACAACTGCGTGATCTACTGCCCGCAGGATGC
>CAYQDX010000352.1:0-4319 GCA_964416345.1 uncultured Ectothiorhodospiraceae bacterium
ATCAAGCGGCGCTACTCGACGACCTGCTGGCCGTGATGGGCTACCTCGGTCGGGCTGAGTCCTGGGTCGAGGCCCACCGGGTGGAATCGACACCGCCGCCCGACTGCGTGCCAGGTAATGAACCGATCGACCTTGGCACCGGCGAGCTACGTGGGGAGGTGGTCAGCATCCATGCCCCCGTCACGGCCGAGGAGTATGCTCGCCGCCGCCAAGCCTTTCTCGCTGACAGGAAACAGGCAAGGAAGCTTGCTGCCACCCTGCCCGAGGGCTTGGTCGCCGCCCTGTCCGTGGATACCGCTGCGCTGCAGAAACAAGGCTGGAGCCAGCCGCCGGCCTCGCAGCAAATCAGCTACCTGCGGCCCCTTGATGCCTTGCGCCCAAAGCGTAGGCACCGGGTGACACCTCGCCCGGCCGCCACCACGGCACGCTTCCTACTCGTAGGCAAGCCGCTGCCGCGGGTTGAGGACGCCCTGCATATTGGTGAGTTTCTACGCTGGGCAGTGATGAGCGCCTTTGGCAAGGATGACACCGGTCACAACCTAGCGCCGCCAATTTTCTCCGGTCATGATCTCCCCGAAGGCAACCGCCACCAACACGCCTTCTACGTTCCCTTTGACAGCACCGGCAATGGACACCTGAACCGCGCGTTGATCCATGTCCCGGCCGGCTTCTCCGGAGACCAGCGCCGCATCGTCGAGCGGCTGCACAGGATCTGGCAGCGCGATGGCGGCGAATGGCGATTGATCCTGGAAGGGATCGGCGACCAAGGTGTCGGCGGCAGTCTGATGTTGTTGAATTACAACTGGGTGTCGGTGACCCCCTACCTACATCCATGGCACGTCAAGAAGGGCTTTTCCGTTGAGCACCAGATCCGGCGTGAATGCGATGAGCGTGGGCTTTCCAAACCGCTGCGGATAGAGCCGCTACAGTCAATCCCAGTCGGCAACCGCAACCTGCGCCCCATCGACTTCCACCGCTTCCGCAGCAAGCGCGGCCTCACCCAGCCCGATCGCCTGGGCAGCTTCTGGCGGCTGACATTTCCCGAGCCGGTCCAGGGACCCCTCGCTCTTGGTTTCGCCTGCCACTTCGGACTGGGGCTGTTTCGCCCCTTTTCCGCGTCCGAAGGATAGCCCGCTGCGTATCCGTCGCTCGCAGGGGAGTAGGCTTGGTTTGTATCCTGACACGTTACACGCTACACTCCAACTGTGATCAAGCGCTTCCACCATAAGGGCTTGAAGCGCTTTTTCGAGACGGGGTCGAAAGCCGGCATCCAGGCCATGCACGCGCCTCGGCTGAGAGCGCAGCTCGGGCGGCTGGACAAGGCGGTAGACCCACAGGACATGGACTTGCCCAACTGGCGTCTCCATTCACTCAAGGGTGACCTGGAGGGTCACTGGGCAGTCCGGGTGGGCGCGAGCTGGCGGCTTACCTTCGCCTTTGAGGGCGAGGACGCGACCCTTGTCGACTACCAGGACTATCACTGAGAGACGGTAGTAATGCGCATGCACAACCCCCCCCATCCCGGCGAAGTGCTCAAGGATGGTGTTTTCGACGGTGGCGGAATGACCGTCACCGAGGCCGCGCGGCAGCTAGGCGTATCGCGCGTTCAGCTATCGCGGCTGCTCAACGGGCGTGCAGGGGTGTCGGCCGACATGGCCGTGCGCCTTGCCCTCTGGCTAGGGGGCACGCCGGAGTCGTGGCTACGCATGCAGGCGGATTACGACCTCTGGCAGGCCGTGCAACGCGGCCGCCCCCCAGTCAAGCCGATCCATCGAGCGGCCTGATGGCGTCTGGGGTCAAACCGCTTTGACGGTCACGAGCTGCTCGAGGCCGGCGAAATCGGCGGGGTTCCTCGTGTAGAGGGGAAGGCCGTTGGCGGCTGCGGTGGAGGCGATCAGCAGGTCGGCCAGCCGGGCTCTACTGCTTCGTCCTGTAGCGCGCACGGCGGCGAATACACGGCCGTACATGCGTGCGGCATCCATGTCGAACGGTAGTGCATCCCATGTCGCAGTGGCCCACTGCAGCCGGTCCTGGCGCCGCGCTCGCTCTTGCTCGTCGTGGGTGGCATGCGGCCCGGCCGCCAGCTCGGCGAGGGTCACGGCGGCGATGGCGGATTCGTCCGGCAGCAGCCTGGAATCGACCACGTTCATATCGATTACCACTGACGTATCCAACAGACCGCGGCTGGGCTCAGTCATCGATGGACTGGTCGGTCACTGCATCCAGGTCGGCCCGAAATTGGCCGGCGTCGATCCCGGGTGCTTGCACCGCGGCTGCAGCAATTAGCGCCCGTGGCACGAACCGGTGCGGCTGGATCGGCTTGAGCTCGGCAACCGGCACCCCGTTGCGGGTCACGATGACCGTCTGCCCCGCCTGCACCTCCCGGAGCACCGCCGCGGATTGGTTGCGAAGCTCTCGTTGGGTAATGATTCGGTTCATGGAGCGTAACGTAGCATCTGTAGCACCTTGTAGCAATCCCAGGCTCTGTAGAGCGCTCGCGCTTGTGACCGACAAGCGCGGCCTTACTCAGCCCGACCGTCAGGGCAGCTTCTGGTGGCTGGCGTTTCCCGCACGGTTGATTTGGTCACCCCGGCAGCACTACATTATGTACATGATTGACTGCATTTGTGTACATGGAGATGCCTCACCATGAAGTGGAATATCGCGAAAGCACGGGAGCGCTTCTCCGACCTCATTCGCGGCGCGAAGGAGGCCCCCCAGCCGATCTTCAACCGCGACCGGATGGTTGCGGTGGTCATCGATCCAAGGGCATACGAGGAGTTCGAGACCTGGCGCAGGGCGCAGAAGAAGATGTCGCTGGCGGACAGCTTCGGGGAGCTAAGGCGGATCTGCGAAGAGGAGCAGTATTGGCTAGCGGTCCCCGAGCGCAGGAATCGAGGGAACGAGCTGTTCGAGGTTTTGAATGAGCGTTCTGGTCGACACGAACGTCCTGAGTGAGCTGACCAGACCAGCGCCCAATCCCGGTGTGTTGCGCTGGGCCAGCCAAGTCGTCGGCCGGCCCCACGTCAGCGTCATTGTTCAGGAGGAGATCTACTACGGTCTCTCTTGGCGCCCGAACAGCCGGATCCAAAGCTGGCTGGAGGCATTCTTTGAGGTACGGTGCGTCGTGCTTCCGCTGACCCCGGAAATTGCCAGGTACTCGGGGCAGCTACGGGGCAGCCTCCAAGCTCGGGGCGAGACACGTACCCAGGCAGACATGCTGATCGCCGCGACCGCCGCCGTTCACGGATTGACGCTGGTCACTCGCAATGCCGCGGATTTCCATGGCTGCAACATCGCGCTCTTGGACCCCTTTAGCTGACTGCGCGATCAACGCCGTTGGGAGACATGCCGGAAATGAGGCTCCCCGTCATCGCCGACGATCGCGAGTGCCGCGGCGCCGTCGTGGAGGAGCTGCGAGGCTCCGATTGCTTCGACGTGGCAGTGCAGCGGCTGCCCGCGGGAGATTACCGCGTGGACGACCGCTTCCTGTTCGAGCGCAAGACCCTGCCCGATCTGGTCCTGTCCATCGAGTCCGGACGCCTGTTCTCCCAGGCGCTGCGACTGGCGGAGGCCGAGACACTGCGCCCCGCCCTCGTCCTGGAGGGCACGTTCAGGGACCTGCGGGGCTGCGGCATGGCGTGGGAGGCGATACAGGGCGCCCTGGTCACGGTGTCGCTGTTCGTGGGACTGCCGGTGCTGCGCACCCGCTCGCCGCAGGAGACGGTACGGACCTTTCTCTACGCCGCCCGTCAGGGACGCGCGGTCTCCCAGGGCGCCCTGCCCCGCCGCGGCCACAGGCCCAAGGGCAAGGCGGCCTTCCAGCGCTATCTGCTCCAGGGCCTGCCGGGTGTGGGCCCGCAGCGCGCGGCCCGGCTGCTGGAGCGCTTCGGCGCCGTGAACGCGGTCTTCGGGGCCGACGAGCAGGCGCTGGCTTCGGTGGACGGAATCGGCAAGGAGACCGCGCGGCGCATACGCTGGGCCGTCAGCGAGCCCCTGGGGCGCTATGCGACGAGCGGCGGATGACACGGCTGCCGCATTCGCGATATGGGATGCCACTGAGTGCAACGCACCGTCCCCGCCGAGCTTGAGTCGCCGAAGATTCGCCCAGTGGGCTGGCCTCCTACCAGAGCAAAGCAATTTTCCTGTGGGAGGCGAGCCCTCTCGGCGACTCCCTCTGCCGCCCACAGCCACACCCCGCACGGGAAGCGGCCATGGCCGCGATGGCTCTGGTCGCCGGAACGGCAGCGCGAAGACGAAGCCAGAGATCGAAGTGCTGCGGCAAAGCGAGCGGGAGGTGGCACAGATGACACGCGAGC
>CAYQDX010000353.1:0-4316 GCA_964416345.1 uncultured Ectothiorhodospiraceae bacterium
AGGAAGCGCCACCCATGGTCTTCGCAGATCTTGGCCACGGCGTGCTGGACAGCGCCATGGTGGAGGTGGCGGCCTACTGTTTGCGGAAGGGGGCGAGCGCGTGAGCGATGAATCCACCAACGGCGACTTTTTCCGGCGCTCAGGCCCGGGGGGGGCCGCCGAGCCCGAGCGCGCGCGACCTGGAGAGCTGGCTGCCATGCAATTGCTGAAGCGTATCGTGCTCACCGACTTCCTGTCCTACGGCCCCGGGCCTCAGAGCGTGGACCTGACCTCGCTCAACCTGCTCATCGGGCCGAACGGCTCAGGCAAGTCGAACCTGGCCGAGGCATTCTCGGTGCTCCGGGCCGTGCCGCGTGACCTGCCACTTCCAATCCGTCAGGGAGGCGGTGTCAACGAATGGATTTGGCATGGAGAGGACAGCAGGACCGCGCCGGACTCGGCGGGCATCGAGGTGCTGTTCTGCGAGGGTCGAGTCACCAAGAACGTCGGCCAGACCGTGAGGTACCACCTTAGCTTCGGCGGCGAGGCGGGCGCCTTCGTGGTGCTCGACGAGCGCATAGAGGACCCTCATGGCGTGCCAAAGCCGTACCTATTCTTCGGCTACGAGAACGGGCGTCCGATGATCAATAATGCCGCCGGGCCCAAACGGCAACTCGAGCGGGCGGATATCGACCGGACGCAATCGATCCTGTCGCAGCGTCGCTACCCGGAGACGTACCCCGAGGTGGCGAAGGTCGGCGATCTGCTGCGGGAGATTTTCATCTACCGGTCCTGGAGCTTCGGTCCGGACGCACCCATCCGAGCCGCCTGCCGCGCAGACGTCCAGACCAACGTGCTTCTCGAGGATTTCTCGAATCTGCCAGCCCGGCTCGCCGTGTTGAAAAGAGCCCCCGCGACCAAACGTCGACTGCTCGAGCTGCTTGCCGATCTTGCGCCCGGCTATCGCGACATCGAGGTTATCCCGGAGGGCGGGCGTCTCCAGCTCTATTTGACCGAGGGCGCGCACAACGTGCCTGCCCATCGGCTTTCCGATGGCACCCTGCGCTACCTGGCACTGCTGGCAATCCTGCTCGATCCAGGGCAGGCGAGCCTCGTGGTGGTCGAAGAGCCCGAGCTTGGCTTGCACCCCGATGTGTTCCCGACACTGCGTGACCTCTTTATCGAGGCCAGCGAGCGCTTCCAGCTCGTGGTAACCACCCACTCGACGCAGCTTGTCGACGCGATGACGGATCATGCGAGCAGCATCCTCGTCTGCGAGAAGCACGGTGCCACGTCGATCCTGAGCCGCCTCAGTCAGGATGAGATCGACCGCTGGCGTCAATTCGGCTCTCTCGGGACGCTCTGGATGTCCGGCCGGCTTGGGGGGACGCGCTGGTGAGGGAGCGCAAGCGCGAGTTGTATGTCGAGGGCGGTGGAGACCGCAACCCGGGTTTGGCGAGCGAGTGTCGCAAGGCATTCAGTAAGCTCTTCGAGAAGGCGGGTGTCAGCCGTCGCCCGCGGGTCATCGCCTGCGGCGGACGCCAGAGTGCGTATAACCAGTTCTGCCTGGCGCATGCGGAGGATCGGGCCGATACCTGCTTACTGGTCGACGCCGAGGACGTGGTTCCATCCGTTCCGCCGTTCGATCCGTGGGCTCAGGTCGAGGCGCGTCCCGGCGACCGTTGGCAGCGCCCGCGGGGTGCAACCGACGAGCAGCTTCAACTGATGGCCGTTTGCATGGAGACCTGGCTTCTCGCCGATTGCAACGCGCTGAAGGCGGTGCTCGGCCCCAAGCTCGACGAGAGCAAGCTGCCACCCGTCGATTCGGGGCTGGAGACCGTCGCCAAAGACCGCATTTACGACGCCCTCGACAAGGCCACCAAGCCTACGCCGAGCGGCGCCTACCGAAAGGGCGCCCACTCGTTCAAGGTGTTGGCCTGCGTGTCGCCGTCGAAGCTTCGCATATTGCTATGGGCAAAACGCTTCCTCGACGCGATGGGGGCAGAGTAACGAACCGCAGCGAAGTCAATGTACGCGAGCTGATCGGCGACGCCCTTCCCGCCGAGCGCAACCACGTACTTCGCATTTACCGGCCGGGATTCGGACTGGGACGCAGCGGCGTGTCGCTCTTGAGGGAGGAAGCGAAGCGATGAAGGCGGTGCTCATCCGCGCTATTTAGGCATCGGTCGATGAGAAGGCGGCAGTGGTTCGGTCCGCTGTGCGCGGCCCGAGCCCGGCGCGGTTTGATCTGGACTTGGCACATCTTCGACAAGTGCCCCGTTCGCCTTTTGCCTACTGGGTTGGGGACGCAGTGCGCGTCGTGTTCCGCAACCCAAAGGTCCTCAGCTTCGATGCCAAATGCGGCATGGGCACCTTGGATGACTTCCGCTTTCTCAGGCTGGACTGGGAAGTGTCCCCCGCCGGACGTCGATTGACTTGGCAGCAATTCGCGAAGGGTGGAGCTTTTGGTCCATACTTTGCAGACGTGCATCTTGTGGTGCGCTGGACTGCGAACGGCACGGAATTGAAGACGTTCGTCGAAGCCAAGGTTGGGAGTGCGAGCCGGAAGATCCAGGCAACTTCGTACTAATTCCGACCCGGCTTGACCTGGCCGCGACGGACGAATGGCCTGTCCTTCCGTGTGATGCCTCGCGGCTGCATATTCGCTGACAAGGGTCCTGCCGTCTTTATGGAAAATGACGACAAGGATGATCTCACGACGCTGTGCGCACTGCTCAACAGCGGTGCCTTCGGCGCGCTCGTCGCAGTGCAGTTAGCACGTACCGAGCTCGCGCAGTCCTTTGAAGTCGGCATCATTCAGCAGACGCCTGTCTCCGAGTTCTCTCATGACGACCGCCAGCAGCTTGCCCAACTGGCGAAGCAGAGCTGGTCCCTAAAGCGCCAGCTCGACACCCGGACCGAGAATTCGCACGCCTTCTGCCTGCCTGCACTCTTGCAAGTCACGGGCGACTTCCTCGAAGCGCACGCGACGGCCTGGGGGAGGCACACTCTGGCTATACAGGCCGGGCTGAATCGCCTCCAGGCGGAAATCGACGACCATGGCTACGGCCTCTACGGCATCTCACCCGAGGACCGCCGGCGCATGGAGCAGGGCTTCGGAACGGGCGAGGCCGAGGACGTGGACGAAGCCGACGACGATGAGGGCGAGGATGCGGAAGCCGCCCCGATGGTCGCATCCCTTCTTTCTTGGTCTCTCGGCTCCGCCTTCGGTCGCTTCGACCTCCGCCTTGCCACCGGCGCGCGCCCGGTGCCGCCGGAGCCTGAGCCCTTCGATCCGCTCCCGGTCTGCTCTCCCGGAATGCTGACCGGTGCCGGCGGAATCCCCCTCGATTCGCCGCCAACTAGCTATCTCATCACCTTCCCAGCAGACGGCATTCTCGTTGATGACCCCGGCCATCCGCGCGACCTCGTGCAGGCGGTCTGGGCGGTGCTCGACTTGGTATTCGACGAGCCGAGCGCCCGCTGGCACGAGGCCGCCGTGCTCGGCCTGCAGGACCTGCGCACTTGGTTTGCGCGGGAGTCGTTCGAGCAGCACATCAAGCGTTACAGCAAGAGCCGGCGCAAGGCGCCCATCTATTGGCAGCTCGCGACGCCGTCGGGCTCATACTCGGTCTGGCTCTATGTCCACCGCGTCACACCCGACACCCTGTTCCGGGTTCTCAACGACTTCGTCGGTCCGAAGCTGGACCACGAGCAGACGAAGCTGGCGCGCCTGATGCAGGAGTCCGGCTCGACCCCCTCGGCGGCGCAACGACGCGACATCGACCAGCAGGAGACCTTCGTCGGCGAGCTCCAGGCTCTCAACGCCGAGGTGGCGCGGGTGGCACCCCTATGGCGGCCCGACCTCGACGACGGGGTCATCCTCAACTTCGCGCCCTTGTGGCGCCTCGTACCCCAGCACCGAGCCTGGCAGAACGAATGCCGCTAGGCTTGGGACAAGCTCGTCAGTGGCGACTACGATTGGTCCCGCCTGGCCGTGCACCTCTGGCCCGAGCGGGTCGTGCTCAAGTGCGCGGAGGACCGCAGCCTCGCCATCGCCCACGGCCTGGAGGAGGTGTTCTGGCACCTGGACGAGGCGGGCACTTGGCAGCGGCGCGCCGTCGAAGACGCCACAATCCACAGGCTGGTGTCCGAACGCACCTCTGCGACGGTCGAGGCGGCTTTGAAAGTGCTGTTGTCGGCGCCGGCATCTTCGGGCTCCATGGTTCGGGGTTCGGGGAGGAAGAGGGTTCAGGGGGTAGGCACGAGGAGGAGTCAGGGTGCAGGGAACGGGGTTCAGGAAGCTTCGTCCCGAACCCTGAACCCTGATCACCGAT
>CAYQDX010000354.1:0-4273 GCA_964416345.1 uncultured Ectothiorhodospiraceae bacterium
CGCCTATCACCTCGACCTGCAGGGCCCGGCGGTCGCGGTCGACACCGCCTGCTCCAGCTCGCTGGTCGCGCTGCACCAAGCCTGCCAGGCGCTACGCGCCGGAGAGGCCGAGATTGCGCTGGCCGGCGGCGTGTTCCTGCAGGCGACTCCCGGCTTCTACGCCTCGGCGAGTTCGGCCGGGATGCTGTCGCCGAGCGGCCACTGCCACACCTTCGACGCGGCAGCCGACGGCTTCGTGCCCGGCGAGGGCGTCGGCGCACTGGTGCTGAAGCGCCTGAGCGACGCGCTCGCCGACGGCGACACGATTCGCGGCGTGATTCGCGGCAGCGGCATCAACCAGGACGGCCATACCAACGGCATCACGGCGCCGAGCGCACGCTCCCAGGAGCGGCTGGAGCGCCGGGTCTACGAGCGCTTCGGCATCGATCCCGGCAGCCTGCAGCTGGTCGAGGCGCACGGCACGGGCACGAAGCTCGGCGACCCGATCGAGGTCAAGGCCCTTACCTCGGCCTTCCGAGCCTTCACCGACCGAAGGGGCTTCTGTGCTTTGGGCTCGGTCAAGACCAACATCGGCCACCTGGAGGCGGCGGCCGGCGTCGCCGGCGTGCTCAAGGTGCTGCTGGCGCTCGACCGGCGCCAGCTGCCGCCGAGCCTCAACTTCGAAGCTCCCAACCCGGCCATCGACCTCGCCGACAGCCCCTTCTATGTCAACACCGGGCTCGCCGACTGGCCGGCGCCAGCGCGGGGGCCGCGGCGCGCTGCCGTCAGCTCTTTCGGCTTCAGCGGCACCAATGCCCACGTGGTGATCGAGGAGGCGCCGGCTCAGGCGGCGGCCTCGCCGGCATGGCCGGCACACCTGGTCGTGCTGTCAGCACACAGCGCCGAGCAGCTCCGCGCACAGGCCCGCAACCTGGGAGCGCACTGCCGGGCGCGACCGGCCGAGGACCTGGGCCATCTCGCCTTCACCCTGTTCGCCGGGCGCGAGCACTGCGGGCACCGCCTGGCCTGCGTTGCCCGCTCGACCACCGTGCTGGCCGAGACCCTGGAGCGCTGGCTGAGCGGCGGGACCGTGGCGGACCTGCGCACCGCCGAGCTCGGAGAAGGCGAGCGCGATGAGCAGGCATCGGCGCACCGCCGTGGCAACCAGGCGATCGAGGCCTGGCGCACCCAGGGCGCCGCAGCGGCGGGCAGGGCACCGCTCGAGACGTTGGCCGAGCTCTACCTCGAGGGCTGCCGCCTCGACTACGCGCGACTGTTCGGCGCCGGCTTCCGTCGCATACCGCTGCCGACCTATCCCTTCTCGGGCGAGTGCCACTGGGTCGGGGAGACGCCGGCTGCCGCGACGCCGACCGTCCCCACGTCCGCGGCGGAGCCGCTGCGGGGGCGGGCGATCGAGGCGATCAAGGCGCTGGTCGCCGAGACGCTGCAGCTGGCGCCCGCCGAGATCCGGGCCACCGAGCCGCTGGAGAGCTACGGCATCGACTCGCTGCTGGCGGTGCAGATCGCCGACGCCCTGCGCCGGCACTTCCCGGCGGTCGGCAGCACGCTGCTGTTCGAGGTGCGGTCGGTCGGCGGGCTGGCCGACTGGCTGGTCGCGCACGACCGTGCGGCGCTGGAGGCGTACCTCGGCGTCTCGGCGACGCCGCCGGTGCCGATACCGGCCGTCGCCGTCTCCCGGTCCGCCCCCGAGGCCGCGACGATGGAGATCGCGGTCGTCGGAATGAGCGGCCGCTATCCCAAGGCCCCGGACCTGGAGGCCCTGTGGGAGAATCTGCGGTCAGGTCGCGACTGCATCGAGGAGGTTCCCGTCGAGCGCTGGGACTGGCGGCCCATCTTCGATCCCGAGCGCAACAAGGCCGGCCGATCCTACAGCCGCTGGGGCGGATTCATTGACGGCTTCGACCGCTTCGACCCGCGCTTCTTCAAGATCGCCCCGGCCGAGGCCGAGTCCATGGATCCCCAGGAGCGGCTGTTCCTGGAGGTCGCCTGGGCGGCGATCGAGGACGCCGGCCACACGCCCGAGACGCTCACCGGTGGGCAGGGCGGTCAGGTCGGTGTCTTTGTCGGCGTGACGAACAGCACCTACTTGCCCTACTCCAACCACTGGTCGCTCGCCAACCGGGTGTCCTACCTCTTCGACTTCGACGGGCCGAGCATGGCCGTCGACACCGCCTGCGCCTCGTCGGTGACCGCCCTGCACCTAGGCATGGAGAGCCTGCGCGCCGGCAACTGCCAGGCGGCCCTGGTCGGCGGCGTCAACCTGGTGCTGCACCCGCAGCACTTCACGCTCCGGTGCTCGGTCGGCATGCTGTCCAGCGGCCCGAAGTCGCGCGCCTTCGGCGAAGACGCCGACGGCTTCGTGGTCGGCGAGGCGGTCGGCGCGCTGGTTGTCAAGCCGCTCGATCGCGCGCTGGCCGACGGCGACCGCATTCTCGGCCTGCTCAAGAGCAGCGTCGTCGGCGCCGACGGCCGGACCAGGGGCTACAACGTGCCCAACCCGCTGGCCCAGGGCCGGCTCATCGCCCAGGCCCTGGCGCGCGCCGGCGTCGCGCCGGAGAGCATCGGCTACCTCGAGGCGCACGGCACCGGCACCTCGCTCGGCGACCCGATCGAGATCCGCGGCCTCTCCCAGGCCTTCGCCGGCGTCGAAGGCCACATCGCCCTCGGCTCGATCAAATCCAACATCGGCCACACCGAGAGCGCCGCGGGCATGGCCGGCGTCACCAAGGTGCTGCTGCAGCTGCGCCACCGCCAGCTCGTCCCGACGATCAACTGCGACCCGCCGAACTCGAAGATCGACTTCGCCGGCACGCCCTTCGTCCTGCAGCGGCGGCTCGAGCCCTGGCCGAGCCCGGCCCAGGGGCCACGGCGCGCCGGCGTCTCCTCCTTCGGGGCCGGCGGCGCCAACGCGCACCTCGTCATCGAGGAGTACCTGGGGCCCGAGGCGCCGCCGACCTCGGCCGGGCTGCCGCCCGGCCAGCCGGCGCTGATTGTGCTCTCGGCCGTGACTGCCGATCGGCTGCGGGCGATAGCACGCCGCCTGGCCACCTTCCTCGACGGACCGGAGGGCCAGGAGCTCGACCTCCAGGATGTCGCCTTCACCCTGCAGGTTGGCCGCCGAGCCCTCGCCGAGCGCCTGGCCTTCGTGGCCGGCTCGCTCGCCGAGGCGCGGGCGCGGCTCGCCGCCTTCGCCGAGACCGGCGCGGCACAGGGCTGCCGTCGCGGCTCGCTGCAGATCGGCCTCGACGAGGAGGCCGAGACCGACGACACGGTCCGCGGCTGGATCGAGGGCGGCGAGCTCGACCGGCTGCTCGCTTCCTGGGTAGGCGGCCGGGTGGTCGACTGGCGGCTGCTTTACGGTGCCGTGCGGCCACGCCGGGCCGGCCTGCCGACCTATCCCTTCGCCGGCGAGCGCTACTGGCTGTCCGAAGCGGCCCGCTACAGCGGCCTGGTCCAGGAGCAGCCACAAACCGGGCTGCTGCTCTGCCGGCCCGAGTGGCGGGAGCAGCCGGCGCGACCCGTGCCGAGTGCGCTGCCAGCCGCGCGCGTCGTCCTGCTCGACCTGCCGCCGGCGCTGGCAGAGCAGGTCGGCGGCACGGCACTGGCGACGCCCGAGCGCGATCCCGCTGCGCTCTGCTGCGCGCTCTACGAACAGCTCTTCGTACTGGTGAAGTCGATCTTGGAGGACGCCTCGACCCCACCGCTGCTGCTCCAGGTCGTCGTGCCGGGCACGGCGGCGGGCGCGCTGCTCGCCGGCGTCTCTGGCCTGCTGCGCAGCGCCGCGCAGGAGAGCCGCAGGCTGGCCGGCCAGGTGATCGCACTGGAGGGCGACGAGACGGCCGAGGCGCTGAAGCGGAAGCTGGCCGAGAACCGCGCGGCCTGGCAGGACACCGAGGTGCGCTACCGCGCCGGCCGTCGCCAGGTCCGTGCCGTGGCCGAGATCAATATCGCCGGACCGGTGCCGCCGGCGCCGTGGAAGGACGGTGGCGTCTACCTGCTGACCGGTGGCGCCGGGGCGCTCGGTCTGCTGTTCGCCGAGGAGATTGCCCGCAGCGCCGCCGGGATTACCTTGATCCTGACCGGGCGCTCGGCGCTGTCGGAGGCGCGGCGCGCGCGCCTGGCGCCGCTCGAGGCCGCGGGCGCCACCGTTGACTACGAGCAGCTGGACGTCGCCGACGCGGGCCAGGTCGAGGCCCTGGTCGCAGGCATCCGCGCGCGCCACGGCAGGCTCGACGGCGTGCTGCACTTCGCCGGCGTGCTGCACGACAGCTAT
>CAYQDX010000355.1:0-4268 GCA_964416345.1 uncultured Ectothiorhodospiraceae bacterium
TGAAATACTGCGACCTGGCGCGGTACGATCTCTCCTGCTTGCGTCACGGTCTGAGCGCGGGCGAGGCCTTGTCCCCCGCACTCGCCGAGCAATGGCACGAGGCGACCGGGACGCTGCTCTACGAGGCCCTTGGTATGAGCGAATGCTCCACCTATATCTCGAGCTCCCCAACGGTACCGCCAAAGCCCGGCAGCTCCGGTCGCCCGCAACCTGGGCGCAGCGTCAGCGTCCTTCCCATCTATGGACCAGATACGCCGCTCGAGCCAGGGGCACTGGGCTTGTTGGCAGTACACCGTAGCGACCCCGGATTGATGCTCGGCTACTGGAACCGACCCGATGAAGAAGCGCTCGTATATCGCGGCGAATGGTTCGCGGGTGGCGATCTGGCTGTTGTCGATGATGAAGGCTACGTGTGGTATCACGGTCGCAATGACGACGTCATGAATGCCATGGGTTACCGGGTCTCCCCCGGCGAAGTAGAGACGGCTCTAGCCCGTCATCCGGTAGTCGCAGAGGTTGCCGTGACGCAGCTAGCGGTGCGCGAAGGGGTGAATATCATCGCAGCCTTCGTGGTGCCGAAAGACCCTGACGAGGCCGATGCCCGGCCTATCCTGGCCTTCGCCGAGGAGCAGCTAGCCGCCTACAAGCGGCCTCGGGAAGTGATCTTCGCCAGCGAGCTTCCGCGCACGGCGAATGGCAAGGTGCAACGACGCCGTCTCGCCGAATTGTGGCGGATCCAACAGGCGCGCACAACTGCAATTGAGCTCGAATCCACGGGTAGCTGTGCGGAAATCGTCACGACCAGCACAACGATGATAAGGGAGAACAGGTGATGCTCTACTCGCTCGCCGGACGCACACCAGTCACCGGCCCAGACCACTTTATTGCATCCAACGCGATCGTTATCGGCTCCGTAGTGATTCAGCGCAACGCCAGTATCTGGTTCAACGTTGTGGCTCGCGGCGACAACGAGACGATTACGATTGGTGAGAATGCCAACGTGCAGGATGGGTGCATCCTGCATACGGACCCGGGGATCCCGCTCACGATTGGCCGCAATGTGACTGTTGGGCACAAGGTGATGTTGCATGGTTGCACGATCGGTGATGGCAGCCTCATCGGGATTAACAGCGTCATTTTGAATCGGGCTGTCGTCGGGCGTCACTGTCTGATCGGCGCCAACGCGCTCATTACGGAGGGGATGGAGATCCCGGACGGTTCCGTCGTGATGGGATCGCCAGGCAAGATCGTGCGCACGCTAGAACAAGAGGAGATCGTCCGCCTTGGGCGCAGCGCCGAGGTCTATGTCGCCAATGCTCGACGCTATCGAGAAACGCTCAGGGCTCTGGACCCGTGAGCAAGCTGGTCTCGTGATTGGAGTCGCGTACCCATGCAGAAACCCGCTCTACGCTTGCCGCAACGCAGAAGCCGGCGCCAGAGACCAGCAAGATGGGATGATTACTTCCATCCGCGGCCCTTACTACCCGCGACACCGCGGTGGTGGCCTCAATCCCCGGCGGCCCGAATGACGGTTCGCCCGCGAATATTGCCCTTGAGAATCTCTGGGCCTAGGGTAGGTAGATCTTCCAGCTCGGCCTCCTCGGTCATCAGGTCAAGCTTGTCCAAAGGGATCTCTTTGGCCAGTCGTTCCCAGGCAATACGACGCAAGGAAACCGGGCCTAGGTTCGAGTCGATGCCGAGCACGTTGACCCCCCGCAAGATAAAGGGCAACACATTTGAGCTAAACGCTACCCCGCCGGCGTTGCCGCTAAGAGCAATACTGCCACCCCGTACCATCGCTCGCAACAAGCCGGCCAAAGTATCTCCGCCAACGGCATCGACCGCCGCAGCCCAGCGTTCTGATTCCAAGAGACGATTAGAGGCGACACTCAGCACCTCGCGGCCGATGAAGCTTCTGGCCCCAAGTTGACGCAAGTACTCGTGGGCCGATTCACGCCCGCTTGAGGCTACGACGTTGTAGCCAAGACCGGCTAGAATCGCCACGGCCATACTGCCAACCCCGCCGGCGGCGCCGGTAACCACCACCTCCCGTTGATCCTCCGGGCTCAGGCCGTGCGCCTCAAGGGCCATCACCGATAACATGGCGGTGAGACCACCGGTGCCGATAGCCATCGATTGGCGCAGGGTCAGGCCCGGCGGCAGGTGGATCATTCCGGCCGAGCTAACCCGATTGCGCTCGGTAAAACCGCCCCAATGTTTCTCACCGTGTTGAAAGCCGGTCAGAATGACTCGATCTCCGGCATGAAAATCAGGCGAGTCGGACTCCAACACGATACCCGCCATATCGACACCCGGCACCATTGGATAGCTGCGCAGTACTTTGGCCCTACCGGTAATGGCAAGTCCATCCTTATAGTTGAGACTTGAGTAAGCCACCGACAGCACGACATCACCTTCGGGTAAGGCGTCTGGGCCAAGATTCTTCACGGTCGCAGTCGTCCGCCCTTCCTGCTGATCGACCACCAAGGCCCTAAACGTTTCACTCATGGGTTGTCTCCCTCAAGATGATGGGGTCCTCGCGAGAATCTGTGGGCCTCACGTCCCCGTGTCGCCTCGGGGACGCCCGTTGCGACACCCTCACAGGGCACGGTGCCTCAATCCCCTCCCCCTTCTCGAAGGCGGAAGGCCGGGATGCGGATTGGGACTCGACAATGCCTTCCGCTCTCCGTTCGTTCTGTCCCCTTCTTCCAGCCCGTTAGCGGTGACCAAGCTCGTTGCGGGCGATGACTACCCGCTGGATCTCGCTGGTCCCCTCGTAGATCTCAGTGATTTTTGCGTCGCGGAAGAAACGCTCCAGGGGCATCTGCTTGCTGTAGCCCATCCCGCCGTGGACCTGGACTGCCTGATGGGCGCAGAACATTGCCGTTTCACTGGCGAACAGTTTCGCGATCGACGCTTCCGTGGTATACCGTTCACCGGTCGCCTTACTGGCTTCCTTGGCGATTGCGGCCTGGTAGATCAGCATCCGGCTGGCCTCTATCCTGATTTTCATATCAGCGATCTTGAACTGGATACCCTGGAATTGGGAGATTGGGCCCCCAAAGGCCTCCCGCTCATTGGCGTAGCGCAAGCTGGCCTCATACGCCCCTTCGGCGATGCCAAGGGCCTGGGCAGCAATGCCAATGCGACCGGCATCCAGCACCGTCATGGCAATCTTAAAGCCCTCCCCCTCCTCGCCAAGTCGATTCTCCACCGGGCAACGATAATCCTCATAGTCACACTCGCAGGTGGCGCTGGCCCGAATACCGAGCTTGTCCTCTTTGCGGCCCGGTCTGAATCCGGGTCTATCCGTTTCGATCACAAAGGCGGTAACACCCCGATGACCGGCCTCAGGATCGGTCATGGTAAATAGGACGAGATAGTTGGCGGCCGGGCCGCTGGTCACCCAACTCTTGGTGCCGTTGATAACATAGTGATTACCGTCGCGCACGGCCCGGCTACGCATGGTCGCCGCGTCGGAGCCGGACATCGGCTCGGTCAAGGAGTAGGCCCCAATCTTCTCGCCGCCAGCAATCGGAGCAACAAATTTCTGCTTCTGCTCCTCGGTCCCATAGGCCAAGATACCGTGGCAAAAGAGGGAATTATTCACCGACATAATCGTGCCATGCGAAGCATCAACCTTATTGATCTCCTCCATGGCCAGTACATAGGCGATCGTATCCATCCCCGCGCCGCCATAGCTCTCCGGCACCTCGATCCCCATAAAGCCGAGCTGCCCCATCTTCTTGATGGTCTCGTAAGGAAAGTCGCCCCGCTCGTCAAGCTCGGCGGCAATCGGGGCAATCTCCTTTTCGGCGAAATCGCGGGCCGTTCCCTGAATCATCTTGTGCTCTTCGGTGAGCTCTAGATTCATCTTTCCATCCTCTTTGCGAAGCACCTCCCTGAATGCCGACTGAAATGAGCTCAGGGCGTTTCCGATCAGGTGTGAGACGACGGGACTTCACAAATGACACCCCCGAGGAGGGTAGCCAGCACTGCTAGCCCCCACCGTGCTTCACATCATCCCAATAACCCGGCCAGTCTGGCCCGGTTGACGATCGCGTTGCACATCTTGAGCGAAGCCACATCAATCATCTTACCCTTGACACTAATCGCCCCCCTACCTTCCTTCAGTGCCGCCTCATATGCGCTCAAGACTGCCTGCGCCCACTCAATGTCCTTGTCAGAGGGAACAAAGGTCTCATTGGCAGTTTCGATCTGACTCGGGTGAATGCACCACTTACCGTCAAATCCCATAGCACGGGCGA
>CAYQDX010000356.1:0-4222 GCA_964416345.1 uncultured Ectothiorhodospiraceae bacterium
CACGGTGCGTAGCGGGAAGGGGGAGAAGGACCGGGTCGTGCCCCTGCCGGAGCGCAGTCCCGTGGATTTCGATTGAGGCGGGCAGGGTAGACGAAAGCGTAGGAGCCATTTTCGCCTTTCCGAAGCGCCGCCTTGCGCATGCCATGTCTTCCACTTGCAGGGCCGCAACTCACGCAATGGAACAGTGCCTTGATTCGGACTTCTTTTGCGTGCTTTGCGCCTTGCCGAGAGCCTCATTCTTCCACACCCGGCTTCCGTCCCAGCGCCAGCAGCACGTTGACGCAGGCGTCCTTGTGCTCCGCACCGCGTCGGAATACAAAGACAATTGCCTGCGAAACTGTGTTGAAGCATTCAATTGGGGTGAGCTCAATCGATCAAAGTCATTGTTGGCTGACGACGCAGAGATCCTGGGGGTGCTTGGAAACGCCCATTCGACAAGGTCGCCCCCATCTGGCGCCAATTGATCGTAAGCGATGAGGGGCGCCCAACCCGGAAGGGCTCACTCGGAGTGGATGAGCAGCACCGGCGTTCTGACGGTGCGCACGACCGCTTCGGCAACGCTGCCAAGCAGCAGGCGGCTGAGCCCGCTACGCCCGTGAGTACCCGCCACCACCAGCTCTGCGGGCCATGCCGCGGCCTCTGCCGACACGGCATCGGCGATGGTGCGGCTGTGGGCGGGAGCCTCAAGAACGCGCGTCTCGACAGGCACCTCCGCCTGTTCCCCGGCGGCCGTCGCGCGCCCGATGACGTCCTTGCTGGCCTGCGCCGTTTCCTCGCCCTTGCCGGTCACGACGTGGATGACCCTGAGTGCGGACCGCAGCTCTTTGGCGAGCGGGAGAACCTCGCGAAGGGCACGATCGGAGATACTGCTGCCGTCGACCGCGACCAGGATGGTCCGGAACAATGGGGCTGCCTCCTCCGGGGTTGCCGCCTGTTCGGCGGCACCGCGGACGATCAGCACCGGTAATGGCGCGATCCGTACGATGCCTTCCGCCACGCTGCCCAGCAGCAGGTTCCCTATGCCACGACGGCCGTGGGTCCCCACCACGATCAGATCCGCGTTCCAGCTCGTCGCCGCCTGGACGACTAGCTCGGGAAGCCGGCGACGACCCATGAGGTCGACCTCCACCAACCTCGTCTCCGGATCGATTCCTGCCTCTCGGGCAATTGCCGTTGCCCGGTGCAGCGTTTCCTCGCCGGCCTGAAAGGCGGCGGCCACGGCTCGCTCTCGGTCCGGCTCGCTCGCAACGTCGACCGTCACGACATCCAGGCCGTGCACGATGCACAGCCTGCCGTTCAGGGTCTTGACCAGACGGATCGCCTGGCCCAGGGCAACGCGCGAGGTGTCACTGCTGTCGAAGGCTACTAGGACGCGCTGGTACACGATTGGAAGATCCTCCGTTCCGCAGGCCAGGGTATAGGATATGCGCCCAGCCCGCATTGGTGTTCGTCAAGTCTCGCAGCGTGGAAAAACAAGGGCTTGAAAGGCTCCGCAGTGTCTGATCTCATTGCGGCTACGATACCGGGCCCATGACACACAGGAGGAACCGTAGCCCGAGCTAAGTCTATTGGAATTCGAGCAGCTTTGAATACTCTCTTGCCCGGGAAGCCGCCACACTGCAGCCCAACTCCGATGCCGCCACCCGATGGCCCCGCCAGCCCGCCCAAGCTCGCGCGGACCAGCTCGTCTCCGCCAGCAGCCTCATCGGCCTTTGCCAGGGCGGAGCGGTGGAGACCGTCAACGCCGCCATCGCCCGCAACTACGGCGTGGACTGCCGAGCCCCGGGAAGCCCGCGCTTCCCCCGACAACGGCCGCTACGGCGCCTGGCTCAACCCCTTGCGCACCCCGCTGGCGGCCCCAGCTCAAGCACGGCGCCCCCGCGTCATCACCAATGAGCCCTCGCCGGCGCGCGTATCGAGCCGCGGCGAGGGTCAATGTGACATTGGGCATGGAAACGAAGGATACCACATGGCTGACGAGGACCGAGTGTTAAGTCCATCTGCCGCACAGGCCTACTTTGATCACTTCGGAAAGAAACAGGACAGCCAGGGCTTCTATGAAGATCCTGCGCTCAATGACCTGATCGCCCATGCCCGCTTCCAGGATACGCGGAGTGTTTTCGAGTTTGGCTGTGGCACGGGCAAGCTTGCCGCTCGTCTTCTTGAAAACGACCTGCGCTCCTCAGCCAGCTACCTCGGCTGCGACGTCAGCCCGGTCATAATCGGTCTTGCCAAACGCCGAATAGATGCACACGCCGAGCGGGCTCAAGTGGCCTTGTCCGATGGCGCCGTGCAGGTTCCGCTCCCCGATCGCTCCGTCGATTTCCTCCACGCCCCAGCACTGAGAGGCTGTGAAAAAGTATGTTCCCTCGCCCCCTTTTGGGGGAGAGGGTCAGGGTGAGGGTCTTTGAATTCAGCGAGTTACCACCCTCAACCTAGCCCTTTCCCTGAGGGAGAGGGGATTTCTTCACAACCACTGAGGGCTGAGGAGATCGCCCGCATCGGCGAGCAAGTGCGCCGCCGCGTGCTGCACGGGTTCGCTCGCAGCAGTCGACTCGCCGCCGAGGACGCCCGCGACAGGCTCGCGTGCGACAACGGCGGCTTCTCGCTCGACGCCGCGGTGCAGCGGCTTCCCAACCCCATCGGCGAGGCGGCCCAGTCGCCGCCGATCGGTTCGGCGCGCGGGTCGCCGATGTGGGACGAGGGACTCCCACATGCCGTGCCCGACTGGGACGCGCTGGCGCAACTCGAGCACGGCTTCGACCAGCAGGTGCCGTGGAAGCGCCCTGCGCCGCCAGGCGGCGCCCAAGCCCCTGCACGCCCACCGCTCTTGACCCCGACACGAAGCGCCGCGAAACGCTCATCGATCGTCGCGACGAAGGTGCACCCGCCCCTGCACCGCCTCGACGCGGCGCGCACGCCCCTGCACCGCCTCGACGCGGCGCGCACGCCCTTGCTTGCATGCTCTGTCGGTGGTAGCGTCTCGCCCAATCCACCCGTCGTGCGGTTGGATTTCCTATCCCTGGATGAGACTTGGAGCTTTACGGTGAAGGGGACCGGTTCTGCCTGGAGACAGTGGACCTGGAGTTAGCGGTTGATGAGCTCTAAGGGAATTGAGTGGGGAGCCCATGAGGGGTGATAGCTGGAGGCCGGTTCCGGCCGGTCAGCGCCAGCTAACCGGTGAGTCGTCCGGCATCGTGTCTCAGGCGCGGCGTGCAGAAGCCTTTAAGTGGACAAGTGTTGGGTTGTGAGACCTGCCCCCGGCCCGTGAGTCCGGTTACTGCTCGCGATTCATGGGTACGGTAGGGCGGGCCCAATCGCCCACCTGAGTGGGTGGCGCCGATGCGCAGAGCGCGTGCCATGGAGAAGGCGTAGTCGAGAAATGTTGGAATGTAAGACCTGGCCACGTTGCCTCATTCGTTATTCCAAGAATTTGTACCACGAGGTCACTATGAAAAGAAATACATTTATCACGCTTATAGTTGCGGCTCTCTGCCTATCCTGGGTCATGGCCGCTCAATCTGAAGAGTTTACTCGGGAATCGTATGTAAAGTCAGTGATTACTGTACTTCGCATTCACGCCAATGCAATACAGAACTTGACGAAACATAAAATAAAGTATTCAGACAATCTCGTCAGGCATGCTGTTGCCATTCGACGAACCTTCGGACTATTGGGTCCTATGGATTGGCATGCAGCAGAATCTGCCAAGCTGATGCACAAAGAAGCCTCCAATTCGGACATGGATGCTGAAAAATTTAGGAAACTTGAAAAGAATAGTAGAAATGCCATTGATGCTCTGGTTTTTGCTGCCCATCAGGCCATGGTAGAAGATAATCGTGAAGGACTTAACGAGGCTTTAGAGAATGTGAAGGAGTCCTGCAACGCCTGCCATTCCTATATGCCTGCGTCCGTTGCGCCCGATGTTTGGGGAACCTTGAAAAGAAGGTAGCTCCACATTGGGAGCTCGCGCTTCCAACATAGTGACCGGAAGATGAGGACATTTGTGATTTCTTGATCAGCCAAGGGGTGCCGGGTCGTGTCCGTTGGTCATGAGATAGCTGAGGTTCGCGGTGCCGACGCAAGTCGCCGCCCGCGATTCTGCTGCGCGCGTCGTATCGGGAGGGTGGAAAGGTCAAAAAGCGCACCCTGGCCAATCTCACGAAACTGCCCGCAGACATCATCGGGCTGATCCGCCAAGCCCTGGCAGGCCCTATCCAGG
>CAYQDX010000357.1:0-4213 GCA_964416345.1 uncultured Ectothiorhodospiraceae bacterium
GCGTCCGGAGGCGACCTGCTTGATCTTGGATCGGCGCTCGGTGCCGAAGCGGGCGGGGCCCTCGCCCCCCTCGCCGGAGTTGGAGCGCCCGCCCAGCCGGTTCATGGCCCGGGCCAGGGTCTCGTGGGCCTCGGGCGAGAGGGCGCCCAGTGACATGGCGGCGGTGTCGAAGCGCGGCAGGATGGCCTCCACCGGCTCCACTTCCTCCAGGGGCACGGGCGCCAGATCGGTGCGCAAGGCCAGCAGATCGCGCAGCACGGTGACCGGCCGCTGGCTCACCAGGGAGGCATACTCCAGATACTTGCCGTAGTCGCCGGACTCCACCGCCCGATGCAGGGCCTGCACCACCGCCGAGTTGTAGGCGTGGTACTCCCCGCCGTGGACGAACTTGAGCAGCCCGCCCTGGCGCCTCGGCCGGCGCGCGGTCCACGCCTCCCGGGCCAACAGGGCCTGGTCGGCCAGCAGGTGCTCGAAGCCCATGCCCTCGATGCGGCTTGGGATGCCGGTGAAGCACAGGTCCACCACTTGCCGGCGCAGGCCGACGATCTCGAACAGCTGATCCCCGCGGTAGCTCGCCAGCGTGGAGATGCCCATCTTGGACAGGATCTTAAGCAGCCCCTTGTCGATGCCCCGGCGGTAGCGCTGCAGGCGCTGCGGCGCGTCGTCCTGGGCCATGTCGCACAGGCAGGCATAGGCCAGGTAGGGATACACCGCCGTTGCGCCGCAGCCGATGAGGCAGGCGTAGTGGTGCGGGTCCCGCGCGGTGGCCGTCTCCACCACCAGGTTGGCATCGCAGCGCAGGCCTTCACGGATGAGCCGGTGATGCACCGCGCCGGTGGCAAGCAGCGCATGGATGGGCAGGGTCTGCGGGTCGATGGCCCGATCCGAGAGCAGCAGCACGGTCTTGCCGGCACGCACCGCCGCCACCGCCGCATCGGTCACTGCCAGGATGGCCGACCGCAGTCCGAGCTCCGGCCGGTAGCAAAGCGCGATGCGGGCCTGAGCATAGTCGGGATCGGGCTCCATCAAGAGCTGCCGCAGCTTGCTCGTGGACAGCACCGGGGAGTCCGCCGCCAGGCGCCGGGCATGGTCCTCGGTCTCCTCGAACAGGTTGCGCTCGCGCCCGAAACAGGTCTCCAGTGACATGACGATCTGCTCGCGCAGGGGGTCGATGGGCGGGTTGGTGACCTGGGCGAACTGCTGGCGGAAGGAATCGTAGAGCGGCCGCACCTGGCGCGAGAGCGCCGGCAGGGGCGTATCGTCGCCCATGGAGCCCACCGCCCGCCTCCTGCCCCATCTCGGCCAGCACCCGCAGCACCTGGTCGCGCTCCTCGAAGCTCATCCCATAGAGCTTCTCGTAGACGTCCAGCGGCGCCGCTTCCAGCTCCGGGCAGCTCTCATCCCGCTCCAGCCGGGACTCCAGGCGCCGGGCGTGGGCCGTCAGCCAGGCCCGGTAAGGGTGGCGCCCCTGGAGGCGGCGGTCGATGTCGGCAGCCTGCAGCAAGGTCCCGGACAAAGTGTCGGCGGCAATCATCTCCCCGGGCTTGAGCCTCCCCTTGGCCACTACCTCTTGGGGCGCGTAGTCATGGACACCCACCTCCGAGGCCAGGGTGATGACGCAGCCCGCATAGCCCTGTGCCGCCGGAGGCGGACCGGCCTCGGGCGGGCAGCGGGTGATGACATAGCGGGCGGGGCGCAGGCCGTTGCGATCCATGAGGCAGGCGGCGTGACGCCCGTCCGTCAGCACCACCCCTGCCGGGCCGTCCCAGGGCTCCATGTGCATGGAGTGGTACTCGTAGCAGGCCCGCAGATCCGGGTCCATGGTCTCCTCGTTCTGCCAGGCGGGCGGGATGAGCAGGCGCATGGCCCGGAAGATGTCCATGCCTCCGGCCAGCAAGAATTCCAGCATGTTGTCCAGGCTGCAGGAATCCGAGCCGCGCTCGGAGAGCAGGGGGCAGGCGTCCCGCGCCCGCGGCAGCAGCGGGGAATCGAGCTTGCGGGCGCGAGCCTCGGCCCAGTTGCGGTTGCCGTGGATGGTGTTGATCTCGCCATTGTGGGCGAGATAGCGAAAGGGCTGGGCCAGGCGCCACTGGGGCCAGGTATTGGTGGAGAAGCGCTGGTGAAACACACACAGGGCGGCGCTGAGGCGCGGGTCCTGCAGATCCCGATAAAACACCGGCAGGTTGGCCGGCAGCACCAGGCCCTTGAAGGCCAGCACACGGGAGGACAGACTGGCCACGTAGAAGTCCGGATCTCCGGGCTCCAGGGCCTTCTCCGCCCGCCGTCGCGCCAGGTACAGGTGGCGCTCGAGCGGGTCCTCGCCCATGTGGGGCGGTGCATTGACATAAACCTGCTCGATGCGCGGCAGGCTGCGCAGGGCCTGCTCGCCGCAGGCGCCCGGATCGACCGGCACCATACGCCAGCCGGCCACGGCAAGCCCCTCCGCCACCAGCCGCCGGCGCTCCTTGCGGGCCAGAGCGGGCTCCTGACTCAGAAACACCATGCCCAGCGCAAAGGTCGGCGCCGGCTCGATGCCGGCCTCGGTCGCCAGAACACGCAGCCAGGCGTCCGGACGCTTGAGCAGCAGGCCGCAGCCGTCGCCGGTCTTGCCGTCGGCGGCCACGGCGCCGCGGTGGGTCAGCCGTCCCAGTGCCTGGATGGCGGTGCGCACCAGCCAGTGGCTGGCGTGTCCGTCCATGTGGGCGATGAGGCCGAAGCCGCAGCTGGCGTGCTCGAATTCGGGGCGGTACAGGCCGCCTGGCGGGGGTCCGTGCACGGTGCTCACCTCCGTGGTCGACCCGGAAACAATGCGGCCGGTCCGGCCCTGGCCGGGCGTGGCCACAAATTCAGTCTAGGATCGGGCCCACGAGGCATGCAATTGACCCACACAGACTGCGGGCTAGATCTGCCTCGGCCGCCCGGCTATCGTAGCCTGGTACCCAGCCACCGCACGCGACCGGGGGAGACATGCCGCCGAACCCCTTTGCCAAGGTCTCCACCGCTCCGACCAATCCTCATCCCAGGCGGGAGCGGACCCAGTTCGATGTGGCGGATCTCTACCGCGGCCCCGCCGCCGACGCGGCGGCGGGCGGCGGAGCGGCGCCGGCCCTGGACGAAAAACTCCGTCAGGCCTACTTCTGGGTCGTCAACCAGGCCATCATCAGCCCCTACTACGACATCGAGTACAACGACGGCCCCGCCCAGTCCTATCTGTTCGGGGATCTCAAGAGCCGCCTGACGCTGCCCACGGACCAGAGCTACTCCAGCTTCGTGCTGCTGCCGCTGCTCAACCTGGCGGTACGCCGCCGCTGCCTGCTGGTCGGCGGCCCCGGCCGGGGTAAGACCGCCAGTGCCATCCTCATGGGGGTGCTGGCGGGCTACTCGCTGCGCGACGTCAAGCGGGCCATCCAGCACGGCCAGCCACAAATGACCATCACCGACCTGCTGGGCAACCCCCTGCCCAAGGATCTGGTCGGCGCGGAGAGCATGGACAGCATCCGCATCGCCTGGCGCAAGTGGCTGGGCATGCGGGTCAAGATCATCGACGAATACAACCGCATCCCCACCCGCACCCAGTCGGCCCTGCTCACGGTGATGGCGGACAACTACGCCGAGATCCTGGACCAGATCTACGAGTGCCCGGAGGCGGCCTGGTATCTCACCGCCAACGACGACGCCGGCGGCGGCACCTACCAGGTCATCGAGGCCCTGCGGGATCGCATCGACGTGGTGGTCAAGGCACTGCACTTCTCGCCCCGCTTCCTGGGCGAGCTGCTGGCCCGCATCGAGGCCGGCGTGCGCCCGGAGGCCATCGTTCCGGCCCAGATCATCTACGCGGCGGAGGAGCTGGAGCGCATGCACCAGGAGATCCTGGAGGTGCTGCTGCCAGCGCCGTTGCGCCGGCGCATCGAGTTCTTCGCCAGCCAGCTCGAATTCTGTGAGCCCGCCGGCGAGCAGCTCGAATACAAGACCAAGGACACCCTGAAGCTCTCGGGGGTGGACTTCAACCTGGTCATGAACCTCGACACCGGGCGGGACAAGGTCAAGGACCTGGGCTCCCAGACCCGCAACGGCCTGTCGGTGCGGGCCTTGATGACGGTGCTGGAATTCATCAAGGCCATGGCCTATTTCCGCGGCGACATCGAGGTCTCCCTGGAAGACGTGCGCCAGATCCTGCCCTTCGTGCTGCATGACAAGCTGGTGCCCAACCACG
>CAYQDX010000358.1:0-4194 GCA_964416345.1 uncultured Ectothiorhodospiraceae bacterium
GGTAGTCGTGTCACCGCCGGTGGTCGCCGTCGCAAGCCGCCCATCAGCGTCGTAGCTGTAGGTCGTGGCCCCGGCCTGCAGGAGCTTGTTGTCGTCATCATAGGTGAAGGATCCTGCCGGCAAATTCTGGCCCGTGAGGCTACTGGTCATAGCCACGCGGTTGCCGACCGCATCGTAGCTGTAGGTCTCGACGACTGCGCCGTCGCGCTGGACCTCGACGAGTTGGCCGAGCGCATCATAGGCGTAGCTCCAGACCTGGGTGGCGCCGCCGATGGTCTCGGTCTTGGTCGCGATGCGTCCCAGGAGATCATAGGCATAGGTCACGTCATAGAGGGCGGTTGCACCCTGAGTGGCGCTCGTGCTCTGCACGTCCGCGAAGGGGTCGTAGGTGTGATTGATCTCAAAGCCGCCGTCGGCCACCTGGAGCAGGAGACCGTTCTGGGGATCGCGACTCAACGCGATGGATCCGACGCCGGTGAGGAGGCCGTCCTCATCGTAGGTCATCGGCAAGGTCTGATCGGCGTAGGCAAGCTCGGAGACCCGCAGATCGTTGTCATAGGAATAGGTGATCTCTCCGTCGACCACGCCGCTTCGGGTCGCCGCGGTGCGCAGGCTGCCGTCGTAGCCGTAGGTCGTCTGCTGACCGTCGCGGGAGCTCGCCGTATCCATAAGACCGGTCGCCGCATCAAAGGTGTAGTGGTGGCTGCCCTCCGGCGTGGTCAGGGTCGTGAGCTGCCCTTTGGCGTTGTAAGTCCAGTCGGTCCCGTCGCCGGAGGGATTTTCGCGGCGCGTCAAGCGCCGGTCGCGGTCGTAGACGAGGCTGTCGACGGCGGCCAGGGGGCTGGTATAAGTGGAGAAGAGCTCGACGGGCGTATAGCCGAAGGCGTGGGTAGTGGTTCCGTCCGGCTCCACGAGCGCGGAAAGATTACCGGAGTCATCCCAGCTCGCACTCCAGATGCTGGTATCCGGCAAGTTGATCTCCGTCACTCGGCCGACGGTGTCGCGGTCAAGGGATGTTACCTGGTCGAGGGCATCGGTCAGGGAGACCAGAAATCCGCTATCGGCGTCGTAATTGAGCACGAGATCGCGAATACCCTGTGCGAGGGTAGACAGCCGACCGCGCGCGTCGTAGGTCAAAGTCACCGGTGTCACACCATCAACGCCCAGCTCCGTCATCCGGCCCTGGGCATCGATAACCGTCTCCACAGTCCGGCCAGCGGCACTGGTCGTGGTGGTGGTACGCGTCCCCGCGTCGTAGACACTCGTGAACACACGACCGTTGATCGTAGTCGTTTGGGTCTGCGTCTGCAGGCTCAGCAGGTCCAACGGATCGGCGAGCACGGCGGTGCGCTTGGAGATAGCCTCATAGCTGAGTCCGCCCGGTGTCGTGATCAGCACGTCGACCAACGGCGCTTGCATTTCCCAGCGCGGGTCCGGATGGCGCGTCAAGGATACCTGGGTGCCATCGGCATAGGCGATGGTCGTGATGCCGTTCTCCTTGATCGTCATCTCCCTCTGTGTGCCGTCCGGAAACGTGTTGACCCGGCGTTGGTCGCCGTTGTTGGGATCCTCCTCTACGGCATAGGTCGTCACCCGACCTTCGGCCGTGGTGAGCACTACCTCGAAGCCGTCCTCGGTCCTCGTCCGCTTCAGGGTCTTGAATCCGCCTGCGGGATCGTCCACGCGGGTCAGATACCCCAGGGCATCGTAGGTCGCCTGAGTCGCGAAGTCTCTCGGCGTCTCGAAGCGGGTGAGCAAGCCGCCGGCGTCCTGGTAGGCGACCTCATGGGTTTCGTTCTCCGGGTTGGCGACGCTGGCCAGGTAGCCGTCGGCATTGACGGTGAGCACCGTTCGTTGGCCGAAGGGGGCGACGATGGCGGTCGGATTGCCGCCGGCGTCGCGCTCGATGCGGGTGATGTTATTGTCACCGTCCACGACGGTCTCAAGGCGCCCGGCGGCGTCATAGGCGAATTCGAACAGGGTAGCGCCAGTCAGTGCATGCAGGGTGCGTTTGTGGCGCCCCGTATGGTCGAAAACGTAAACCTGCTCGCCATTCTCCGACACCAGAAGAGTGTCGGAGATGGAAACCGGCACGCCGGGGAAAGCCGGCGACATCTTCCAGATGGTTCTTGCGTTCTGATCGCCGATCAGTACGTGTTGCTCGGTATCGACGGCCAGGGCAACGGGAATCGAAAACTCCGACTGCAGGGCCGGTTTGCCTTGATTGTCGGCTGCCTGGCTCGGATCCTCGTTCTTGCCGGCAACGGTGTAAATGTACCCGGAGGACGTCACCATGCGGACGCTCCTCCTCGGCGTCGGGGCATAGGGGTAATTTTCAATAAAGAAGACAGTGCCATCCTCGTCGATGGCGATCTTTTTGGGATCCGACAATTGCGCCTCCCGAGCGGGACCGCCATCGCCGGAGAAGCCGATAGTGCCGACGCCTGCGAACGTCCGTAAAACGCCGTCGGGACTCACCCGCCAGATCCGAGCGATGGGCCTGTTCTGGCTGAGATACAGATTTCCCTGCCGATCGAGCGCGATGCCCTGGAGGCTCGACTGGAAAGCGATCTCCGTTGCCTGCCGGCCCTCGGCCGCGTCGCCGGTCAAGGACCCGCCGCCGGCGATGGTCGTGATGTAGCCGTCCGCACTGACCTTTCTGACCAGACCGCAGGTATTGATGTAGAGATTGCCTGCCGCGTCGACCTCCACGTCGACGGGGTTGCACAAGGCGGCCTCCGTCGCAAGGCCCCCATCGCCCGTAGTGCCGAACTGCCCGTTCCCGGCCACCGTGGTGATGATGCCGTTGGCATCGACCTTGCGCACGCGGTACAGCTTGGTATCGGCGATATAGAAATTGCCCAGGGCGTCGACGGCGATGCCTTGGGCGTCGCCGAGATGGGCATCGACGGCGGGACCGCCGTCGCCGAGATCGCTATTGTCGTTGCCCCCTGCGACGACCGATGAGGTGCCATCCGGCGCCACTTTGATAACTCGGTCACGTTGGGCCAGATAGATGTTACCGGCCTGATCTACGGCGATGTCTTCAATGACGTTGCTGTCAACGGCGCGGCGATACACCCGAGTAAGGACCCGATCTACTTGCCCGACGCGCCGTTCGGTCCCGTCTCCTTGGTACAGTACGGTGCCCGCGGGGTCGTAGGCATGATGCACATCCAGCGTCCAACCGCCGAGCCCCTGCGGGCGGGGATCCCAGGTGGATACCGTCGTCTGGTAGTCCTGCCAGAGGGTGATCGGCGAGCGCGTCCGGGCGACAGCCGCGCTCATGCGTGTGCCGTTGCCTGAGTGGCCGAAGCTGCGATAGGCGGCTGCGAGCTGGGTCTGGTCGTAATAAAACGATTCATAGACGTACCCGATGCTGATGTCCGCGGGGACGGTCCCCTGCATGGGGCGTCCATACACGTCCCGTCCATCCCAATCTATTGTCGTTTCCAGGTTGGCCTGGGCGGGGAAGGTCTCTTTGATCAACTGGCCGGCAATCCGGACTTCGAGGTCGATGCGGAGCAAGGTCGGATGTAAGGTATCGCCGCTGAGCGGAATGGTGAGTTGCCGCGTTGCGCCGAATCCGTCCATGCGATTGCTGCGATAGTTAAGGGTGAAGGGGGTTCCGGCGACGGCCACCGTCTCGCCCAGGGCCTGGTTTTGGCACTCGATGATCGAGCCCTCCTGCTCGCAAGGGTCCGGCTCCGGGAAAGGCGATAGCGGAAACCCATTGTTCGGGGGCGGCGCATCCGGGTCGGGGCCGAATCCCATGTTGGTGTCCCAGTTCGAAAAATGGCTCATCGGGCTGCGCCAGAGACTCTGCCCGGGCGCATAAAGGGCGGCGAGCCGGGTGCGCTCCGCATCGCTGATCCCGAGCTCCGCCAGGGCGGCCGCATCGGCGGCGGTGCCGCTGCCGTCCACGTCGATGGCCGCGATGCCACCGGTGATGTCCAGGATCTGGATGATGTGGCCATCCTCGGAGGGGACCCAGGCACCCTGGTCGGCGTCGTAGTACCCGACCGGCACGTCGATGCCCACCGGCAGGTCGAGGAAGTTCTCGATGTAGAAGCTCACCGGCTGGTTAAACAGAATATCCCGTCCGGCCACCTTGGCCACCGCCTCGTCGGCGGTCAGCTCCACCGCATACGTATAGCCGCTGGTGGGCGGCAGCTCACCGGGCATGGCCAGCGG
>CAYQDX010000359.1:0-4181 GCA_964416345.1 uncultured Ectothiorhodospiraceae bacterium
CTGGAGGCCTGTGGGGGACTCTGCATACGCAATTATCACCTGGACGGAGTACTAGTGCGCACGCAGGCGGTCCAGGCGCCGGGTGAGCTCTTCGATGACCCGCAGATAGAGCAAGTCCTTTAGCACCAGATCCTCGACGCCCGCGTCGATGTTGAGATTGTCGTTGACTTCGATAACGAACAGGCGGCGGGGGTGCTCCTTGACGTCGACGCCTATAGAGTCCGTCGCCGATCAGATTGGCGGCCGGTCGGTTCGGATGTCCAAGAGCGGATTCTTCTGCAGCCGGCGCCATTGGGCAAGCTGCAGTGACGTGTGGGCACGCCCGGGCGGGATCACACCGGCTCCGGCAGGAAGTGCGGCAAAACACACCAGCCATGGCTCGCAGAATCGGTCACTACATGCTCGCTAGGGCCCCCGGCAGGGTCGCCGACACCACGGACAATTTGCTCAATCACCCACCGGCGCACGAGGCAGCAACGGCCAATCGGGCCGCGACGGCACCGCGATCCGAAGATCGGGCGGCGGAAGTATGGTCTTGGCCCCGGCGTTGTAAAGCAGTATCGTGAGGGGTCGCACGTTCGCCTCGCCTCACCCGCCGGCAGCGACGGCGGCGGCGCTCGACTACAGGCTGGCGATCGTATCCAAGTGACTGATTGTCTGGCTGTTTGCCAGGGGTCTGCCCGTCGTCGGTGCGCCACCATGCTTAGAACCGGCAGGGTCTGTCGCTTGGCGGCACGGTGACCCCCGGCACTCGGGCAGCACGTTCCGGCCTTGAGGGATTGGACGACGGAGCCTATGTATTTCCATCACCAGGAGCTGACCGCCCTGTTCGACCGCACGACCCTGGAGCGTGGCCGCAGCTACCACGCCGGAGGCAGGGTGCTCGGCGTGGATACGCAGTCCGACGGCGGTCGCATCGTCGGTCGGGTCCTGGGCTCGGGCCGCCGACCCTATCAGGTGCTCGTCAGGCTGCGGCGCGACGCCCGGGGCACCCTGCAGGTCAGCGGCCAATGCACCTGTCCCGTGCACTGGAACTGCAAGCACGTGGTTGCGGTGCTGCTGGAGGCGGCCGACCGCCGGCCGCGCCATGTCGCACAGACCCTGCCGAGCGGTAATCTGAGCCCCGGGCTGGGCGTGTGGCTGGCGGGGCTGCGTGACGTGCTGGCGCGGCAGGAGCGCGAGCAGGAGCCGCAGTCGTTGCTCTACGTGCTTGCCCTGAGCGTCCTTGCTTCGGGGCGCCATCTGGAGGTCACTACCTACACGGCGCGGCGCCTGAAGGAGGGCGGGTTCGGCAAGCCGACTCGGTTCACGGCCGGGGCCGGCTCCACCGCTCGCTTCCTGCGGGTCGAGGACAGTCGGCTGCTGGCGCTGCTGCACGCCGCCCAGCACGGTACCTCGGGTAGCTACGTTCTGGTTGGGCCGAGCTGCGGCGCCCTGCTGGAGGCCCTGGTGACGACGGGGCGCTGCTACTGGCAGGACACGGACGCGCCGCCGCTGCAGCGGGGCGAGCCGCTGCGGACGATCCTGGAGTGGCAGCTCTCCGACCAAGGCGAGCAAGCCATCACGGCTGCCCTGCCCAGTCCACAAGCCATACTCCTCCCGGTGGCCCCGCCCTGGTACCTGGACCCCGATTGCCGGGTCTGTGGGCCCCTGGTCACGGAGCTGCCGGACGATGTGGCCGCCGCGCTGGCCGCGGCACCGCCGGTGCCCATCGACCAGGCGGACACACTGGGGCGCATGCTGCGCGATGCCGCCCCCAGGGTGGCGCTGCCGCAGCCCCAGCAGCCACGAGTCAAGGAGAGGCGCAACATCAAGCCGGTGCCGTGCCTGAGACTCTACAGCGAGCCCATCGGCTCGCTGCGTGGCTTTCTCAGCGGAATAGCGGACGTGGAGAGCTGGCTCGACAACGCCGTGCTGCATTTCGAATACGACGGCGTGGTGGTGCAGCCTATGGCGGCCGGACAGGAGGTGCTGCGCCGCGAAGGGGACGTGCTGCAGCGTATGGCCCGCTGGCCGGCACTGGAGGAGCAGGCATTGGACCAACTGGCGAGTCTCGGCCTGTATCCGGTGGAGGAAGAAGGCGAGAAGGAGGGGCTCGTGCTGGAGCCCAGGACAGGGGAATCGGGTTGGATCGACCTCATGCTGGAGGGCCTCCCGGAGCTGCGCCGCAGCGGCTGGCAGGTGACTGTCGAGCCCTCGTTCCGCTATCAGATGGCGGAGCCCGATGGCTGGTACGTCAGGCTGCAGGAAGGTGTCGCCGAGGACTGGTTCGGCATCGAGCTGGGGGTGGAGGTCGACGGCCAGCGGGTCAATCTGCTGCCGGTGTTGGTGGACTATCTGCGCCAGCTGCGCGGGGTGCACGGCGCGAGCGAGCTGCGCAGCCTGCCTGACGACTTTCCCATGGTTTGCCGAATGCACGACGGGCGCATCCTGAGCCTGCCCGCGGGGCGGGCACGCCAGATCATCGATACCTTCGCCGAGCTCTACGACCCGCAGTCCCTGGACCGCAGCGGTCGGCTCACGCTGAGCCGGCATCAGAGTAGCCAGCTCGCCTGGCTAGAGGACAGCGCCGCCGATCTGCATTGGGAAGGCGGCGAGGGCCTGCGGGAGCACGGCCGGCGCCTGCGGGAATTCAAGGGGGTGCAAGAGGTGCCGCCACCGGCGGGCCTGCGCACGGAGCTGCGGCACTATCAGAAGGACGGTCTCAGCTGGCTGCAGTTCCTGCGCGACTTCAGGCTGGGTGGCGTTCTGGCCGACGATATGGGGCTGGGCAAGACGGTGCAGACCCTAGCCCACCTGCTGGTGGAGAAGGAGGCCGGGCGCGCCGATCTTCCCAGCCTGGTGGTGGCGCCCACCAGCCTGATGGTGAACTGGCGGCGGGAGGCTGAGCGCTTCGCCCCCGAGCTGCGGGTGCTCACCCTCCACGGCCCGGAGCGCAAGGCTTCCTTCGACCTGATACCCGAGCACGATCTGGTTCTGACCACCTACCCCTTGCTGCCCCGCGACGCCGACGAGGTTCTCGGCCACCGCTACCACGTGGTGGTGCTTGATGAGGCGCAGCACATCAAGAACCCCCGGGCCAAGGTCAGTCAGCTGGTGCAGCAGGTCAACGCCCGCCATCGATTGTGCCTCACCGGCACGCCCATGGAGAACCATCTCGGCGAGCTTTGGTCCCTGTTCAATTTCTTGATGCCGGGCATGCTCGGCGACGAGCGTCGGTTCAGCCGGCTGTTCCGCACCCCCATCGAGAAGCAGGGTGACCAGCCCAGACGCGAGCAGCTCCGGCGCCGGGTCGCCCCCTTCATGCTGCGGCGAAACAAGGCCGATGTGGTGAGGGAGCTGCCGCCCAAGACCGAGATGCAAAGGGCGGTGGAGCTCTCGGGCCCGCAGCGCGACCTCTACGAGACCATCCGGGTGTCCATGCTGGAGAAAGTGCAACGAGAGATCGAGCGCAAGGGTATGGACCGCAGTCGCATCGTCATACTCGACGCACTGCTGAAGCTGCGCCAGGTTTGCTGCGATCCCCGCCTGCTGCCACTGGCGGCGGCCAAGCGGGTGCGAGGCTCCGCCAAGTTGGAGCTGCTGACGGACATGCTCCCGGAGCTGGTGGAGGAAGGGCGCCGGGTTCTGCTGTTCTCCCAATTCACCACCATGCTCGGGCTCATCGAGCTGGAGCTGGGTCGATTGAAGCTCGACTATGTCAAGCTTACCGGCCAGACTCGGGACCGTGCCACGCCCATCGATCGCTTTCAGAATGGTGAGGTGCCATTGTTTCTCATCAGCCTCAAGGCGGGAGGCTCAGGACTCAATCTCACCGCCGCGGACGCGGTGATCCACTACGATCCCTGGTGGAATCCTGCGGTGGAGCGTCAGGCCACGGACCGCGCCCACCGCATCGGCCAGGACAAGCCCGTATTCGTCTACAAGCTGCTAACCGTAGGCACCGTGGAAGAGAAGATCTCGGCCATGCAGGCCCGCAAGCAGGAGCTGGCCGATGCGCTGTTCGCCGAGCAAGCCGGCAGCGGCGTCAGCCTGACGGCGGAGGACCTGCAGGGACTGTTCGAGCCTTTGGGATGATCCGTGTCCACGGGACGCTCCAGACCCAGGTGCTCCACTGCATAGTCATGCACGATCGGTTCTATGTAGTAGACCAGCTTGGGCGTGGCGGCGGTGAATGTGAG
>CAYQDX010000360.1:0-4181 GCA_964416345.1 uncultured Ectothiorhodospiraceae bacterium
CCGCCAAACAGGCGCGGGATCGGGAGACCCAGGCGGTGATGCCCCTGCGGGGCAAGATCCTCAACAGCTGGGAGGTGGACTCCAGAGAGGTGCTGGGCTCGCAAGAGGTGCACGATATCGCCGTGGCCATCGGCGTGGACCCGGGCTCAGACCGTTTGGATGGGCTGCGCTACGGTAAGATCTGCATCCTGGCCGACGCCGACTCCGACGGCGCCCACATCGCCACGCTGCTCTGCGCCCTGTTCCTGAGGCATTTTCCGGCCCTGGTGCGGGCGGGCCACGTCCATGTGGCGATGCCGCCACTGTACCGCATCGACGTGGGCAAGCGAGTATTCTACGCGCTGGACGACGGCGAGAAGCAGGGTATGCTGGATCGCATTGCCGCGGAGAAGTTGAAGGGCAAGGTCGACGTCAAGCGCTTCAAGGGGCTGGGGGAGATGAATCCCATCCAGCTGCGGGAGACCACCATGGCCGCGGATACCCGCCGCCTGCTCCAGCTCACCCTGGGTGAGGAGGCCGAGACCCTGTCCCTGATGGACATGCTGCTGGCCAAGCGACGCGCCGCCGAGCGGCGGGCCTGGTTGGAGGCGAAGGGTGACCTCGCCGAGATCTGATCCTCGGGTTTGACACGGCACCCGGTCCCCGCCGGGCCTGACGCGCAGGCATAGACCACCATGACCAGCTCACAAATGCCCAATGTGGACGGCGTGGAGCACCGGCCGCTACGCGAGTTCACGGAAAAGGCGTACCTGAACTACTCCATGTACGTCGTCCTCGACCGCGCGCTGCCCCATCTCGCCGATGGACTCAAGCCGGTGCAACGGCGCATCGTTTACGCCATGTCCGAGCTGGGCCTGGACGCGGTGGCCAAGCACAAGAAATCCGCCCGTACGGTCGGCGACGTGCTCGGCAAGTTCCACCCCCACGGAGATACGGCCTGCTATGAGGCCATGGTGCTGATGGCCCAGCCCTTCTCCTATCGCTACCCCCTCATCGACGGTCAGGGCAACTGGGGCTCCATGGACGACCCGAAGTCCTTCGCCGCCATGCGCTACACGGAGGCGCGGCTGTCGGCCTACGCGGAGGTGCTGCTGGCGGAGCTGGGGCAGGGCACCGTGGATTGGGGGCCAAACTTTGACAGTACCCTGGAGGAGCCGCTGCTGCTGCCGGCACGCCTGCCCAATGTGCTGCTCAACGGCGCCACCGGCATCGCCGTGGGCATGGCGACGGACATTCCGCCCCACAACCTGCGCGAAGTGACCCGGGCCTGCATCCACCTGCTGGAGTCTCCGGAGGCCACCAACGACGCGCTGTGCGAGCTGGTGCCGGGGCCGGACTATCCTAGCGAGGCCGAGATCATCACGACCCCGGAGGAGCTGCGCGAGCTCTACCGGCGCGGCACCGGCAGTCTGCGCCTGCGTGCCCGCTACGAGACCGAGCGGGGTAGCGTGGTGGTCACGGCGTTGCCTCACCAGGTCTCGGGCGCCCGGGTGCTGGAGCAGATCGCCGCCCAGATACGGGCCAAGAAGCTGCCCATGGTGGAGGATCTGCGGGACGAATCGGACCATGAGAATCCCACCCGCCTGGTGCTGATCCTGCGCTCCAACAGGGTCGACGAGGAAGCGCTCATGGCCCATTTGTTTGCCACCACGGAGCTGGAGCGCAGCTACCGGGTGAACCTGAACATGATCGGCCTGGACGGGCGGCCGCGGGTGTGGGATCTCAAGGGGCTCTTGGGCGAGTGGCTGAGCTTCCGTACCGAGACGGTACGCCGGCGCCTGCAGTGGCGTCTGGACAAGGTCAATCGCCGGCTGCACCTGCTGGACGGGCTGCTCATCGCGTATCTGAATTTGGATGAGGTCATACGCATCATTCGCAGCGAGGAGCGGCCGAAGGCCGCGCTCATCGCCCGCTTTGCCCTGAGCGAGGAGCAGGCCGACTACATCCTGGATACCCGCCTGCGTCAGCTCGCCCGCTTGGAGGAGATGAAGCTGCGCGCGGAGCGCCTGAGTCTGCTGGAAGAGCAGACCTCGCTGCAGCAGACCCTGGGCTCCAGCCGTCGGCTGAAGACCCTGATCCGCAAGGAGCTGGAGGCCGACGCCCAGAACTATGGCGACGCGCGACGCTCGCCTCTGGTCCAGCGGACCCCGGCGCGGGCACTGGACGAGACCGCGCTGGTGGCAGTGGAGCCGGTGACGGTCATTCTCTCGGAGAAGGGCTGGGTGCGTGCCGCCAAGGGTCACGATCTCGCCCCGGAGACGCTGGGCTACAAGTCCGGCGACGGCTTCAAGGCCGCGGCGCGGGGCCGCAGCAGCCAGCAGGCGGTGTTCCTGGATTCGACGGGCCGGGCCTATGCCCTGCCGGCCCACAGTCTGCCTTCCGCGCGGGGCCAGGGAGAGCCGCTGAGCGGTCGGCTCACGCCGCCCGACGGGGCCGGCTTCGAGGCCGTGCTGCTGGGAGAGCCCGAGGAGCGTCTGCTGCTCGCCTGTGATGCCGGCTATGGCTTCATCACGACCCTGGGCGAGCTGCACGGCCGCAACCGGTCGGGCAAGGTGGTGCTCAGGCTGCCGGCCGGCGCGCGGGTCCTTCCCCCCGTGCCGTTGCCCGATGCCGGTGTGCTGAGGGCGGCCGTCGCCACCAACGAGGGCAGGCTGCTCATCCATCCCCTGGACGAGGTCCCGACCCTGCCCAAGGGCAAGGGCGTCAAGCTCATCGGCATCCCCGCCGCCCGCGCTCAGCGCCGCGAGGAGTACGTGGTGGCGCTGGCGGTCATGGCCGAGGGCGAAGCCCTCAGCGTGCAGGCTGGCCAGCGGCGCCTGACGCTGAAGCCTGCGGATCAGGCGCACTACCTGGGTGAGCGAGGCCGGCGCGGCAGCAAGCTGCCGCGCGGACTGCAACGGGTGGATCGTCTCGCGCCGGGGGGGCCGTGATAGCGTCGTGCCTGGCGGCGGGGGCGCGGACCCGTTTAGAATGACGCCCTTGCCGCAAGCCCCGTGAGCCCTGAGATGCCGCTGATTCGACCCTTCGCCGGGCTACGCCCCGATCCCGCCCATGCGGCGGAGGTTCTGGCGCCTCCCTATGATGTCCTCAGCGCGGCCGAGGCTCGCAGCCTGGCGGCGGGGCATCCCTGGAGCTTCTTGCACGTGTCTCGGCCGGAGATCGACTTCGCGGAAGGCACCGATCCTTATGCCCCCGAGGTGTACGTCAAGGGTGCCGAGAGCCTGCAACGGTTGCGGGAGGAGGGCGTCCTGCGCCAGGACCCGATCGAGTGCTTGTATCTCTACCGCCTGAGCCTTGGCGAGCACGTCCAGAGCGGCGTAGTCGCTGCGGCCTCCGTGTCGGCATATGAGGACGGCAGGATCCGCCGGCACGAGCTGACCCGGGCCGCCAAGGAGGACGACCGCGCACGCCACATCGACACCTTGGGTGCCCAGACCGGGCCCGTGCTGCTCACCTACCGCCACCGGCCGGCCCTCGACGCCCAGGTCGCCGAGCTCGCCGCCGGGGTGCCCGACGTGGACACCATGGCGGCCGATGGGGTGCGCCACACCCTGTGGGTGGTCCGGGATCCGAGCGCCATCGATGCGCTGGGGACCGGCTTCGAGACTCTGCCCCGGGTCTACATTGCCGATGGTCACCACCGCTCGGCAGCCGCCTGCCGGGTCGCCCGGTGGCGGCGTGCCGGCAGCCCCGGCGCGCCGGCAGGCGCCGCCTACGAGCGGTTCTTGGCCGTGCTGTTCCCAGATACCCAAATGCGAATCCTGGACTACAACCGGGTCGTGACCGATCTGGGCGGCCTGGACGCACAGGGATTATTGGACCGTCTGCTCGGCCGGTTCGTCGTGCGGGGCAGCTCCGGTCCGGTACGACCGGCGGCGACGGGGGAGCTCGGTATGTATTTAGCAGGCCGCTGGTACCGTCTGTTGATTCGGCCCCAGTGGGTACCTCGGGACGACGCCGTGGAGGCGCTGGATGTGAGTCTGCTCGGCCGGCACCTGTTGGAGCCCATCCTGGGGATCGCCGATGCGCGGCGTGACCCTCGGGTGGATTTCGTCGGCGGCGTGCGTGGCCTCGGTGAGCTGGAGCGGCGCGTGGACAGCGGCGAGGCGGCGGTGGCCTTCGCCCTCTATCCCACACCCATCGAGATGCTCATGGCGGTTGCGGACGCCGGTGGCATCATG
>CAYQDX010000361.1:0-4180 GCA_964416345.1 uncultured Ectothiorhodospiraceae bacterium
AGCCAGCTCTTGGTGGAGCCGCACGACCTCGCCGACGATGATCAGCGTGGGCGCACTAATCTGGCGGTCTCGCAGTAGACCGGACATGGTCCGCAACGTGCCGGTGTAGAGCCGCTGGGCGGCGGTCGTGCCCTTCTCCACCAGGGCGATGGGCGTGTCCGGGGACATCCCGTGGGCGACGAGCTCGACGCAGAGGGTATCCAGGCCCTTGAGCCCCATGTAGAAGACCACGGTCTGATTGGGCTGCACCAGCATGTCCCAGTTCAGATTCATCGTGCCGTCCTGCAAGTGTCCGGTGACGAAGATGCAGGCCTGGGAATAGTCGCGGTGAGTCAGGGGAATGCCCGCATAGGCCGCGCAGCCCGAGGCGGCCGTGATTCCGGGCACCACCTGGAACGGCACGCCCTGCTCCGCTAGCGTCTCGATCTCCTCCCCGCCCCTGCCGAAGATGAAAGGGTCCCCCCCTTTGAGCCGGAGCACCCGCTTGCCCTCCTTCGCCAGCCGGGCCAGCAGCTGGTTGATCTCCTGCTGGGGAAGCGCATGTCGGTCGCGCTCCTTGCCCACGTAGATGCGCTCGGCGTCGCGGCGCACTAGCTCCAGCACGGCGGGCGCCACCAGTCGATCGTAGAGCACGACGTCGGCTTGCTGCATGAGCCGCAGTGCGCGGAACGTGAGCAGATCAGGGTCCCCCGGACCTCCACCCACCAGATACACTTCACCCCGGGGACCGCGGTCGACGCCGCGGCACTCCAGCGCCTGCTCTATGGACCGCCGGGCGGCCTGTTCCTGTCCTGCCAGGACCATTTCCGCCACCGGCCCCTGGAGGATGGACTCCCAAAACGCCCGGCGCTGGGCTCCGCTGTGGAAGGCTTCTTTCACCCGCTCTCGGAAAGACTCAACGATGGCGGCCAGGCGGCCGTACGCCGCCGGAATCAGCGTCTCCAGCCGCGCTCGCAGCAGGCGGGCCAGCACGGGGGAGGCTCCGCCGGTGGAAACGGCGATCTGCAATGGGGAGCGGTCTATGACTGAGGGCACGATGAAGCTGCACAGGGCAGGGTTGTCCACCACGTTGATCGGCAGGCAGCGCTCCTTGGCCTGCTCGGAGACTTGGCGATTGATCGTCTGCTGGTCGGTCGCCGCAATCACCAGACACTGGCCGTCCAGGTCGCCGGCCTCATAGGCACGGCAGCGACATCGGATGCGCCCCTCTTTGCCGAGCTGGCTCAGGCTGGGCCCGAGCTTCGGGGAGACCACCGTTACCCGGGCGCCGGCCTGCAGCAGCAGGCTCACCTTGCGCGCGGCGACCTCGCCGCCGCCCACCACCAGGCAAGGCGCATCTTGAATCTTGATGAAAATGGGCAGGAAATCCATAGCACTCCTCGTCACCGGCCCGCGACGCTCTAGCAGACAGCGCCGGACGCCCCCGCGGGGCTCCAGTAAATTGGTAGTTTCCCATATGGCCGCGGACTAATCATCTGGGCAAATGTGGGGTTACTAGTACTCCGTCCAGGTGATGATTACGAATGCAATTATCACCTGGACGGAGTACCGGCCCGCTTAGACCCAGCCCTGGTAGCGGTAGTAGAGCAGGCCCAGGTACTCCTTGACGGCCCGGGTGGTGCCCACCAGCGCCTCGGCGTCGGGCAGCCAGTCGAGCAGCGTGCGCGAGCGAACGCGGGTCACCTCGAAATCCGTGGGGGCGGGCATCGCCTCTACACCCACGGCGCGAACGCTGGCCAGGGCTCGGGGCATATGCAGTGCGGAGGTGACGAGCAGCACGCGGTGGATGCCGAGCCGGCCCAGCAGCCGCGCGGAATTGACGGCGTTCTCCCGGGTGGTGAGGCTGCGGGATTCCAGCCGGATCGCCTTTGCCGGCACACCCCACTCCTGCAGCAGAGCGGCCATGGCCGGCGCCTCCGGCCCTCCGGAGCCAAGCAGCGGGGAGCCTCCTCCCGAGACCACGACCAGAGGCGCCTTGCCAGCTTGATAGAGGCGGGCGGCCTGCAGAATCCGGTCGCCCGCGGCGTTCAGATCCGGAGTCAAACGCGGCGGGTCTGCCGTGCCCAGGCCGCCGCCCAGCACCAGGATTGCCTCCGCCGTGGGTGTGCTGGCGACGCTCAGCGGTGGGTTGCGCTGCTCCAGCGGTGCGCGCAGCCAGACGGAGAACCGCGGCGTGGCCGCCAGCCACAGAAGGGCGAGGGCCGCCAGCTGTAGTCCTCGCGCCCAACCCGGCTTGCCACGGAGCTGCGCCAGCAAAGCGCCGAGCGACAACCACACGACAAGGCCAAGGGGATAGAGCAGCTGCGCGAGCAGCTTGGCGTAGTATAGATCCACCGGTGCCGCCCGCCCTAACCGGTATCCGTCAGCGCACTGCGGCGGGAATCGAGCCAGGCCATCAGGGGCTCCGGCGCCAGGGGCTCGCTGATGTAGTAGCCCTGACCCAGGTCGCAGCCCTGAGCGGCCAGCATATCCCAGGCCGCTCGCTCCTCGACCCCTTCGGCGATCACGCTGAGACCCAGGCCGTGCGCCAGCTCGATGGTCGAGCGCACGATTACCGCGTCGCCTTCGTCCTGGGCTATGTCCATGACGAATGACTTGTCTATCTTGAGCTCACTGACCGGTAGCCGCTTCAGATACGACAGGGAGGAGAAGCCGGTGCCGAAATCATCGATGGCCAGCCGCACCCCCAGCGCCCGCAGCTCTTCCAGAAGCAGCCGGGTGCGCGCGGTGTCCGCCATCATGACGCCCTCGGTAATCTCCAGCGCCAGGCTGCACGCCGGGACTCCCCACTTGCGCAGATGGTCGCGAATGAGCGCCACCAGACCACCACCCTGCAGGCTCCAGTAGGACACGTTGACCGCAACCGGGAGGTCCAACCCCAGCTCGCGCCAACGGGCACATTGGCGGATGGCGGTGTCCGCCACCCAGCGGGTCAGCGGACGAATGAGTCCGGTCTGCTCCGCCACGGGAATCACCTCGTCCAGGGGCAGAAGTCCCCATGCGCGGTGGCGCCAGCACAGCAGGGCCTCGACGCCAACCACCTTGCCGCTGGCGATGGCGACCTGGGGCTGGTAATGCAGCATCAATGCGTCCTGCTCCATGGCCTGGCGCAGATCATTGACCAGCGCCAGGCGGTCGGCACCCCGACGATCTCTGACTTGGTCGTAGAAGGCGAACCGCGCGCGCTCGCGACGGCTCACCTGTCTGGCGGACTCGGCGTGACACAGCAGGCGCTCCGCCTCCGTACCGTCCCGTGGTGCCAAGGAGATGCCGATACTCGCACCCAAATACAGCTCCCGGGACTGATCCAGGCCAATGGCCTGCTCCAGGGTGTCGACGATGGTGCGCGCGACGCGACCCGCGGTGGCCGCGTCGGCTCCGGGTCGCACGACTGCGAAGATGTCGCCCTCCAGGCGGGCCGCCAGGTCGCCCCTTTCCAACAGCTTTACCAGCCGGCCGGCCACCGCCTTGAGCACTTGGTTGGCCACCTCGCGCCCAAACGTGTCGTTGACCTCGCGGAAATGGGTGAGATCCACAACCAGGGTAGCCAGGGGCTCCAGAGGCGCACTGTCCAGGCGCTGCTGTAGGCGCTCGCGCAGACCCACCCGGCTCAGCAGACCGGTGAGCCCGTCGTGGCGCAGCTCGTGCCGCAGCGCCAGCCGCCGGTGATCCAGCTGGCGTCCCAGACTCTCGATGGCCTCGACCAGCAGCCTCATATCGGACAGAGAGCCCGGTGCAATCCTCGGCAGCGGCTCTCCCGCCTCGAGCGCGGCGGCGGCCCGGACAATGCGTTGCAGGGGACTCGCCACTGCACGCTGCAAGAAGACGATGGCCGCGCCGAGCATGGCGAGGGTCAGAGCCGTAAGGATCCACAGCCGGGAGTCCGGGCCGAGTCCGAGCGGAGCACTCTGGAGCCCGGCGGCAAGGGCGACCACCAGCGCGCCCGCCAGCGGCCCAATCAGGAGCAGACGCGCGCGCAGGCTGAAGCGTCGCCGCGGAGATCGGTGCATGGTGTTGTCGCTATGGCAGAGTGAGGACTAGTACTCCATCCAGGTGATAATTGCGTATCCAGCCGAACGAGAAGCGGTCAGTCGGTAGGCGCGCTCGCGCCCCGCTGGCCCGCGCCAACGGTAGCGAGCGCAACACCCCGGATGGCCGCTTATCGTGCGGCCCTTCGGGA
>CAYQDX010000362.1:0-4156 GCA_964416345.1 uncultured Ectothiorhodospiraceae bacterium
GCCAGAAGTAGTTGTCGAAATGCAAATCGAGCAGCGTGCCGTCCATGTCTAGGAGCACGGTGTCGATATCGGACCAGGGAATCATGTGCCTAAGTTAGCCGCAGCCAGGGATGGCGGCAAGGGCGTCTGCGCGGAGTGAGAAACCACTCACAACGCGGTACCATGCCCTGCGCCGTGCACCCCAGTCGATGACGATGGAAGAAAAGCCCGAGATACTTGCCACCCGCACCGTGTGCCGTAGCCGCCTGTTTCGCATCGAGCAGGTCGACCTGCGCTTCTCCAACGGCGTGCAGGTGCAATACGAGCGCTTGCAGGGCTCTCCTCGCGGTGCGGTGCTGGTAGTGCCGATGCTGGATGCCGACACCGTGCTGCTGGTGCGGGAATACGCCGTGGGTGTCGAGCGCTACGAGCTCGGCCTGCCCAAGGGGCGCGTCGATGGCGAGGAGACGATACTGGAAACGGCGAACCGAGAGCTGATGGAGGAGGTCGGCTACGGCGCTCGCCGGCTGCGGCTGTTGCGAACGCTGACCGTGGCCCCGGGCTATCTGGGCCATAGCATCCATGTGGTGGTGGCCGAGGATCTCTATCCCTGTCGCGTGCCCGGGGACGAGCCGGAGCAGATCCAGGTGGTCCCGTGGCAGCTCGGCCGCCTGGAAGAGCTGCTGGCACGGGAGGACTTCACCGAGGCGCGGAGCATCGCGGCGCTACTGTTGGCGCACACGCGATGAGCGGTGAGCTCGAAGCCTTGCTCGGGCCGGTCATCGTCGTGGCCCGTGAAGCCGGCCGCCAGATCCTGCAGGTCTACCGTGCGCCGGGCGAGATCGCCGTGCGCCAGAAGCCTGATGCCTCACCGGTGACCCAAGCGGATCTGGCTGCCCATCAGACCATCCTCTCCGGCCTGAGCCGCCTCACTCCCGACTGGCCGGTGCTGTCCGAGGAGTCGGCGCCGGTGCCTTTCGCGGAGCGTACCCGTTGGTCCAGGTACTGGCTGGTGGATCCCCTGGACGGGACCCGGGAGCTCCTCAAACGCAACGACGAGTTCACCGTCAACATCGCGCTGGTAGAGCGACACGAGGCCGTGCTCGGCGTCATCTACGTGCCGGTCACCGAAGTGCTCTACTACGCCGCTCGCGGTCGCGGTGCCTACAAGCAGCTTCCGGGACGGGCGCCGCAGGCCATCCACGTGCGGGCGCATGCCACGGGGACCATCGTGGTGGCCAGCAGCCGATCCCACGCAGCGCGCAAGCAACAGGCCTTCTTGCATAACCTGGGTGCCTACCGCCTGCTCAGTATGGGCAGCTCGCTCAAGTCCTGTCTGGTGGCGGAGGGCAGTGCGGACGTCTATGTGCGGCTGGGCCCTACCGGAGAATGGGACACCGCCGCCGCTCAGCGTTTGGTGGAGGAGGCAGGGGGCGCCATGACCGACACCCGGCTGCGGCCCTTGCGGTACAACACTAAGGACTCTCTGGTCAATCCGGAGTTTCTGGTCTACGGCGACGACAGCCGCGATTGGTCCCGCTACGTGCCATCGTAGACCGACATAATCGAGCGCAGCTCCTGCAGCAGCGCCTGGCGCTCCTCCTCGCCCAGGTCCTCACTCCCTGGAACGGGCCGGCCGGCTTGCAGATCGTCGATGAAGCGCCGCACCAGCGTGCAGCCCTGCAGGCAGAGATCTTCCACGCAGTGACTAACTTTGGTGGCATTCATCGGTGTGCCGGGTCCCCCGCGGGTCATCGTCCCAAGACCGAGGCGGCCTAACCCAGTAGGCTAGCACTTCGACCCGCATACGGCCATCGCGATGCCCGGGTGATTCTCGTTCATGGCAGCCGGGCCGGCGGCCCGCAGAGTGAGCCAATGTCGGACAAGTCCATCGTCATCAAGGGCGCCCGCCAGCACAACCTGCAGGGCCTCGATCTGAGCCTGCCTTTGCAGCAGCTCGTCGTGGTGACCGGGGTCAGCGGCTCCGGCAAGTCGTCGCTGGCCTTCGACACCATCTACGCCGAGGGTCAGCGGCGGTACGTCGAGACCTTCTCCCCCTACGCCCGCCAGTTCCTGGACCGCATGGATCGCCCCCAGGTGGACCAGATCGATGGCATCCCACCGGCCATCGCCATCGACCAGACCAATCCGGTGCGCACCTCCCGCTCCACCGTCGGCACCATGACCGAGCTAAACGACCACCTTAAGCTGTTGTACGCCCGTGCCGCCCGGCTCTACTGTCGCGGCTGCGGCCGGCCGGTGCGGCGCGACACCCCGGAGAGCATCTGCCAGGATCTGCTGGACCAGGTTCGCGAGGGCTCCGCGCCCATGAGCCTGATCACTTTCCCCCTGCCGATTCCCGAGACGGTGGGCGAGGAGGCGCTGCGGGAGCTGCTGGCCGCCCAGGGTTACACCCGCATCCATGGCCGCCAGGGGGACGTGCTGGAGGTGGTGCAGGACCGGGTACGCCTGCGCGCCGCCGATCGCCCGCGTCTGGCCGAGGCGCTGGAGCTTGCGCTGCGTCTGGGTCGCGGACGTGTCGGCGTGTATCCGATGACCGACGAGGCGGCGCCGGCCTGGCGCTATTCCGCAGACCTCCACTGCGCCCACTGCGACATCCATTACCGTGACCCGGTGCCCAACTCGTACTCCTTCAACTCTCCGCTGGGGGCCTGCGAGACCTGCCGCGGCTTCGGCCGCACCATCGGCATAGACCTCGATCTGGTAATACCAGACGCCGCCAGGACTCTGGCAGAGGGCGCCATCAAGCCCTGGCAGACCGAGAGCTACATCGAGGCTCAGGGGGACCTCATGCGCCACGCCCGGCGCCGCGGCATCCGCATCGACGTGCCCTGGGGGCAGCTGACCGAGGGCGAGCGCGGTTGGGTGCTGGAAGGCGAGGGCGCGTGGTACGGCGTCAACGGCTTCTTCGCCTGGCTCGAGGGCAGAAGCTACAAGATGCACATCCGTGTGCTGCTCTCCAAGTATCGCGCCTACGACGAATGCCCGACATGCGCCGGGGCCAGGCTCAAGGCAGAGGCACTGTGGTGGCGCCTGGGCGAGGACGCGGCCTTGCTGGCCCCGACGGAGCGCTTCCTGCCCAAGGACGCCACCCTTTCGCCGGCGCGCGCGGCGGTGCTGCCCGGCTTGTCCTTCCATGAGCTGATGCTGCTGCCGATCACCCGGGCCAGGGCCTTCTTCGCGGCGCTCCGGCTACCCGCCCCACTGGATCAGGCCACCGAGCTGCTGCTCGGTGAGATTCGGTCTCGCCTGCGCTATCTGGAGGAGGTGGGGCTGGGCTATCTCACCCTGGACCGCCAGTCGCGGACCCTGAGCGGTGGAGAGGTGCAGCGCATCAACCTCACCACCGCCTTGGGCACCTCCCTGGTGAGCTCGCTGTTCGTGCTCGACGAGCCAAGCGTCGGGCTGCACCCGCGGGACATCGAGCGCGTGGTCGGCGTCCTACACCGGCTGCGCGATGCCGGCAACTCCCTGCTGGTGGTGGAGCACGACCCGCAGGTCATGCTGGCGGCGGATCGCGTCCTGGACTTGGGTCCCGGGCCCGGGGAGCGCGGCGGCAGGGTGGTCTTCTACGGCACCCCGCAGGCGCTGGTGGCGGACTCGCAGTCCCTCACGGGCCGCTATCTGTGCGGCACGGAGCGGGTAGCGGTCGCGGCACCCGCGGCGGCGGACCCCTTGGCGTGGTTGGAGATCCAGGGGGCGACGGAGCACAACTTGAAACATCTGGATGTGTCTTTCCCCCTGGGGCGTCTGGTGTGCGTCACCGGGGTGAGCGGCTCAGGCAAGTCCACCCTCGTGCAGGATGTCCTGTTCCGCGCCCTGGGCAAGCTCATGGGCCGTGCCGGGGAGGCGCCGGGGCGCCACCGCGCCATCCGCGGCTGGGAGGGGCTCGGCGACGTGGTGCTGGTGGATCAGGCGCCCATCGGCAAGACCACCCGCTCCAACCCGGTGAGCTACGTCGGCGCCTGGGCCGTCGTTCGCAAGATCTTCGCCGAGGAGCCGCTGGCCCGGGAGCGTGGCTACACGGCGGGCACCTTCAGCTTCAACTCGGGCACCGGGCGTTGCCCAAGCTGCGGCGGCAGTGGCTTCGAGCATGTGGAAATGCAGTTCCTGAGCGACGTCTATCTGCGCTGCCCGGACTGCGATGGCCGGCGTT
>CAYQDX010000363.1:0-4128 GCA_964416345.1 uncultured Ectothiorhodospiraceae bacterium
GCCGGCGGTCACCAAGGAGTTGCTCTCGGGGCACACCGGCGACTATCAGCGCTGGGTGGAGGCTTCGCCCGTAATCACGATCTCCCCATCGAGTGGGCTCAAAAAGGGGGGCGCAAAGAGGAGTATGTGCGGCGCTGGTAGCGCTCGATGCAGCGGCGGGAGCAGTTTGGCGTGTACTTCATCCTCAAGAGCATGGAGCAAGGGCGGACATTCCGGTGTACGGTCCAGAAGCATCCGACCCAGGACCCCAATCACCGCATCCTCGCCCCGCAGCGAAGCCGCTTCACGCATTACTACCTCTATATTCGCCGGACGAAGTCCTGAGTCCCATCGTGATGCGCGTGGCCTCGTTCTTCCCCTTCCAGACAACCTAATTGAGGACGTTGCGAGTCATCCAACTCTGGAGGATGGCAATCTCACCGTCTATTTCGAAACCGAGGCGACCCGCAAGGCCTACCTCGATATGCCGGTCGACCATCCCAACCTGCACTTGCCCTATCCGACCGCGGACAATAGCGACCGTGGCGGTTGAAGAAATATGCCGGGGAAGCCGTCCCCTTGATTGCCAGAGCTTCCTGAACCAACGCCATGACCGGCGCCCTTGACGGGGCGTCCAATATCGAGAGCCAGGCGGGATGTAGAACACTTCCAGCATTTCCGCCCGACTTTGGAAGCTTGCGAGGTTGCCAACAACCAGGGTGAGTCCCGCGACTGGGTTCTCGCTGGGCCGGTCCAAAGGTACTCCGATGGCACTGGGCTCGACTGACCGAGATCCCCCGAATATTGGCAGTGGCCAAGCGGACCGTCCCTCCCCTCGGCTAAACCCCACCCTCTTCAAGCGCGCCCCTCAGCAGGCGATGGATAGCAAATCCATCCTCCATACCGAGCGCCTCGTCAAGGAGTGAGCGCGCCCGCTGCAGCGTGAAGCTTCGAATGGCCAGTTTGACGTGCGCAAAACTGTTGGGGCTCATACTCAGGGCATCGACCCCCATCCCCAACAACAACACTGCCCCCGCCGGATCCCCCGCCATTTCACCACATACGCTTACGGGCTTGCCTCGCCGATGTGCCGCTTTGATGACATGGTGGATTGCATCTAGGACGGACGGATGCAAACTATCGTAAGGTGTCACCACCCGCGCGTTGTTCCTGTCCACGGCAAGCAGGTACTGGGTGAGATCATTGGTCCCGATTGAGAAAAAATCCACGCGATCCGCCAGGGTGTCCGCCAAAAAGATCGAGGAAGGCACTTCAATCATCACTCCCACGCACAATTTTTCTGCAGCCAGGCCTTCTTCCAGAAGTTTCCGATAAGCACATGCCAGCAGCCCCATGGCCTCGTCCAGTTCACTGACCCTGCTGATCATGGGAAAGAGCACTTGCAGGTTGTTAAGACCTGCGTTGGCTCGCAACATGGCGCGCAATTGAATGAGGAAGATCTCTGGGTGATCAAGCGAGAACCGGATCCCCCGACAACCCAGAAAAGGGTTATCCTCCTGCACGTGGAAGTAGGGCAAGATTTTGTCACCGCCTACGTCGAGTGTGCGCAGGGTCACGGGGCTTGGTGTGAAGTCCTCCAGCACCTCACGATAAATCTGGTACTGCTCGTCCTCGAGTGGAAGGGCTTCGCGCAACAGAAAGCAATATTCAGTGCGATACAGACCGATGCCTTCGGCACCGCTGTCTTTTGCGGCAACGATATCGGAGGCCAGCCCGGCATTCGCATACAACGGCAGCCGGACACCGTCCGGCGTTTCCGCCGGCAGGTCACGCAGCGCCGCGAGCCGTTCGAAACGAGCCTGCTGCTCGCCCATGAGCTGCTGGTATGCATCGACCACGACAGGTGACGGTTCTATGTAGATGCGCCCCTGGTCACCATCGATCACCATCTCGCAGCCGTCCAGGCGCCCGATGTGCATGGGCGCAAGGCTCACGACGGCGGGAATGCCCAGGGCACGCGCCATAACGGCGGTGTGGGACAGGGCCGAGCCGTGCATACAGACGATGCCTGCGAGTTGTCCCATCGGCACGGCAGAGATTTCCACGATGCTCACCGTATCACCCACCAGCACGCACTGTTGCGGGTACTGTCTTGACTCTTCGGCCTCTGCCTGGAGCTGAAGATGGACCCGCTGGCCTATCGTGCGGATGTCTTCCGCACCCTTGCGCAGGTAGGGGTCTTCCAGTTGCTCGAAGACCTTTGCATGGTGGGCGATGGAGTCCCGCCATGCCCCCGGGGCCCAGTTTCCGGCGCGGATTCGCGCGAGGGCGTCTGACACCAAACCTTCACTGCCAAGCAACATGGCATAGACATCGAACAATGCGCGCACTTCGCTCGGCACATCAGCGGCCAGGCGCTCACTGCCGGCACGCAGTTCTTCACGAACCGCGGCAACCGCGGACCTGAAGGCGGTCTCCTCGGCATCGATGTCCTGGGTCTGGCGATCCGGTGTCGACTCCAGCCTGGCCTGTGGATTGAGCAGCGCCGCGGTACCGATGGCCAGACCGGGGGCCATCTGAATCCCCTGGATGAAGGCGTCCCCCTGCTGTACCCCGCTCAGCATCCTGGCGACTTCGTCGACTGCCGCCGCCTGGTGGATCGCCTTTGCCAGTTGCGCCGCAATAGTCAGGAAGAAAGTTACCTCGTCCTTATCGAATTGGGCGGGTTCCCGTTTCCAGGCCACCAGCACACCCAGGACATGTTGATAGTCAATCAGGGGTACGCCGAGAAAGGATTGATAGCGCTCTTCTCCTGTTGCTGAAGATGGGTGGTAACGTGGATGAGCCGCCACGTCCGGCACCGTGATCAACTCGCGGCATTCGCCGACCAGGCCCAGAAGACCCTCCTGCCGATCTATGCGGACCTCGCCTATGGATGCCTGGCGAAAACCATCGGCTGCCATCAAGACGTATTGTTGACTTTCCACATCGGTCAGATACACGGCGCAGGCATCGATTGACAGGGCCTCTTTGACACGCTGAACGACAATGCTCAGGACGTCATCCAGATGTATCGCGGCGCTGACCTCCTGTAGGATTTGTCGCAAGGTCACAAGCATTACGGAATTCCTTCTATTTGCCCACGGCCGCCATCAATATCTTCAACCCAGAAATGGCATGGTGAGCCTGACCTGTTCCTGCGACGGACCGCACTACATGCGCTACGACGAATTCCTCACCGAGAACGCCACCTTTCTGGTCCGGTGCAGCCGGGTAACGGAACACATGAGGCATACTTGTCGATTACAAGCCCGATTCTCAGGCTGGCGTGCTGGGTTCGTCGCCCTCTCGAGTGCGCTTGGTATCACTCTTGGCATAGTTGAGCGTATCTGAAAGCCTGTCGTACCGGTACTGTTTGTAGAACCACACCGATTTAGGTGCGCTGGCAATACCGTATTCGTCCATTAGGGTTTTGTCCTGTTCGCTCATTTCGATCTCCTCGGTTCATGGGGTTTCGGATAGCGCGATGTCATTGTTTGGCACCGAGCGCCGGGACCGGGAGGTCTACACCATCTGGACTCATCCCCTTCAGGAATTTGAACAGGTCGCTGTCCGTGGAAAGAACCAGGGTGGTGTTTTCCGCGATCATGGACCTGTAGGACTGCATGGTCCGCGTGAATTCGTAGAAAGCCGCCGCCTCAGGGCTCTGGTTGTAGGCCTTGGCGTAGATTTCGGTGGCCTTGGCGTCCGCCACGCCGCGAATCTCCTCCACCTGCCGGTAGGCTTCGGACTGGATCTTGTTCAGGTCGCGCAGGCGGTTACCGCGGATTCGGGCGGCCTCGCCTTTGCCTTCGGACAGAAAGCGTTCGGCGATCTGGCGCCGTTCGCTGATCATGCGGTCATAGATCTTCGGACGCACACTTTCGTTGTAGTTGATCCGCTTGAAGCGGATGTCGAGCAGTTCAATGCCGAACACCCGCACCTTTTCGGCGGCCGCGGCGAAGATCTCCTGCTCCACCAGCTTGCGTCCCTTCTGGATCGGCACCAGTGAGCCCACATCTCGTTCCGCGTCGGTCAATAGGGCGTCACGCAGGGGCACGCGGTCCTTGGTAGTGCGGATGATCTCGATCAATTCGTGCTTGGCGACCGCATTGCGGGTCTCACTGCCGAGGATGTCGTCCAGGCGCG
>CAYQDX010000364.1:0-4105 GCA_964416345.1 uncultured Ectothiorhodospiraceae bacterium
CGATGTGGGCCATGATCCCAATGTTGCGGTAGCGCTCAATGGAGGTCTTGCGTGCCACGCCTTCGAATCCTTGTAAATATGCAAGCGGTGAGTGGGCGCTGCGGACGACGTTACCAGCGATAGTGGGAGAAGGCCTTGTTGGCCTCTGCCATCCGGTGGGTATCTTCCCGCTTCTTGACTGCGGTCCCACGGCTTGCGTAAGCATCCAGGATCTCCCCGGCGAGGCGTGCGTCCATGGATTTCTCACCTCGCTTGCGCGCAGCATCGACCAGCCAGCGCATGGCCAGCGCCGTGCGCCGTTGCGGCCGAACCTCGACCGGCACCTGATAGGTCGCGCCCCCGACGCGTCTAGACTTCACCTCGACCATTGGGCGTACGTTGTCCAGCGCCTTATAGAAGACCTCGACGGGATCGCCCGCCTCCGTCTTGTCGGCGATCCGACCCAGTGCGCCGTACACGATGCGCTCCGCCACGGACTTCTTGCCATTGAGCATGATCACGTTCATGAACTTGGCGACAGTCTCGTTGCCGTACTTCGGATCCGGCAGGATCACCCTCTTTCCAACTTCTCTTCTTCGAGGCATGGCGTTTCAGCTTCGTATCGAGGAAACAAGGCGCACGAACAGGTCGCCCGCAGGCGACCGGTCCACCAAAATCGCGGCAGCGAGGGCGGTTACTTGGGACGCTTGGCGCCGTACTTGGAGCGGCTCTGCTTGCGGTCCTTGACGCCGGTGGTATCCAGACTGCCGCGCACGGTGTGGTAGCGCACACCCGGGAGGTCCTTGACGCGACCGCCGCGGATGAGCACCACCGAGTGCTCCTGCAGGTTGTGGCCTTCACCGCCGATATAGGTGGTCACTTCCATGCCGTTGGTCAGCCGCACGCGGGCCACCTTGCGCAGTGCCGAGTTCGGCTTCTTGGGCGTGGTGGTGTAGACACGGGTGCAGACGCCACGCTTCTGGGGGCAGGCGTCCAGGGCCGGCACCGTGCTTTTCTTCACCTGCCGCACCCGTGGTTTGCGTACTAACTGATTGATAGTTGCCATGGAATCGCGACTCCCGCCCAAAAACAAAACGACAGGCAGGAGCCATCCAGCCTGTCAAGAGAGGGAGCATTCTATGCATGCCCCCCTGGGTTGTCAAGTCTGGCCCGGGCGTAAGAGGTCGGGGCCTTGGCCAGACTATGGGGCGTTCGGGGCGTTCAGCGCCTCGCTGAGCGCCTCTTCCACTTCGCTCACCGTGGGGGGCGGTGCAACGCCTGGAGCCGCCGGCGGCTCCCCCAAGATTCCGCGCTTGCGACGGCGCTCGGCATGGAACGCCAGGCCGGTGCCCGCAGGGATCAGGCGGCCGACGATGACATTCTCCTTGAGGCCCCGCAGCTCGTCGCGCAAGCCCCGCACCGCAGCCTCCGTGAGCACGCGAGTGGTCTCCTGGAATGACGCGGCGGAGACGAAGGATTCGGTCGACAAGGACGCCTTGGTGATGCCGAGCAACAGCGGAGTATAGATGGCCGGCAGCTTCTCTTGCCTCAGCACGATCTCGTTCTCCTCCAGCACGCGCCCGCGATCCAGCTGCTCGCCCTTCAGCAGATGGGTATCTCCTGGGCTGGTTATCTCCACCTTGCGCAACATCTGGCGGACGATCACCTCGATGTGCTTGTCGTTGATCGTCTCGCCCTGCAGCCGATAGACGTCCTGGACCTGGTTGACGGTGTAGCGCGCCAGCTCCTCGACTCCCAGCTGGCGCAAAATGTCATGAGGACTCGGCGGGCCGTCGGCGATCACCTCGCCCCGCTCCACGTGCTCGCCTTCGAAAACCGTGACATGGCGCCACTTGGGAATCAGCTCTTCGTGCGTCTCGCCCTCGGCTGGCGTGATCACCAGACGCTGCTTGCCCTTGGTGTCCTTGCCGAAGCTGACCGTGCCGCTGATCTCGGCAAGCACCGCCGGCTCCTTAGGCTTGCGTGCCTCGAACAGATCGGCGACCCGCGGCAGGCCGCCGGTTATGTCACGGGTCTTGGAGGACTCTTGCGGGATGCGCGCGATGACGTCTCCCACACCTACTGCGGCGCCGTCAACCAGGCTCACCACCGCGCCCGAGGGCAGGAAATAGTGCGCCGGGATATCCGTGCCGGCGATACAGTGATCCTCTCCGGCCTCATCAAGGAGCCTGACCATGGGACGCAGCTCGCGCCCGCCGGGCCCGCGCTGCTTGGGATCGGTGATGACCAGGCTGCTCAGGCCCGTGACATCGTCGGTCTGGCGATTCACCGTCACCCCATCAACGAAATCCAGAAACCTCACCCGGCCTGCCACTTCGGTGATCACCGGATGGGTGTGCGGATCCCAGTTTGCCACGATGTCGCCCGGGTGCACCTTGTCGCCATCCTGCACCTTGATCACCGCACCATAGGGCACCTTGTAGCGCTCGCGCTCGCGGCCGAACTCATCCAAGACGGTGACCTCCCCGGAGCGGGACACCGCCACATGGGCACCGCTGGCATGGCCCACGAGCTTGAGGTTGTGCAGCCGGATGGAGCCGCGGGACTTGATCTCCACATTGTTCACCGCGGCGGCCCGGGATGCGGCGCCCCCGATGTGGAACGTGCGCATGGTCAGCTGAGTGCCCGGCTCGCCGATGGACTGTGCGGCAACGACTCCGACCGACTCACCAATGTTGGCCAGATGACCACGCGCCAGATCGCGCCCGTAGCAGGCGGCACAGATGCCGTAGCGGGTCTCACAGGTGATGGGCGAGCGGACCATGATCTGGTCCACGCCTATCTGCTCCAACATGGCCACCCAGGCCTCGTCGAGCAGGGTGCCTGCCGGAGCGGCGACATCGTCGCTTCCGGGCGCCAGCACGTCCCGGGCCACCACCCGTCCGAGCACCCGCTCGGGCAGGGGCTCGACCACGTCGCCGCCCTCGATCAACGGCGTTATCAACAGGCCGTCCTCGGTGCCGCAGTCCTCCTCCGTCACCACCAGGTCCTGGGCCACGTCAACCAGGCGCCGTGTGAGGTAGCCGGAATTGGCGGTCTTCAGCGCCGTGTCCGCCAGACCCTTGCGCGCGCCGTGGGTGGAAATGAAGTACTGCAGAACGTCCAGGCCTTCCCGAAAGTTGGCGGTGATGGGCGTCTCGATGATGGAGCCGTCGGGCTTGGCCATCAGGCCGCGCATGCCGGCGAGCTGCCGTATTTGCGCCGCCGAGCCGCGGGCGCCGGAGTCCGCCATCATATAGATGGGGTTGAAGGAGGGCTGCTTGGCCGGCTGCCCGTCCGCGGTGGTCACCGCCTCGTGGCCCAGCCGCTCCATCATGGCCTTCGCCACCTGGTCGTTGGTATGTGACCAAATGTCGACGACCTTGTTGTAGCGCTCGCCATTGGTGACCAGGCCGGAGGCGTACTGGAGCTGGATCTCCTTCACCTGCTCCTCGGCGTGGCTGATGATCTGCTGCTTCTCATCGGGAATCACCATGTCGTCGACACCGATGGATGAGCCCGACTGCGTGGCATAGGCAAAGCCGGTGTACATCAGCTGGTCGGCGAATATCACGGTCTCCTTGAGACCGACCTGGCGGTAGCAGGCGTTGATGAGCCGGGAGACCGCCTTCTTGGTCATATCCTGATTCACCAGCTCGAAGGGCAGCCCATCGGGCAGGATCTCCGAGAGCAGGGCGCGGCCCGCCGTGGTGGACACCAGGCGCGTACGCTGGCGTTTGCTGCCGTCTTCCTCCACCGTGACTTCCCGGATCCGGACCTTGACCCGCGCCTGCAGATCCACATGGCGGCTCTGCAGCGCGCGATGAACCTCGGCCACGTCCGCGAGCACCATCCCTTCGCCCGGGGCATTGATGCGCTCGCGGGTCATGAAATAAAGTCCCAGGATAACGTCCTGGGATGGGACGATGATGGGCTCCCCGTTGGCGGGCGACAGGATGTTGTTGGTGGACATCATCAGGCTGCGCGCCTCGAGCTGAGCTTCCAGCGCCAGCGGAACGTGCACCGCCATCTGGTCGCCGTCGAAGTCCGCGTTGAATGCGGTACAGACCAGGGGATGGAGCTGAATGGCCTTGCCCTCGATGAGCACGGGCTCGAAGGCCTGGAT
>CAYQDX010000365.1:0-4092 GCA_964416345.1 uncultured Ectothiorhodospiraceae bacterium
TCGCGGGGGCCGATCCCTTGTTCTTCGTCTGGGAGTCGGGGCTCATCGAGACCCTGACCAACAACTTCACCGAGATCGCCCGGGAGCAGCTTTTTCGCCTGCTGTGGAAGCGCGTCGCCGCCATCGTCCAGCGCAAGCTGGGTCAGAGCAACGCCGATCGCGCCGCCTCCGTGCTGCCGGCGGCGGACCCGACACCGCTGGAGCGGGCCATCGACGAGGCCCTGGACCGCGGCGAGCTGGGCGCGCTCGTGGGCGGGGAGCCGGCCATCGGCCCCGGTCTGGCGGAGCTGGGAGATTTCGAGCGCCTGGCGCTGGAGAACGAGCTGCTGATGGATGCCCAGCTCACGCTAGAGGCGCAGCAGGTGACGAACGGCTTGCGCGATCCGGCACGGGTCGCCGCCGAGCTGACGAGTCGCAGCGCCCGGGTGCAAGGCTCCAGCCGCACCTTGCTCGACCCCCGCGCGTTGGATCGCCTGGTTGAGCGCCCGGCGCCCGGCCAGCGCGGCCTGCTCTCCACCGCCAAGCTGGTGCAGGGCATCGTCGCGGTCGCCGGCCGCGTGATCTCGCGCTTCGTCTCGGGACGCCAGCACGGCTTTCACGCCACCGTGGTGGAGGAGATCCTGCGCGAGCTCTATCTCGCCAACGTGGGTGAATTCGTCTGGGACCTGATGAAGCAGGACACCGCGGATGCCTTCGGCGATGACGGCAGCGCCTGTGGCGGCACGGCCCTGCTGGAATCCCTCGCCCAGCTGATCGACCCGGCGGCCCCACCGCGCATCACACTCGTTGGTCACAGCACCGGGGCGATCTACATCTCCCGCTTCATCGACAAGGCCGTGAGCGTGCTGCCCGACAGCCAGCGTTTCGGTGTCGTCTTCCTCGCGCCGGCGGCGAAATTCGAGGTCACCGCCGAGACGCTGCGACGTCACGGCGGGCGCATCGACGGCTTCCGCATGTTTACCATGAGTGATGACTTCGAGCGCAAGGACCAGTTGGTGAAGGTGCTGTATCCGCACTCGCTGCTGTATTTCATCTCCGGCGTGCTGGAGGGAGACTGCGATGTGCCCGTGGTGGGCATGGCCCGCTACTACGACGACGGGCATTTTCCGGATGGGGATTTCGCCGATGTCGCGGTCGTGCGCGCCTATGTCGAGGCCGATGCGAGCCGGGTGGTCTGGTCCGTCAGCGAGGCCGGCCCGGAAGGGGAGCGCAGCGCCGCCGAGCACCACGGCGACTTCGACGACGAGGCGCGGACGCTGCGGAGTCTGGAGCACATCTTGCGCACGGGATTCTGAGCTTGGCCGCGGACGATCATGCCGTCGTCATCGGCATCAATGCCTATCCGGGCCTGACCACCCTGGGCGGACCCTGCGCGGATGCCTGCCGCATGCGCGACTGGCTGCTCGCGGCAGACGGCGGGGCGGTGCCGCCAACCAATCTCAAGCTGCTGCTCACCACGGACTTCCATCCGCCGGGTCCCACCGGCGTGGGCGATGTGCACCCGGTGGAGAACGAGGTCAACAACGTCTTCCGGCCGCTGGTCACGGCGGGGCTGGGCCAGGGCAGGGTAGGGCGGCGGCTGTACCTCTACATGGCCGGACACGGCTTCAGCGATCCCGGAGACATGGATTCTGCAGCGCTTTTTGCGGCGGACGCCGAGCTGATGTTCGCACCCCACGTGGCCGGCACTGCCTATGCCGACTGGTTCCGGCGTAATGGGGTGTTCGACGAGATCGTGCTGGTCATGGATTGCTGCCGCACGGTGACACCCCTGCAATCCATCCGCCCGCCGCCGCTGCCCAACACCAGCAAGCCGGGACTGGCGGCCAAGGTTCGCACCTTCTACGCCTACGGTACCAGCTGGGGCGCGACCGCCCGCGAGCGGCCCATGAACGGTGCCGTGCGCGGGATCTTCACCGAAGCGTTGCTGCAGGCATTGCGCAACGCCCGGCCCAATCGCCAGGGCAGGGTGACGGGACAGATCGTCAAGGACTACGTCCACAACGTTATCGACGAGGTGGCGGCGGATGTCTCCATCCAGCCACCGGAGATCCGAGTCGACTCGAGCCGGGACATCGCCCTGATCGAGCGTGATTCGGCCCCGCTTTTTGCCGTGCAGGTGGCCCTGGCGGCGCCGCTCGGCGGCGAGCAAATCGTAATAAGCGATGGCGCGGGGCGAGAGGTCGCGCGCCTGGATTACGGGCCGGGCCCGGCGGCGGTAGAGCTGGAGCCCGGCCTGTACAAGGCCATGGTGGCCGGCTCCGACCGCAGCCACCTTATCGAGTTGGTAGGAGACGATGTCCACATCACGCTCTGAGTCGCGGGTGCGCCTCGACATTCGGGCGCCGGAGCAAACGACCGAGATATTCCTGATCGACGGACGGTTCCGCCGCCTGGCGAGCGGTCTGGGCGAGCTGCGCCTAGAGGTATCGCCCGGGCTGTACAAGGTGCGATTTCGCTCCGGCACCGAGCAGCGCGACGAGCTCATCGAGGCCGTCGCCGGCTCCTCACCCGTCTACGTCACCACCGCTCCCCTGGGCTTCGCCAGCGCCGCGCCCATCGTCGAGACCAGCACTACGCGGGAGTATCACCGGGCGGCCGCCGCCACAGAGAGCACGCGCGTGCACCTGTCAGTGGGGCAGGGTAGTCAGCTGTTCCTGTTTGCACGCGATGTGCTTGACCAGCCTGGGGAGCCGCCCTGGACCGGCATCAGTCTGCGTGATATCGAAGGCACCGCGATTGCGGAGTTGGAGCAGGGCGCCTGCGACCCGGGCCAGGCCTATGGCGCACTCAATGTGGCGCTGGACCCGGGCACCTATCGCCTACGGGTGGACACCGAGCCCCTGGGCCGCTACGAGATTTTCCTGGTCACCTGTCCCGGTTGGCAGACTCAAGCCTTCCTGTCCGCCGCCGATTTTCAAGCCGGAGAGGTGAGCCTGCGCCGTGCCGCGCTCAAGACTGCCGCCGTATTCATGGCCCGCACCGGCTTCGGTTTCCACCCCGGGGCCGAGGAGGCACGCCTGGCAGAGCTCGCACGCCAGGGCCTCGCCAGCGGGCGCAACGTGGTTCGGGGAGCTGACCTCAACACCTTGCTGCGCGGCAAGTTCGAGAATCCCATACTCGGAATCTACGGCGCACACCTGCTATTGCTAGCCCACCGCCCCAACCATGCCCTCATCGACACCGTGTATGCAAACCTCAACGACCTGCTGGGCGGCCATCCGGACGTCGACGTGCTCCCCCTACGTGGCGGCGCCACCGGCTCCACGCCGTTGGAGTTTCCGGCCCCACCCATGCTGCGGGCCAGCTGGGAGATGATTGTGAAAGCCAGCCTGCGGCGCACCTCGATCGTGCCCGCGGGCTCAGCCACCGAGCGCTTGGCCGATGGCCTGATGAGCACCACACCCTGGCTGCTGCACCGAGTCCCCGAAACCGAGCCGGTTGAGACGACCGAGGTTCCCTACGCGGCCGCCCGCCGTATCCTCGAGCGGCTGATTGAATTCGGCCAGGGCGATGGGCGCCAGCTCATGGAGCAGATGCAGCGCGACCGCACCGCCGTCTCCTCCCTGGAGCAGCGCATCATCCAGGCAGCGCTGGGTGCCGCCCGCCTGGCGGAGATGTCCACGACCGAGACTACGACCACCGGCAGCATGGGTCAGATCATGCGCGATCTCGGTGCGCCTGCTTCGGCCATCGCCCGCTCGAGCGGCAGTCTGGCGACCAAGATGGGCTTGGCCGGAGAAGAATAGACGGATTGAATTCGGGCGTTGAACTCCACCTTGGCCAAGGGATCGCCTCAGCTGCGCGCCTTGACGCCATTGCTTGCTACGACCCGGTCAGACCTCGTGACTCCGGGCGAGATAGGGCACGCCGGTGAGCAGCAGTCCCCGTAGGGCGGATGCCCGCAGGCCGATCCGCCATGATGCCACCCATCAAATTGGCGGAACCGCCTGCGGCGTTCCGCCTTACGCGGGCTTATTGCCGTTGGGATGATATGCGGTAGTCTCGGTGCTGGCGTCCAGTTAGGGCCGCGGAAAGAAATAATCATCCCAAGATTGCGCCGGATATGGGGTCGGATTCAAGGCGCGGCAA
>CAYQDX010000366.1:0-4092 GCA_964416345.1 uncultured Ectothiorhodospiraceae bacterium
CGCCAGCGACGGGTGGAGGATGTGATCGGCGCCATGCGGGCCTACCTCGATCAGGGGGTGCGCTTCTTTCAGATAACCGACGACAACTTCTCCCGTCTCGCCGACTGGCGGGAGACCCTGACCGCCATCGCCCGTCTGAGAAAAGCGGCCGAGCGGGATTTCGGGCTCCTCATCCAAGTGGACGCCCCGAGCTACCGCAAGAAGGGGTTCGTCGAGCTGTGTGCCGCCGCGGGCGTCAGGTTCGTGTTCATCGGGGTGGAATCGGTCAACGAGAGCAACCTGCGCGAGATCGACAAGAAGCAGAATCGTGCCGAGCGTTATCGAGAGATGTTCCGCAGCTGGCGTGAGGCGGGCATCCATGTCCAGGCGGGCTACATCCTCGGCTTCGCCGCAGACACGCCGGCATCGATAGCGCGGGACGTCGGCCATCTGCTGGACGGGATCGGGCTCGACGACTTGAGCCTATTCTACCTCACGCCCCTGCCCGGCTCGGCCGATCACCGCGCCAGGGTGCGCAACGGCGAGTGGCTGGACCCGGACCTGAATCGCTACGATCTACATCACCCGGTCAATCGACATCCATGCATGAGCACCCGCCAATGGCGACGCGCCTACCGGCGCGCCTGGCAGGCGCTCCTAGACTATCGCCGGATCCCCGCATACCTGCGCGCCGCCCATGCCGACGGACTCGACACCCGCCTGGTGTTCTCACGCATGGTGGGCTACCGCCTGGCAGTCTTCTATCACGACATCCACCCTATCGAGCTCGGCTGGGGACGCCGGCGCTTTCACGACCAGCGCAGACCCGGCGGACCGGCGGAGTCGGCTTGGCGGTTTCACCTGCGCATGGGCCTGGCGGGTCTCATCGAGCAGGCCTATGTCCGCCATCTACGGTGGCGGGTCGGACGCATATTCCGCAAGACGCTGCATGCCGCCCCCCCGCCGGCACGCAAGCCGACCCCGATTCGCAGGGAGCGGGCGCCGGCGCGCGATGCCGCTGTCTGAGGGTGTGACGGCACCCGGCCGAGGCGGGCTGGATCTGCAGCGATGACCGGAGCATTCAGATGATGCCGCGGGTCGACCTTTCGATGAAGTCGATGATCTCCCTTACCAGGGACTCGTCGCCGTATCGAGCCTTGAGGGTTTCCAGAGCCCGCTTGGGAGTCCCCGACTCTCGATAGATCACCTTTATCGCCCCGCGTATTATCCGGCGCTCCTCGCTCGAGAAAGCGGCCCGGCGAAGCCCGACGGAGTTGGCGTCGTAGACCTTGGGGGGGTTGCCGTCGACCAAGGCAAACGGAATGACATCCTGCACGATCTTGGAATAGGCACCGACCATGGCGTGTCTGCCCACGTTGCAGAACTGGTGCACCGCCACGTAGGCGGAGAGATCCACGCAGTCATCGATGTGCACGAAGCCGGCAAGCACCGAATTGTTGGTCATGATCACGTAGTCTCCGACCACGCAGTCGTGGGCGATATGGCTGTTGACCATGAACAGGCCATGGTCGCCGATGACGGTGTTGTCCCGCCTCGTGGCCCGGTGCACGGTACAGAGCTCCCGGAACACGTTGTGGGAGCCGATGATCACACCGGTCCTGGCCGACGCGTCGAAATGGACATCCTGGGGATCGTGCCCAATGCAGCAATGGTTGGAGAAGGTGTTACCATGCCCGATACGACAGTACCGCTTGATGTGCGCGCCGGGCCCGATATGGTTGTCATCACCGATCACGACGTCCCCATCGATGATGGAGAACGCCTCGATCACACAATTGTCGCCGATGCTAGCGTCTGTCGAAACGCTCGCGAGGGGGTGAATGAAGGTGGCCATGGTAACCCCGAGTCCGAACCGCGACGCGGCCTGGATGGTGCGTCGCGCTGCTATCTCACGCGGGCGGCTCGATTCGAGACCGACGCGCACTTACCAGACCCAAGCTCGGGATTCTAACCGCCGGGAGTCCCGGCTACAAAGCATCCGATCCCCACGGACCGGCGGGAGCCGGGGACCTCGCGCCTCGAACGGGCCGCGGGCGCCTCGCGCCCGTCGGCCAGGCTGTGATCGCCGGTCTTGCCCGCAATCCGGAGCGTCCGTCCGTCATGGAGCTTGAAAGGTCCGGCCTGTATCGACTGTTCATCCGACAGGACAGGACGACCTGGGCCGGCATCGTGTTGGCGGCCATCGTCACGGGCCTGCTGCAAGGAGGCATCATCGTCGTGATCAACGATGCCGCGGCGGCCGTGAGCACTGGCGGGCTGAATGTGCGCGACCTGCTGATGTTTCTGGTGCTGCTATGCGCCTACAGTCTCGTTAGCCACTACTCCACCTCGCGCACCATCGAGCTGACCGAGCAGGCGACGTTCGCCACCTATGTGGAGATCGCCGACAAGCTCAGGCGGGCACAGCTCCTGGACTTCGAGCGTATGGGCAAGTCCAGAATCTACTCGACGCTGCACACCAGCACCGACATCATCCTGGAGACCTCCAAGAGTCTCGCCAGCGTTCTCACCGCCTGCGTGCTCATCCTGTTCGCCGGACTGTATATCGCCTACCTATCTCCACTGGCCATCATCACGATCATCGTGTTCTATCTGTTCGGCGTCCTCGTCTACATATCGAACCTGCGCAACGTGCGGCCGTTGCTCCACGAGACGGACCGCCTGGAGCGTCGCTTCAAGGACCTGTTCAAGTACTTTCTGGAAGGCTTCAAAGAGATCAAGGTCGACCGTCGCAAGGGGGATGCCCTGTTCCAGGACCACGTTCGGCCCGCGGCGCGCCGGGCCGAGGAGTCTCAGGTGCGCTCGGAAAGACAGCTGACCATCAACGGCGTGTTCGTGCAGTCCTTCTATTATTTTCTGGTCGCGTCGGTCATTTTCTTGCTGCCGAGAATCAGCGACCTCGGTCTCGAGGACCTGCTCAAGATCGCTGCCGTGGTGCTCTTCACCTACGGCTCCATGACCCGCATCGTGCAGTCGATCCCGCTAATCCTCAAAGCGGAGAAAGCGATCGCCGCCCTCGACTCCCTGCGAGGAGACCTGGAGGCGGCCCACGACCGCTCCACCGACACATATTCAGGGCGGTTCTCCGGCATTCACGGAGCCGACTCGACCATTCGCCTGGAGGACGCCACCTTTGCCTATCAGGCTCACGCCACGGCCCCGCATTTCACGCTCGGTCCCCTATCCCTGAGCATCCCGCCCGGGGAGCTGCTATTCGTGGTCGGCGGCAACGGCAGCGGCAAGACCACCCTGCTCAAGCTCTTGGCCGGCCTGTACCGGCCCGAGGAAGGCGCTCTGCTCCTGGGTGCGAGCCACATCGACGACGACAACTATGCGGACTACAGGAATCTGTTTGCGGTCGTCTTTCCGGACTACTACCTGTTCGATCGTTTCTACGGTCGCCCGGAGCTGGACGAAGGCCTGCTGCGTCAAGCCTTGCGCATCGTGGGACTCGGAGACCTGGTGGATTGGAAGGACGGGAGGTTCGGCAACCTCAATCTCTCTGCGGGGCAGAGAAAGCGCCTGGCACTGGTATGCGCGCGTATGGACGACAGTCCCGTGCTCGTCTTGGATGAGGTCGCCGCCGATCTGGATCCGGAATTCCGCCGGTTCTTCTACGAGTCCTATCTGCAGGAGCTCAAGTCAACGGGTAAGACTATCATCGCGGTCTCACACGACGAAAAGTATTTCCATGTCGCCGATCGTGTCATCAAGCTCGACGCGGGACGCATCGTACATTAAGGCGGGCTGGGTCCATCGTCGCTGGCCCAGTGACGAGGCGATGTGCCCCTCTCGTTTCCACAACCACCCGGAGTAAGGGTCTCGGGAAGAAATAATCGTCCCAAGATTGCGCCGGATATGGGGTCGGATTCAAGGCGCGGCAAGGGGCGCATAGCCCGGACTATGTAACGCTTGCCGCAACGCAGAAGCCGGCACCAGAGACCAGCAAGATGGGATGATTATTTCTTTCCGCGGCCCTAATTCCCGCCTGCACCCGATATCCACCCATGGCCGTTCTATGCAGCCACGGCGGACCTCCAGCCCTTTAAAGGTGACCTAATCACTTCTTGCGCGCTGCTATCAGTCGAGCGG
>CAYQDX010000367.1:0-4062 GCA_964416345.1 uncultured Ectothiorhodospiraceae bacterium
GTTACCCGGGGAAAGGTCATTTCACCGTCGGTGGTGCGGTGATATCCGGCTGAAGGCCAGTGCCCAGCTTCTGCCCCGGAATGGAGCCTGGTCCCAATGGGGACCACGGCGAGCGCAAGCCGGCTCTTGATTAGCAAGATGTTTCAGCCAACCCGCTATCCGGGCTGGGAAGTCGGCACTCAGGTCGCCTGATGGCCCCAAATGTGCCGCTCACGGAGGCGCGTTACCGGTATCCGCACCGGTATTGCGGCCCTCCCGGGCGGAAGCTGAAGTTCCTTGCTAATCAGGAGCCGGCTTGCCCGAGCCTCATGCCCTTGTCCTCCCGAAGGTGGCTACCATCCTTCAGCCATGCGCAGAGGCGGGGGAGGACCAAGCCTGGCCCCGGGAGCTGCCAGCGCCCCATCGCATGCGTTAGACTCAAAGCTACGATAAGGGGGAGCTGACCGGAGGAGGGACCTTCGATGCCGCGCACCCGCCGTCTCCATCTCCGCGCCGTCCCGCTCGCCGCCGCCCTGGCGGCCGCTGCGGCGCTGGCGCCGCCCGCCGGGGGGCGACCAGCTGCTTCAACGTCTCGTGCGCCACCGCCTGCTCCCCGGCGGCGCCGGTGGCGATCTCCACCCTCATCCCCGCCAACCAGTTCCCGGCCGGCGCCACCATCCCCATCGTCTTCGCCGACCCCGGCGACGGCCGCGGCCATCGCTTCATCGCCACCCAGGAGGGAGCGATCCTCAACTGGGACGGCGCCACCAGCACGATCCTGTCCACGCCGTTCCTCGACCTGCGCAGCTCCAGCGGCGGGCCGGTGGAGCTCGGGGGCGAGCGCGGCCTGCTGGCGATGGCCTTCGACCCCGATTACGTCACCACCGGGCTGTTCTACGTCTACTACACCCGCCGCGACACGGGGGCCGGCACCCTCGGCGACCTGGTCATCGCCCGTTACGAGCGCTCGGCGGCCGACCCCGACGTCGCCAACAACGCCTCCAACACGCCCCGGCAGCCGATCTCTTCCCATAAACGGTCGAAGACCAACGCCGGGCCAACTCTGCGTGCATTGCATTGACCACTGAGGCCTGCCCACGGCTCATGTGCCCCGAGCACCATCACCGCATCGGCAAGGCGTGCTCCTGAGTGCAGCAAAGCTTCCAGCTCACCGTCGACCTGCAGCTTGTCCAAACATCCGTGCGTCGCGATGACACGCTGGGGCGCTCGACCGCCTTCCCAGCGGCTCTCGACAATCTGCAAATAGGGTCGTGGACCGGACTTCAAGGAAGGCTTGCGTAGTTAACGAGATCATTATATGCTTGTCGTCCTACGTGCTCAGTGTGTCATCGGGCGCGAGAAGACTGGGTCGATCCATGAGCAGTGGGTCCGGGTTTGCAATGGCGACGGGGTTGTATGGGTAGCGCCCATCGTTCTTAAGAAGCCGCCGCGCGATGCTAGCAAGGTTCTGCATTTGCTGACCAACCTTTCTGGAACGGCTGCGACTGATCGCCGAGCTGTACGGCAAACGTGGGACCATCGAGACCGCATTCCAAGAGTCGGGGGGCTTACCTGCATTCCGAAATCAACTCACTGGGTTGCCCCAAGGCGGTGTTGTTCTGATGCTGCGCCGCGCTAGTCACCTGCAACGCGCCGGCTGTAGTCAAGACGGCGCTGCGTAATGTGCATAGTGAAGATGAAGATCGCCAATACTGAGACTTCATTGTTTCAACATTCTTTGCGACGACGTAGTTATTCTGAACAATCATTTGTAGTAGCTTAATGCCTGGCAAATCCAAGCCATCGTTGGATAGCGCGAAATAGCTGAAGTTTCTCTGTTTCCTCATGCAACTAGCCGCATGACAGTTGAGACTCGGGAATTTCGTTCTGATTTGCGCAGACTTTGGCGATCGACATCAAAACCCTCTTTCTCCACTCTCCTTGGCCAGGGATCTAGGCGCGTCGCCCGAAGGCATATTCGGTGGCCGTCTGGGACGCATAACTCCGGGCTGGGGCGTGCGGGAGTTAGGCAGCGTAGAGCCCGGTGATGGCAATGGCCGCCAAGCAGAATTGCAGATGATTGGTTACGACCTCAGGGTTGCGGATCTGCGTCTGGGCGCTGCCGAGTCGCTGGCCGTACTTTCTCAGTCTACCGGGCCTGCCCGCGGTGGGCTCGGGCAGACCGTAGAGAGCCGCATTGACCGGCTTGCGTGAAAGTAGATGGGCATGCTCACCGAGCTTTGCGCGCAGCGGCTTGAGCAGGCCGTTGTTACCGAACCAGTTGTTGGTGACCACCAGCACCGGGACATCGGCAAACACGGCGCTAAGTTTTCCTTTCAGTGCCACGGCCTTTAAGGCTAGGAAATCCTCGACGAGGGTGCGTAAGATAGACATCGAGCAGGGGCTCTTTTTATTGGCAAATCAAGTGCTTAGGCAACCTTGATTGTGGTGCAAATCGAGCCCTTATTTGCCTTTCAAGTCGCTGATTTTATGTCCAAATGTGACATCCTCGCCGGCCGCTCGAGGGGCCAACGAAGAACGAGTTTAGCAACCACTAATATGACGTGCTATATGTATACGCTAATATACTAATGTGACAGAAACCGCAAGACGTCAGCTGAAATAAACGACCGAAGAGGAAAACGTAGTGGAACTGCACCTGTTGAAAAACCGCTCGTTCGACACGCCAGACGCCCGTTGCTCCCACTACATTAACAACCTGATTCTAGTATTTGTCAGTCTGCTACTACTCGGGTCAACCACCCTGGTTGAGGCTGGCTCAGTCACAGTGGCGTGGGATCCTGTTTCCGATACTAGAGTTACCCAGTACCAGATCTGTTACGGACCCGTCAGCGGGCAATACGGCTCCGGGCAATCCGGCTCGGGCTGTGTGGTGGCGCAGGGTCGCCTCACCAGCACAAAGACTGTTTCAGATTCAGCTTTGCTGCAAGAAGGCAACAGATATTATTTCGCGGCCAGGTCGGCGGACGATAGTGGGAACCATAGCGCGTTCTCTAACGAAGCTAGCGCAACAATCCCAACCGTAGTCTCTGCGCCGGTGGCGAGCTTCACCGCCACGCCGACCTCGGGTACGGCGCCTTTGGCGGTGACCTTCAGCGATACCTCCACGGGGGACATCGCGAGCTGGTCCTGGACTTTTGGTGACGGTGGCACCAGCACCTTGCAGAACCCAAGCCACAACTATCAAAGTCCGGGCACCTATCCGGTTAGCCTGACGGTAACCGGTCCCGGCGGCACGGATATCGATACCAAGACCGATTACATCACGGTCGCGTCCGACACCGGTGGTGGCGGTGATGATGTGTACCAACAGGACGGTGGGGCTCAGGGGTTGTTGGTCATGGAGGCGGAGCACTTTGCTGGCAATGTGCCCCAGGGCGGTCATGAGTGGACGCAGCTGACTGACCTAACGGGTTTTGCTGGAAACGCAGCGATGATGGCATTGCCTAACATTGGCGTGCGGAACGACACGGATTACGTCGCCAACAGCCCGCGACTGGATTTCAAGGCGAATTTCGCAAAGAGTGGCACTCACTATGTGTGGCTTCGGGGTCTGGCTACCAACAGCAGCGAAAACTCCGCGCACGTGGGTCTGGATGGCCAAGCCAACACCAGCGCTGATCGCATTGATTTCAGCGCTACTGGGAGCTGGGTTTGGACCAACGACACCATGGACGCCGTGCGGGCTACGCTCGACGTTCCGACCCCAGGCGAGCACACCGTAAACGTGTGGATGCGCGAGGACGGGTTGCGGTTGGACAGGGTAATGCTGGCCACCGACGCGGGCCTTGTTCCTAGCGGTACGGGGCCTGCGGAGAGCCCAATCCAGACTGGGAGCCCGGCGGCACCGGTGGCGAGCTTCAGCGCCACCCCAACTTCGGGTACGGCGCCTTTAACCGTGATGTTCACCGATGCCTCGACTACCTCCACTGGGCAAATCACGAGCTGGTCCTGGGATTTCGGCGACGGTGGTGCCAGCACCGCGCAGAACCCAAGCCACACTTATCAAACTCCGGGCACCTATTCGGTCCGCCTGACGGTCACGGACCCCGGCGGCAGAAA
>CAYQDX010000368.1:0-4026 GCA_964416345.1 uncultured Ectothiorhodospiraceae bacterium
GCCCTGGGCGCCACGGTCGTCATGGTCTTCGCGGCCCGCCAGGTGGTGCATGGTGGCATGAGCCTGGGCGACCTGGTGCTGGTCAACGCCTTCCTGCTGCAGCTGTTCATGCCGCTGAACTTCTTGGGCATCGTCTACCGCCAGATCAAGTACTCTCTCGCCGACATGGACTCCATGTTCAAGCTCGTGGATACCCCGCCGGAGATCGTCGACGCCCCGAGCGCCGTCGATCTGGCGGTGAATGCGGGGGTAGTGCGCTTCGAGGCCGTGGATTTCAGCTATCGGGAGGACCGCCGGATACTCCACGGCATCGATATGGAGATTCCGGCAGGCCACAAGGTGGCCGTAGTCGGCGCCAGCGGCGCGGGCAAGTCCACCCTGGCCCGACTGCTGTTTCGCTTCTACTCGCCCACCGCCGGCCGCATTCTCATCGACGACCAGGATATCGCCGGCGTGACACAGCGCAGCCTGCGTCAGGCGGTGGGCATCGTGCCCCAGGACACGGTGTTGTTCAACGACACCATCTACTACAACATTCACTATGCCGACCCGCAGGCCGGATGCGAGCAGGTGGAGGGGGCCGCCCGCCTCGCGCACATTCACGAATTCATCGCCTCCTTGCCGGAGGGCTATGACACCGTGGTGGGAGAGCGGGGCCTCAAGCTCTCCGGGGGCGAGAAGCAGCGGGTCGCCATCGCCCGAGCGATACTCAAGAATCCCCGCATTCTGGTGTTCGACGAGGCGACCTCCGCACTGGACTCGCATTCCGAGCAGGCCATCCTGGGGGCGCTGCGGGAAGTGGCACAGCACCACACCACACTGGTCATCGCCCACCGCCTGTCCACCATCGTGGACGCAGACACCATCGTGGTCATGGAGCACGGACGCATCGTCGAGCGCGGCAGCCACACCATGCTGCTGCAGGCCGGCGGCAGCTATGCCCGCATGTGGGCGCTACAGCAACGCGAGCGGCGTGAGGTCCAGGCGGAGAGCCGGCTCTATGCGCTGCAGTCGGCCTGATGGGAGACGCTGAGGTGTCGACGGTCCAGCTCAAACCCGGCATATCCCGTCTGCGCGCCCTGGCCCTGTCGCTGGTGCCCCCGGCGCTGTGCCGGCGCGGCGCGGGCAGCGTCTTGGGCGCCTCCTGCCTGGGGGCTCTCGCCCTGGCCCTGGCGGGGATGCTCATTCTGCTGGCGATCATGGCCGTCTCGGCGGCGCACGCCGCCGGCGCGGGCCCCTGGTGGCTCGCAGGCGCCGTGGTGCCCGCGGCGGCGGGGCTGGCTTTGACGGGGATCATCCTGTGGCGGGTGCAGTACCACCTGTTGGAGCCGCTGAGCCACCTTCGGGAGTGGGCTTCACGCATGCAGGGCGGCGACCTGTCCGCCCGTATCCCGGTCGCCGGAGACCGGGAGTTCGCCCGGCTGGCGGCGGACGTCAACAACCTCGGCGTTGCACTTCAGACCCTGTCACGAGATCTGGACGCCCAGGTGCACAAACAGACCGAGCAGCTGGCCCAGAAGACCCGCACCCTCCAGATCCTCTACGACGTGGCCGCCCGCATCAACATCTCGCGCGACCTGGACGACCTGCTGTCGCGCTTCCTGCACACCCTACGCGAGGTGATGGACGCCCAGGCCGCCAGCGTGCGGCTGCTCGCCGACAACGGCCAGATGCGGCTCGTGGCCAGTGTCGGCCTGGACAGCGAGGTGGTCCGAGGCGACGAGATCCTGCCGTTGCACCGCTGTCTGTGCGGCCAGGCCATCGCCGAGGGCGAGCTGCTGTGCCAGGATGACATCTCCAAGTGCGGCGAGATCATCGGCAGGCCCATGCTGAAGCACCCTCAGGGGCTGGAGATGATTGCAGTGCCACTGCAGTACCAGGGCCGCACCCTAGGTGTATACAACCTATTCGTCGAAAAAAAGGGCCTGGTGGGACGCGAGGACGTCAAGTCTCTGCTGACCAGCATCGGCCGCCATCTGGGCATGGCCATCGAGAAGGCACGCCTGGACGAGCAGGCCAAGCGGCTGTTCATCATGCGCGAGCGCACCACCATGGCCTACGAGCTGCACGACTCCCTCGCCCAGACCGTGGCCGGTGTGCGCTTCCAGATGAAGATGCTGGAGGAGACCATGGAGGAAGGCCGCCCGGAGGAGGCCCGCCAAGAGTTGCAGCAAATCGAGGAGAGTCTCGAAGAGGCCCACGTCGAGATTCGGGAGCTCATTGCCCACTTCCGCGCACCGGCGGATCAGGGCGGGCTCATCACTGCACTGGAAGGCACCGTGGCCCGCTTCCGCAAGGAGACCGGTATCGTGGTGTTCTTTCAGAAGGAGTGCAACCGTACTATCCTTCCGGCCAGCTACGAGATCCAGGTGCTGCGGGTGGTGCAGGAGGCCCTGACCAACATACGCAAGCACGCCCATGCCCATGCGGTGCGCATCATGCTGCGCTGTGATGCCGAGGATCACTTTCGCGTCCTGGTGGAAGACGACGGCAAGGGCATGGGGGAGCAGGTGGTGCGAGGCCACCCGGGCGAGCACATCGGACTGGCAATCATGCGGGAGCGGGCACGGCGCATCGCCGGTAAGCTCTCCATCGAAAGCGACCCAGGTGAAGGCACCCGCGTGGAGCTGACGTTTCGCTGTCGAGAGGCTCAGGCCGTGGATCCAGCGGCAGGGTAGCAGGCGGTGCGGGTGCTGGTGATCGACGACCATACCCTGTTCAGGGTGGGTCTGCAGGAGCTCTTGAGTCGGCGAGGGATCGAGGTCGTCGGCGCCACCAGCGACGGCCGGGAAGGCGTGCGCGCGGCCGTGGATCTGCAGCCCGACATCATCTTGCTGGACATGCGCATGCCGGACATCGACGGTCTGGGGGTGCTGCGCTTCCTGCGGGCCGAGGGGACGCGGGCACCCGTGATCATGCTCACTACCAGCAACGACGAGCGGGATCTGGTGGACTGCCTGCGCGGCGGCGCCCAGGGCTACCTCCTGAAAGACATGGAGCCCGACGACCTGATTGACGCGCTGCATGCCAGCGTGCGCGGCGAGACCGTGGTCGCCCCGGATCTGATGGGGGTCCTGGCCAAGGCGGTGCAGGCCAAGGTCGACGAGGAGGAGCCGGCCCAGGCGGGCGCCGCTCCGTTCGGGGAGCTCACCCCGCGTGAGCGCGAGATTCTCTGCCATCTGGCGGAGGGCCAGAGCAACAAGGTGATTGCCCGCCACCTCGGCATCTCCGATGGCACCGTCAAGCTGCACGTCAAGGCCATCCTGCGCAAGCTGGAAGTGCACTCCCGGGTCGAGGCCGCAGTTCTTGCCGTCGAGCACTCTCTGTGCCAGAAGGTCTGATGCGGCCCGCGGTCAGCCACCCGAGGGTTGGCGGCGGTACCCATCGGGCATCCGCCCCGGCGGTGAGCGCGTACAGGAGAGCAAGAGCAGATGACTACCTACATGAGACTGGTCGAGCAGACCCTCAAGGAGGGGGTGCCCGAGATCTTACCGTGGGATCTCGAGGAGCGGCTGGAGCAGGGTGCGACGCCGCTGCTGCTGGACATCCGCGAGCCCTATGAGTTCGCGGCCATGCACATTCCCGGGTCCATCAACGTGCCTCGCGGCATCCTCGAGGCGGCCTGCGAGTACGGCTTCGAAGAGACCGTGCCGAAGCTGGTGGAGGCACGGGAGCGCGAAGTCGTCGTCATCTGTCGCTCGGGCAACCGCAGCGTGCTGGCCGCCCGCACCATGCAGCTGCTGGGGTACCAGTACGTGTGCTCGCTGAAGACCGGCCTGCGCGGCTGGAACGACTACGAGCAGCCCATGACCGACGAGATGGAGCAGGCGGTGGCAATGGAATTCGCCGACGAGTATTTCATGCCCAAGCTGCGCCCCGACCAGCACCCGCGGCGCTAGTACTCCGTCCAGGTGATAATTGCGTATCCGTAATTATCACCTGGACGGAGTACTAAGCGCCTGCCCGAGCAATCATGTCGCTGCTGCGTGGGACAGGCTCCTTGGCTTCGGTGGCCTCGAACCAAGC
>CAYQDX010000369.1:0-4023 GCA_964416345.1 uncultured Ectothiorhodospiraceae bacterium
TCTGCGTTGCGGCAAGCGTTACATAGCCCGGGCTATGCGCCCCTTGGCGCGCCTTGAATCCGACTGCATATCCGGCGCAATCTTGGGACGATTATCTCTTTCCGCGGCCCTAGCGCCGAACCGCAACCGCGGCACAGTCTCTTTCGTCGGGCACCGGCACGACCCGCACGAGGGAGCGTGGCGGGGCGCTTAGCGACTGGTTCCGGTCAGCTCCTGGGCGGTCGGTCGATAGAGATCGCCGGGCAATTTCCAGCGGAAATCAAGCCGGGTCTGGTGGCGGCTGCCGACGGTGAAATGTCGAGTGTAGTCCGCACCCGGGCCGTCGATGTAGGCCTTGTAGGATCCCGCCGGCAGTCTGGCGAACAGCCATGGCCCGGTGGTCGTAGTGGCCAGCACCTGGCGCCCACCGGCGTCCTCGATCCGAACGGGGATCTTGCTCAGGAATGCCCCGTCGTTGCGCACGAATACCAGCTTCAGGTTGAACTGGTGACTGGCCGCTTTCAGGGCGTCCCGCTCGTCCGAGCCGACACCACCACTGATGTAGGTGATGTTGCCCTGCTGCTGGCAATCCATGTTGGAATCCATTAGCTGGCCACACCCTGCGGCCGCCACGGTGCTGCTGGCGACGCCAAGAGCGGTGGCCATGGTCAAAGTGATGAGCTTCTTGTGCATGCCCAATCCTCCACTTTCGGATGACTGTGGATGACTGTGGATGACTGTCGACCGCCGCGGCCGAGCCCGCCATTCGCAGGCTCGACTGCATCAGGCCGACAAATGATTTGGTCGCGGACGGATTGAAAGGTTCCGGCGGAACCTCGCACCATGCAGGAGCGCAGCCCCACGCTGCCGCACTAGAACAGTGCGGCACGTGCCTTGACGCATCGACATCAAGTGGCATGCCGACGCCAAGTGGCGGCGGCCCAAGAAGGCCTGAGGGTCGGCACGTCTTGTGCACTAGCACCGGCGCGGCTGCTCCTCGACCCAGCAGGAAGCCACTGGCACGGGACCGTTTCACCTGGAAGGGAGTACATGAGAATAGCGTCGCTTCAGCATTATCTAGAGCAGCTACAGGAACGCTTCGCTGCACTCGAAAGTGGCTCGGTGGCGGACTACATCCCGGAGCTCAAGAAGGCGAATCCCGACTGGTTCGGCATCGCTCTGGTCACCGTCGATGGCCATGTCTATCAGGTGGGGGACAGCCGACAACCGTTCAGCATTCAATCCATATCCAAGGCATTCACCTATGGCATCGCCCTCGAAGACCGCTGAGCCGAGGCGGTCGCTGCCAAGATTGATGTGGAGCCTTCGGGGGAGGCCTTCAATTCGATCAGTCTGGAGCCGAATACGGGACGTCCACGCAACCCCATGATAAACGCCGGCGCCATCGTCGCCACCAGCCTGGTCGAAGGCGACGGTGCAGAGTCCAAGATCACGCGCATCCTGGAGAAATTCGCGCAATTCGCTGGGGGCTCCTTGGCGGTAGACGAGTCCACCTACCGGTCGGAGAAGTCCACTGGTCACCGCAATCGTGCCATCGCTCACCTGCTGCGCAACTACGAGATTCTGGAAGGTGACCCCGAAGAGCCCCTGGATGCTTATTTTCGGCAGTGCTCCATCCTGGTCACGGCACGCGACCTCGCCCTGATGGGCGCCACCCTGGCCAACGACGGTGTCAACCCGATAACCGGCATCCGCGCGCTGGATTCGACCCTGATTCCCCGAGTGCTCTCGGCCATGGCGACCTGCGGCATGTACGACTACTCGGGCAATTGGATCTACAAGGTCGGCATGCCTGCCAAGAGCGGCGTAGGTGGCGGGATTGTGTCCGTGCTTCCCGGGCAATTGGGGCTCGCCGTGTTTTCACCGCGGCTGGATCCCAAGGGCAACAGCGTGAGGGGCATCGCGGTTTGTGAGGTTCTATCCAACGACTTCGGGCTGCACATGCTTCGCACCACACGCACTACGATTGCCAGCGTGATACGCGCTCGCTACACCGGGGCCGCGGTACGCGCCAAGGTGACCCGCGACAGCGCAAGCAACAGATTCCTGAGCGAGGCAGGCGACCGCATTCTCGTGCTCGAGCTCATCGGTGAGCTGGCATTCGTGTCTGCCGAGATCGTGGCGGTCAATGCCGCCGAGCAGATGGAAACGCGCAGCCTATTCATCGTCGACATGACGCGAGTCACCTCCGTGGATCGGTCCGCGTGCAGCCTACTGGCGGCCTTGTTCGACACCCTCGGACGAGACGGGAAGACGGTGCTGGTCACCGGGGCGAAGCACCACTATCATTTCATCAAGCACCTGAAGGCACACTACCGGGATTCCGGCAGCATGCCGATCTGCGATTATGCCGACGTGGACAGCGCCTTGGAGCACGCCGAGGACTACCTGCTGAGGGAGGGCGGCTTGGCTCCAGACCCCACCGAAGCGGTGCCGCTGGAGACACAGCCGCTGTGTCGGGAATTCCGGCCCGAGGAGCTCGAGCTCCTGCAGTCGCTGCTCCGAGAGGAGCGCTTCGAGGCCGGACAGCTCATCTGCCGGGAAGGCCAGCCGGCTGAAGAAGTATATTTTCTCACCCAGGGTCGCGTGAGCGTGTGGATCGCGATCGACCACAACCGGCGGCGCCGGATGCGCACGTTCGCGGCAGGCGCATCCTTTGGGGAAGCGGCCCTGTTCGAGGGATACAACCGCACCGCCGACCTCATTGCCGATGTACCGACGACGGCCCTGAGCTTCAGGCCGAAGGCCTTGCGGGAGATGAGCGGCCCACTCGCCACCCGGGTGCTGATGGGGCTGTTGAGCAATCTCTCCCAGCTGAGCTTCATTTGGCTGGCGAGCTTGAATCGCGAGATACGCATGCTCGCGTCCTAGTACCCCGCAAATCGCCGCCCAGGAGCTCCGCGTCACGCCGGCCCAGCGGTGGCGAGGCCGGCCAGCGGCGTCGAGTGTCTGAATCTGCAGACAATTCCCGATGGCAATTCTCGGGCATTGCGCCGGGACGCCGCGGGTGCGATGATGCTGCAGCGGCGCGAAGCGTCGGAAGGGCCGACAAGCGATGGACTTCTCGCTAGAAAGAGCACAGCGGGTCCGCTTCTGGGCGGAGGATGCCCGAGTGCGCAGCATCATCGAGAACGTCGCAGACGGCGTGGTCGGGATCGATGCCGAGGGCTACGTGGAGCTCTTCAACCCGGCCGCCGAGCGCCTGTTCGGCTACGCCGCCGGGGAGGTGATGGGACACAACGTCAAGCTTCTGATGCCGCCGCAGTACAGCGAGCATCACGACGCGTACCTCGAGCGCTATCTGAGCACCGGCGAGGCGCGCATCATCGGCAGCGGCCGCGAGGTGGTAGGCCGGCGCAAGAACGGCAGCACCTTCCCCATGTACCTCTCGGTGGGGGACGTCACGGTCCCGGAGCTCCGCGGATTCATCGGCATCGTCCACGATCTGACCGAGCAGAAGGCTGCCGAGCAGAAGCTCGCGCAGGCCCGTGAGCTCCTCCAGTCCATCATCGACTCCATACCTTCGGCCCTGGTCGCCGTAGACGGCCAGGGCCGCGTGACCCACTGGAACCGGACCGCCGCAAGGGAAGGCGCAATCGACCCGGAGGCTGCGATCGGCCGCCCCTTCGCCGAGCTGTTCCCCTTGCTCCAGACCCACATGGACCCGCTGCGTCAGGCGGTCGCAGACTGCCGACCGCTCAAGTGCGAGCGCCTGCCCGTGCCCACGGGCACGGACACCCGCTACGTCGACGTGATGGTCTACCCGCTGGTGCACGACTCCGGCGGCTCCGTGGTGCGCATCGACGACGTGACCGAGCGGGTGCGCATCGAGGAGATGATGGTGCAGACGGAGAAGATGATGTCGGTGGGCGGGCTGGCCGCCGGGATGGCGCACGAGATCAACAACCCCCTGGGGATCGTGGCCCAGGGCTGCCAGAATCTGCAGCGCCGCCTGTCCAAGGACATTCCCGAGAACCGCGCGGTGGCGGATGAGCTGGGACTCGACTTGGACGTGCTGGGCGA
>CAYQDX010000370.1:0-4001 GCA_964416345.1 uncultured Ectothiorhodospiraceae bacterium
CAACTGAGCTATTCCCGCGTTCAGGTGCGCAGTATTCTAGCGACACCATTCGCACTGTCAAGTGCGCCGGGACTCACCCCGCGAGATTCCGGCCCCGGACTCGGCACCCTTGAGGGCTACCCACGCAGCCCGCAGATAGACGCCCATGGACCACAGTGTGAGGGCGGCCGCTAGGTAGAGCAATCCCATCCCCACCCGGTTCGTGGGGAACAGCCAGATCGGGTCGTGGTAGAGCAGCAGAATGACGGCGACCATCTGGGCCACCGTCTTGAGCTTGCCCATGATCGAGACGGCGACATGGGCGCGCTTGCCGACCTCGGCCATCCATTCGCGCAATGCCGAAATAGTGATCTCGCGGCCGACGATGACCGCCGCTGGCACCGCCAGCCAGGGTGTAGGGCTGCCCTGCACCAGCAGCACCAGCGCCACGGCCACCATCAGCTTGTCGGCCACCGGGTCGAGAAAAGCACCGAACGGGGAAGTCTGCCCCAGCTTGCGAGCGAGATATCCATCCAGCCAGTCGGTGAGCGCCGCCAGGGTGAACACGCAGGCGCTCGCCTCGCTGGCCCAGCGCACCGGCAAGTAGAACACCACCACCAGGATCGGAATGAGCCCGATGCGCACCAAGGTCAGGATATTGGGAAGGTTTATCGGCACCGGTCAATCGGTGTCCCCGTGGAAGGCGTCGTAGATGCGCTCGGCGAGCTGCTTGCTGATCCCGGGAATCGCGGCGAGGTCCTCGATGCCGGCGCGCGCCACGCCTTGCAGGCCTCCGAGCTGCTGTAGCAAGTGCCGTCGCCGCTGGAGGCCAACGCCGGCGATCTCCTGCAGCACGGAGGTCGTCCGTGCTTTGCTGCGACGCGCCCGATGCCCGGATATCGCAAAGCGATGTGCTTCGTCACGAACTTGCTGGATGAGGTGCAAGGCCGCCGAGTCGGCAGGCAGTATAATGGCCCGGCGTAGCCCGGACAACCACAATTCCTCCAGCCCGGGCTTGCGAGTCGGACCCTTGGCGACGCCGACGATCAGCACGCCTGCGATCTGCAGCTCCTCCAGCGCGGCCGCCACGGCGGCGACCTGGCCACGCCCGCCGTCGATCAGCAGCACGTCCGGAAACTTGCCCTCTCCTTCCTTGAGCCGTGCATAGCGCCGGCCGAGCGTCTGACTCATGGCGGCGTAGTCGTCCCCCGGGGTGATGCCTTCTATGTTATAGCGCCGATAGTCCGACTTCACCGGCCCGGTGCCGTCCAGCACCACGCAGGAGGCCACCGCGGCCTCACCCATGGTGTGACTGATGTCGAAGCACTCCAGGCGCTGTGGCACCGCGTCCAGACTCAGCGCCGACTGCAGCGCCTCCAGCCGCTGCTGGGTGCTGGCGCGACTGGCCAGGAAGCCAGTGAGCGCCTGGGCGGCGCTGGCCTGTGCCATGCGCATCCAGCGGGCACGCTCGCCACGCAGCCGGTGGGCGATGCTCAGCTTGCGTCCCGCGCGAGTCTCCAGCAGCTCCTGCAGCAGCGCGACGTCTTTTACCACGTGGCTGACTAGCAGCTCGCGGGGCACGTCCCGCCCGGCGCGGTCGGCCAGATAGTATTGCGGCAGAAAGGCACCCAGCACCTCGGCGGCGGCGGCCTCCGCGGGAAGCTGTGGATAGAAGCTGCGCGCCCCCAGGATGCGCCCGCCCCGAATGGTCAACACGTGCACGCAGGCGGCGCCGCTTCGCGCGGCGGTGCAGATCACGTCCACGTCGCCGGCGTCCCCGCTGACGTACTGCTTCTCCTGGATGCGCCGCAGGGCGGCAATCTGGTCCCTGTAGGCGGCCGCGCGCTCGAACTCCAGTGCCGCCGCAGCGGCCTCCATGCGCCCCACCAGATCGTCTATCACTTGACGGCTGCGTCCCTCCAGAAACATCACCGCGTGTGCCACGTCCTCTGCGTATCGGCCCTGTTCCACCAGCCCAACACAGGGGGCCGTACAGCGCCGGATCTGGTACTGCAGGCAGGGACGCGAGCGGTTGCGGTAGAAGCTGTTCTGGCACTGCCGAACGGGAAACACCTTCTGCAGCAGGTTCAGCGTCTCGCGCACGGCGGCGGCGCTCGGGTATGGTCCGAAATACTGCCCCTTGGCGCGCCTGGGCCCGCGATGGAAGCCGAAGCGCGGAAATTCCTCGGCGCTCGACAGGTAGATGTAAGGATAGCTCTTGTCGTCGCGCAGCAGAATGTTGTACCGAGGCTTCAGCCGCTTGATGAGGTTGCTCTCGAGCAGCAGTGCCTCGGTCTCCGTGTGGGTCACGGTCACTTCAATGGCGCGTATCTGGGAGACCATCGAGCGGGTCTTCGGACCCGTGTCACCGCGGCGGAAATAGCTGGAGACACGCTTCTGCAGGTCGCGGGCCTTGCCGACGTAGAGCACTTCGCCGGCGGCGTCGAGCATGCGGTACACGCCCGGGCGAGAGGTGAGGTTGGCGATGAACGCCTCCAGGTCGAAGGGGTCCTGAAGCGGGGCAGGGTCAGTCACGGGCCACGAGGGATGGAATCAGGCGGCGCACCTCGGCCAGGACGGCGTCGAAGGCAGCTTCCGTCAGCCTTCGAGTGTTCACGTTGTACCGGCTGCAGTGATAGGAGTCCACCAGCCAGCGCTCGCCTGGCAGCGGGTGCACTGCCCCGTGCCGGAAGTCCAGGCCCTTGAGTCCCAGCGCGCGCAGCACGGACTGGTGGGCAACCGTGCCCAATGCCAGCACAGTCGCGCCCCGGCGCAGTCCGGCAAGCTCCTGCCTGAGATAGCGGCTGCAGGTCCTGACTTCGGCGCCTGTAGGCTTGTTCAGGGGCGGCAGGCACTTCACGGCGTTGGTGATTCGGCAATCCCGCAGCCGCAGTCCGTCGTTGGCCGACACCGATGTCTCCCGGGAGCTGAAGCCGAACTTGAACAGTGCCTTGTACAGTAGAATCCCAGCGTAATCTCCCGTAAAGGGGCGTCCGGTGGCATTGGCACCGTGCATGCCGGGGGCCAGACCCACCACCAGCAGGCGGGGCGCGCTGGCGCCGAAAGGCGGCACCGGGGCGCAATGGTAGCTGGGATGCTCGCCCCGCACCTGTTGGAGAAAGCTCACCAGGCGCGGACAGGCTTTGCAGCCCGGATCGAATTCGGGGTGCTCACTCACCGGGTTATCGCAGCGCCCCTGGTGACGGCTAGTCCGGACGACTCAGCAGCCCGTACTGTAGACTCAGGCGCGTGAGCTCCACGTCGGTGGCAACCCGCAGCTTCTCGAAGATCCGCTGACGGTAGGTGCGCACGGTTTTCGGGCTGAGACAGAGGGTGGTGGCGATGTCCGGTACTTTGCTTCCGTCTATGACCATCATCGCCACTTGCATCTCACGCTCCGAAAGGGTGTCAAAAGGAGACTCCTGTCCGCGCACGATCTCTCCGGCAATGCGCTGGGCGATGATGGGGGCGATGTAGCGGTCCCCGCGCAGCACAGCGTGGATCGCGCGCACCATCTCCTCGGCGTCCGCACCCTTGTTGAGATAGCCGGCAGCGCCGGCGCGCATCAAATGCTTGGGAAATGGGCCCTCGTCGTGGACCGTGAGAATGATCACCTTCAGCTGCGGATGCGTGCTGGCGAGCCTACGGGTCGCCTCGAAGCCCCCAATCCCTGGCATCTCCACGTCCATGAAGACGACGTCGGGCTTGAGCTCGCGCACGGCCCGCAGCGCCTCCTCGCCGCTGCCGGCCTCGCCGACAATCCGAATGTCGCCAACGGCCGACAACAGACCCGACACCCCTGCGCGAACGATCTCGTGGTCGTCCACCACCAGCACTCTGATCATCGTCCCTCGAAAGCTCCCTCGATGCCGTCGCTCCGCGGCAAGTCTCCCCCATTCCGTGCAGGTCCGGCACAGGCCCGGCGGTCCGCTTCTATTTTGGATGCTGACCGCAACAGATGACGGTGAGGCAGTCCGTTGTTTTAGGGTCATGCAAGGTCCGTGCCAGTCTCCGCAAGCCCT
>CAYQDX010000371.1:0-3991 GCA_964416345.1 uncultured Ectothiorhodospiraceae bacterium
CGCGCCGTCCTCGGTCACGAAGACTTCCCCGTGCTGGAACGGACTCATGGTGCCGGGATCCACGTTGATGTAGGGATCGAGCTTGATGAGCGTCACCTTGAGTCCCCGGGACTCGAGGATGGTAGCCAGCGAGGCGGAGGCGATGCCCTTGCCGAGTGAAGAGACGACACCACCGGTGACGAAGATGAATCGGGTCATGGGTACTGCGAGACGCTCGGGGGGTGGCATCGGTGCCAAAGAACGCGACCTACCTTACCAGAAGCATGGTCCGGCCACAACGGAGCCTCCGCCGTCTCAGCCGGCCGACTGTGGCCCGATCGGAAAGCTCAGCGGGCGGGCTGCCAGCGCAGCCGCAATCCCTCTTCGCCCGCTTCCGCGGCGTAGGGCTCGCAGACCCAAAGATCCGCCACCGCCGCCAGCGCCCCGTCCACCAGCAGCAAGGGCAGGCGATCGCGCTCCCACGGGGGAATGCCTGCCTCCTGCAGCAAGTGCTTGAGTGGTCGCGACAGGCCGCGTCCCGCCGGGCGACAGCGCTCGCCGCCGCGCCGGAATGCGACCTGCAGCCGCCCTAGTTCGCACAGGTCCGCCCGCAGACCCACGCCGGTGGTCGGCACCAGACTCAACATGCCGGCAGGACAGGCAAGCGTCAATGGCTGCCGGCCATCCCAGGGAACGGTCATGGCGGGGTCGTGGGGTGGGAGGGGCGTCATGGCAAACAGACGGTCGCGGTAGCGGCGCATCTCCGCACCAGGCCATTGCACGCGAGCGACGGCGTCCCGCCGGCCCGCCACCAGGTCGGCCAGCACTCGCTCGAGATGGCAGCTGGACGGGGGCGGCAAGCCCAGCTCATGCAGCCAAGCACGCAAGGCATTACGCTGGCGTGCCGGATCGAGGCACGCCAGACCTCTGAGATCCAGGCTGTAGGCGCCCGGCGCCCGCAGCCCGGCGAGGTCCTGCAGCGCCAACGCCTCCAACAGCCTGGCGGCCTCAGCCAAGTGCCCGGCGCTACGCCCCAGGGTGCGACCCAAGGCGGGCCAGCGCGCGCGCAGCAAGGGGAGAACGCGCAGGCGGAGGAAGTTGCGGTCGAGGGCCGGGTCCAGATTGCTGGCGTCCTCGACCCAGCGCAGCCCCTGTGCGCGAGCGTATCGCCGCAGGCTGGCACGCTCCACCCCAAGCAGCGGGCGCAGTAGCCAACCTGCACCCAGGGGGGCCCGCGCCGGCATGGCCGCCAGTCCGGCCGGCCCCGAACCGCGCAGGAGCTGTAGCAGCAAGGTCTCCGCCTGATCATCGCGGTGGTGGGCGGTGAGCAGAAAGTCAGCGGGACCCAGCTCGGCCGCCAGCGCCCGATACCGGGCGCCGCGGGCGGCTGCCTCAGGACTCTCGCCAGGCCCCGGGGCGGCCACTATGCGCAGCACCCGGCAGGGCACGCCCAGCTCCGCACAGACGGCGCGACAGTGTACCGCCCAGGCCCGGGAGTCGGCTTGCACCCCATGGTCCACGTGCAGCGCCGCCACTGCGGCAGGCGCCAGGGCTTCCCGCAAGCCGGCAACGGCGTGCAGCAGCACATGGGAGTCACAGCCGCCACTGTAGCCGACTAGAAACCTTCCCGCCTCCGGTGCCAAGGCGTGCAGCCGCTCGGCGATGCGGGCAGGGAGCCGTCGCGGGTCCGCCCTGCTCACGCGCTCAGGAGGCGACTTCCTTGAAGTTGCCGTAGCCGAGGAGGCGGGTCTGTCGTTGCGCCAGCAACTCCTCCTTGGACAAGGCCTGCAGCTCCCCCAGGGTCTCCAACAGGGCCGCCTTGAGCCGCTCCGCCATGGTGTCCACGTCCCGGTGGGCACCCCCCAGGGGCTCGTCGATGATGCGGTCGATGAGACCCAGGGCATGCAGGCGCCCGGAGGTCAGGCCCAGTGCCTGCGCAGCGTCGGCGGCCTTCTCGGCGCTCTTCCACAAGATTGAGGCGCAGCCCTCCGGGGAGATCACGGAATAGGTGCTGTACTCCAACATCAGCGTGCGATCCCCGACCCCGATGGCCAGGGCGCCCCCCGAGCCGCCCTCCCCGATGACCGTGCAGATAATGGGGGTCCTCAGCTGGGACATGACGAAGAGGTTGCGGGCAATGGCCTCACTCTGGCCGCGCTCCTCGGCGTCCACTCCCGGATAGGCGCCCGGGGTATCGATGAAGCTGAGCACGGGAAGGTGGAAGCGCTCCGCCAGGTGCATCACGCGCAGCGCCTTGCGGTAGCCCTCCGGGCGCGGCATACCGAAGTTGCGGCGCATCTTCTCCTTGGTGTCGCGCCCCTTCTGGTGGCCGATAACGACCACCGGCTTGCCCTCCAGCCGGGCCACGCCACAGACGACGGAGGGGTCGTCGGCAAAGGTGCGATCGCCGTGCAGCTCCCGGAAATCGGTGAGCAGGCGCTTGACGTAGTCCAGGGTATAGGGACGGAGGGGATGGCGGGCGAGCTGGGCGATCTGCCAGGCAGTCAGGGAGACGAAGATCTCTTCAGTCTTCGCCCGACACTTGGCCTGCAGGTGCTCAACCTCTTCGCTGATGTTGATGTCCCCGTCGTCGGAGACATGCTGCAGCTCCTCGATCTTCGCCTCCAGCTCGGCGATGGGGCGCTCGAAATCCAGGAAATTGAGGTTCATTGGGTGCTCCCACTGCGCCGTCCGGCCCGGACCGCTCAGTTTAGCGTCAGTGCCCTCAATATTGCACACCCACGCGGTCCGCTCCCACCAGGCCGCGGAGCTGCTGCAGCAGCTTGTCAGTAGGCCGAACCCCCCAGGAGGCACCAAAGCGCAGCTCTGCCTCGGCCTGGGGCCCACAGTAGCGCACCCACACGCCGCAGGGACCTTCGCGATAGGGGGCCAGGACCTCGGCCAGGCGCTCGACGAGGCCGTCGGCGGCGAGGCGGGCGTCGAGGTCGATGCGCAGGCGCTTGGCGTAGGTCTCCCGCGCCCCTTCGATGTCCATCACCTGTCGGGCGTCGATGCGATAGCCGCCGGAATAGTCGTCGTAGCCTAGAGGCCCCTCCACCACGAGCACCCGGTCCTTCACCAGTAGATGCCGGAAACGCTCGTAGGGCTCGCTTAGCACCCGCATGTCCACCCGACCGCTGCGGTCGTCCAGGGTGAGGATGGCGAATCGCCCGCTCTGCCCCTTGCGCACCCGCACCGAGACCGCCAGACCTGCCAGCACCACGTTGCGGTCCTGAAAGCGGCGCTGGCCCGGCTCGCTACTCTCCACGCCCGCCACCAGGTCCTTGATGCGCCCCTTGGTGAAGCGCGCCAGCTCCTCGCGGTACTGCTCGATGGGATGGCCGGAGAGATAGAGCCCGAGGGTGTCCCGCTCGCCGCCCAGGCGCTCCTCCTCCTCCCACTCCGGCAGGGCCGGACTCCGGGGCGAAGCTTCCCGAGCCGGTGCCGAGTGCAGCCCGAACAGGTCGTCCTGGCCGCTGGAGGCATCGCGGGTATACTGCTCGGCCGCCTGCAGCGCCTGGGGCAGCCAGGCCATCAGCGTCGCGCGGTTGGGGCCCAATCCATCCAGCGCCCCACCCCGCACCATGGCCTCCAGCACCCGGCGGTTGGCCTTGTGCAGATCGATGCGCCGGCACAGGTCGAACAGATCGTCGAACGGCCCCCTGGCAGCCCGCTCCGCCAGCATGACCTCGATGGCCCCGTGTCCCGCGCCCTTGATGGCGCCCAGCCCATAGAGGATGGTGCGCGGGTCGGCCACGGTGAATCGGTAGCCCGAGCGGTTTATCTCCGGGGGCAGCACCCGCAGTCCCATGAGCTGGCAATCGTCGATGAGGGTCACCACCTTGTCGGTATTGTCCATGTCGGAGGACAGCACCGCCGCCATGAAGGCCGCCGGATGGTGGGCCTTGAGCCACGCAGTGTGGTAGGAAAGCAGGGCATAGGCCGCCGAGTGCGACTTGTTGAAGCCGTAGCCGGCAAATTTCTCCATCAGATCGAAGATATGGCTGGCGGT
>CAYQDX010000372.1:0-3982 GCA_964416345.1 uncultured Ectothiorhodospiraceae bacterium
CCACCGACCTACTGATTACGAATCAGTTGCTCTGCCAGCTGAGCTACGCCGGCAAAGTCGCTGAGTATAGCGGCAAGCACCGCCAGCGCACAACTTGTGGAGCCTCAACGGTCACGGTCTCGAACCCGTATGATGATGTCCACTCCGTCGGCCACCGTGTCCGCGGGGAGCTCGGGCAACGCCGGCAGGCGCATGCTGTGGCCGTCGATATCGATGAGCCTACCGGAATCGACGTGATAGAAATGATGGTGAAATTTAACGTTGGAGTCGTAGAACATCTTGCTGCGGTCCACCAAGACCACGCGCACCAAGCCCTTTTCCGCGAACAGGCCCAGAGTGTTGTACACGGTCGCCTTTGAAACCAGCTGACGTTCTCCGTTTACCCGTTCCAGCACCTGCTCCGCCGAGAGGTGCTGTGACTTCTCGAAGATGACCTGGGCAATCTGCATGCGCTGCTGGGTCGGACTGATTCCCGCGCGGCGCAAGCGCGCCACCAGCTGAGCCCTGATAAGCGACTGTGTGCTCTCGGAATTTGACATACTTCCGAGTATAGGGCACGGACTTGGACCAAGTCCATTGTCCCCGCGGGGGTCAGGCAGCGGTGGCCCACACCAGTGGGTCAGCCGGCTGACTGCGCCGGGGGCGCGTATGGGGCAGGATCCAGTATCGGGGGGCGCTGCAGAACCAGATCACTGAGCAATCGCGCGGAGGCCGGCCCGAGGATCACGCCGTTGCGGAAGTGTCCCGCGTTGACGAACAGCCCAGCCACGCCCTGCACCTGGCCGATGTACGGTACCCCGTCCGGCGAGCCAGGCCGCAACCCCGCCCAGTGACGCTCCACCGGGTAGTCTGCCACGGCCGGAACGAGCTCGATGGCCGCCCGGCGCAGCCCGTCATAAGCCTGATCAGTGGTCGACTTGTCGAATCCTACGCGCTCCACGGTGCTTCCCACCACCAAGTGACCGTCACGTCTTGGAATCAAGTAGTTGTTGCGGCGCAACACCACCGTGGAAACCAGTCCGGGAGCCGTGCGAAACACCAGCATCTGGCCCCGCACAGGGTCGACTGGAAGCGGCACGCCCCCCTTGCCCATGAGCTGCCCCGTCCAGGCGCCGACCGCCACGACCACACACCCTCCGGCGACGACGTCCTGGTCCGTTTGCACCCCGACAACTCGGCCGGCCCGGCATACCCAGCCGTGGACATCCCTGCCTTCCATGAGCGCTACGCCGCGAGCCACCAGATCTGCACGCAGCGCTCGAACGAGTCGCGGATTGCGCACTTGCGCCACATCGGGCATCCATAGGGCGGCGTCCCCGACGTTGCCAAGGTTCGGCTCGCGGGTCCGCATCGCTTCCCTGTCGATGAGCTCCAAGCGCACCTGATAGTCTCGCGCCCAGGTCTCTGCGGCACTCCGCTCTTCTATCTCAGGCATCAGCAGACCGCTCGGGGTCCACTCGGGATCGATCCCCGTCCCCCGGTGCAGCGACGTGGCGAGATGCGGCCAGTGCCGGTGACCCCACTGCGACAGCGCGGTGACTGCGGCCGGGTACCGCCAGGGATGTAGGGGCGATAAGATGCCACCTCCGGCCCAGGAGGCCTCCCGTCCTGCACCGTTGCGGTCTAGCACGGCCACCCGCATGCCCGACTGGCTCAGCTCACGGGCGACCAGCATGCCGCTCAGACCCGCCCCAACGATGACGCAATCATGCATCAGCGCGACGTCACGCTCGCCGGACGATCCATCACCAGCAATCCGCCGGCCCTTTGGACCCGTCGGACGCCAGGGTGATGTTTACGCAAACGGTGTCGTCCGCCTGTTTGCCCGTCGTCCCGGCGGCGGTCGCATCGGCCTGCAGGCGGACGCAGGTACGCAGACCCGAGCCGCAGGCGGCCGCGGTGACTCCGTAATGACCCTCCGGGCTCAGGGCGCTGCCTTGGCTCAGGCCGCAGGCGGCGCCGCTGCAGGTCGCCGTACCGATAACCTGGGTCGTATAGCTGCCATAGCGGTTCCGGAACTTCTCCTCCCGCTGCATGAGATCCCAGAGATAGCCCGTAGCATCGCTGCGACGGGCGTCCAGAATCTGGGAGTGGTATACCACCATGGCCACGCTCGCCAGTACGCCGATGATGGCGATGACGGTCAAAAGCTCCAACAAGGACATACCCAACTGGCGTCTGTCCACAACGTGTCCCCCCGTGTTTCCTGTCTCAAGACTCCGGCGACGGTCCGGCCGGCGCCACATCCGGTGCTTGATCAGCATTGTAGGTGCGGGGAGGCTCCCGACGCGACCGTTGGTCGCCCAATCACTGCCGCCTGTCGTGTATACCCGCTTCCGGGCCCCCAGCCGGCCGGACCAACACTATAATCCATTGCAATGGCTGGCAGGAGGTCATCGAGCATGCTTGAAGATCCGACACCTGGCGTCTGCAGTGGCAGAGGGGCGCGTCGATTCAGTCCATGGCCAGGAGGCTTCACCCTTGTCGAGCTGCTCACCGTGGTGGCCATCATCGCCATCATCGCCGCATTCGCCCTGCCCAATTTTGTCAAACAGACAGACCGGGCGAAGGTTTCCGAAGCCAAGGAGACCCTGCTGCAGCTGGCCAAGCTCGTCGAGAGCTACTCCGCGCTGAACAACCGCTTCTGTCCGGCGTGCACCGATGCGGCGGCGCATACCTACGCCTATTCCGAGAACGGCAATGGGGTCGAAGACACCGGCGGCAATCGCCTCACGTCGTGGCTGACCGGGTCCATCGCCTTCAATCCCAAGCTCTCCGCCTCCGGGGCCGTGGTGCGCTATGACTATGACTTCTCGGCCACGGGCGGCCAGACCTATACGGTCATCGCCACGCCAGTCACCGGGCGCGGCGCTCCCAACCGCAAGCTGCAAATCACCTACGCGCTCGTGTCCGGCACCCAGGCGCGCCAGCTACAGTATTGCATCGACCTAGGTGGCGGGATGAGCTGCGAGCTGGATCCGAGTAAGTGGGAAGAGAGCTAGCATGACCATTGACCAATCTTCTAAAAGGCGCATCGCCGGCCCTCGACTGGGGCTATCCTGTCGGCGCGTCCTGCAACCATTTTCCAGGGAGTATCTGACCATGGGTCCTGTCGCAAAGCAGCCAATCGAGCATCGTGCAGCGTCCAAGCGCCTCACTAGCCTGCGAAGCCGCGTCCGCATCCTGAGCGTAGTGGCACTTGCCGGAGGACTGATCCTGGGGACCGTGCCTGCGGCACCTGCTTTCGAGCCCGGCGTTTGGCATCGGGGCGCCATCACCAAGACGCCCTGGAAGCAGGACGGTCCCATGCGCATTCAGCTCGATGGCACCGACTATCTGCTCATGCCAGCAGCCACGGTCACCCGCTATTCCCGCGACGGCGCGGGACATTTCAACGCCCAGCCCATGGACTATCGGTACCTGCTGCCGAGCCAGCAGATTCGGTTCAAGGCGCAGGGATTCAGCATTTACGCGATAGAGCTCGAGCGTTAGGAGAATGACCATGTCCGGCTTCAATACACTGAACAGACGGATCTCCGCCGCTGCCTCGGCGCTCGTGCTGGGACTGTCCCTGGCGCTGGGCGGTAATGCCGCCCAGGCCGGACCCGCCGCAAGCTGCGCGGTTCCGCCGTTCATCGCAGAACGCGTGCCGCCGCTGACCCTGCTCGTGCTCGGCCGGGACCACAAGCTCTATTACGAGGCCTACAACGACGCCTCGGATCTTGATGGCGATGGCGTGCTGGATACCCACTACAAGCCTACGACGATCACCTACTTCGGGTATTTCGACTCCTACAAGTGCTACACATACAGCAGCGCCCTGGGGCGGTTCCAGCCCAGCAGCAATGCGTCCGACAAGACCTGTAGTGGCGCCGGCGAGTGGAGCGGCGATTTCCTGAACTACCTGACCACCTCCCGCATGGACGCCTTGCGCAAGGTGCTCTACGGCGGCCAACGGATCGTCGATACCTCGACCCTGACG
>CAYQDX010000373.1:0-3981 GCA_964416345.1 uncultured Ectothiorhodospiraceae bacterium
TCACCATAGACGCGATGGGTTGTCAGAAGGCCATCGCCAAGCAGATTATCGACCAAGGCGGCGATTATCTGCTAGCGCTGAAAGGTAATCAGAGCAAGCTGGCCGATGAAGTGGAAGCTGTCTTCAACCAAGCTGACAGTGTCGGCTACAAGGGTTACGCGGTCGACTACCACGAGACGAAGGAGCGTAATCATGGCCGAGGCGAAATTCGTCGGTACTGGTCACTGCCAGAATCGTGTGCGGTGTGTGATTTTGATGCGATTGCCCTGCCTAGCTTCCCCAGTTTCCCCTGACCTTTGTCGCCAGGCGCATCGCCTGCTGGACTCACATTAATAACTCCTTTTCAGTACGTTACACTATTCTCCTCGACGCCTCACAGGGGAAGATGAGCCCGACGGGGTGTCGCGGGTCCTGCCGCCCGTCCCCGCCAAGCTGCTCGAGCAGCGGCTTCGGCGGGCCGTGCTGGAGATGCTCCTTGCCGATGAGGCCATAGACGAGGACCTGGTAGCCAAGCTGTTGAGCTGGCAGCACAGTGGCTTCTCGGTGGAGAGCCAAGTGCGCATCGAGACCGGAGATGCCCAAGGAGGCCAGCAGTTGGCCCGCTAGGTTGCATCTCCGCCTGCCAGCCTGCTCCCCTTACCAGGTGCAACAATGCGAACACTGGCCCCATTCGCTCTTACTTCCCGTCTAGACTCCGCCACCGTGGCGACGCATGATCCACATTCATCGCTATCGGTCACCACCGCGCCGGGCCCACAAGTCACACATGCATTGGGGAGATTCCAGCAGCCGTGCCCACCAACTACACCAAAGCCAGATACCGCGAGCAGCTCAGCGAAGAAAATGCTTTGCTGCTGAGCATACTGGAAGGCACATCGCATGAGACCGGTGATGCGTTCTTTCGCGCCCTGGTGCAGCAGCTCGCGGGCGTGCTCAAAACCTATGGCGCGCTCGTTGCCGATTACGTCAGCGAAACGAGCCAACTTCGACCTCGTGCCTACTGGCTGGGCGACCGATGGGTCGACCCCGGCGCCTATGATATCGCTGGGACGCCATGTGAAGGTGTCATTCGAAGTGGACAATTGTTTCAGATTCCGGATAGGGTCATCGACCACTATCCTCAGAACGACTTTCTCCGCGACTCCAAGCTCGTCAGCTACACTGGAATGCCATTCAAGGACTCGGCGGGCAACATCATCGGACACCTGGCCGTTCTTGATTCCAAGCCGGTACCAGACGAAGCACGCTATATGGCGCTGTTTGAGATCTTCGGAAACCGCGCCGCGGCGGAGATGCGCCGCATCAGGGCCGAGCAAGAACTACGCGGGCGCGAGGAACGCCTGCGACGCCTGATCGACGGTGCGCTTGACGGTATCATTGACTTCGACGATGAGCTGCATATTCACCTGATCAACCCATCGGCCAGACACTCTTTCAATCCCTACGGCACCGGCGCTCCGCCCGCCTCGATGGGCGAATGCTTCACGACTGAAAGCGTCCGGCTCATTCAGGGCTTCATGCAAAGCTTTCGCGATATACCCGGGCAGAGGCAAGCCTGGATTGGCAGATGTCTACAGGGAATGCGAGCCGACGGAAAGGCTTTTGACGTCGAGGCCACATTGTCGCATGGAATCGACCAGGACTGTGCCTTTTACACCTTGATTCTCAGAGACCTGCAGTCACTGCGAGAAGCCGAGCGGCAGATCCTACAGCTACAGCGGCAGGCGGATCTGCTACGTGACGAGCTCGACGCAATGCAGCAACGCGGGCGTATCGTTGGACAGAGCGAACCGTTCAGAGCAGTGCTCGAGAAGGCATCACAAGTTGCAGCAACCGACGCAACCGTACTGCTGCTCGGCGAAACGGGCAGTGGCAAGGAGGTATTCGCGCGGGCCATCCATGAATCCAGCCCACGTGCCGACAAGCCATTGGTGACTGTCAATTGCGCGGCCATTCCTCGCGACTTAGTGGAAAGCGAATTTTTCGGCCACATCAGAGGAGCCTTCACCGGTGCGACCTCGAGGCGCGACGGGTGCTTTCTGCGCGCCCACCACGGCACCATATTTCTCGACGAGGTGGGAGAGCTGCATCTGGATATGCAAGCAAAACTGCTGCGGGTGCTGCAGGAAGGCGAATTCGAGCCGGTAGGGTCGTCGCAGCCTATACGGGTAGACGTGCGCGTCATCGCCGCCACTAACCGAAATCTCGCCGAGGCGGTACACCAAGGCAGGTTCAGGGAAGACCTGTTCTATCGGCTGAATATATTCCCGATATCAATTCCCCCACTGCGCGACCGGGGCGAGGATATTCTGCTGCTCGCAGACCTGTTCGCCGAGCGGGCAGCATTCCGATTCGGTCGGCGCCCGAAGCGCCTGAGCCCGGACCACGCCGCGCGTCTACTGTCCTACCACTGGCCGGGCAACGTGCGGGAATTGCAGAATGTCTTGGAGCACGCAGTCATCACCTCGCGCAACGACTGGCTGTATCCGGAGGTCAATCTTGATGAACCTCCAAGGCCCCGCCACTCGGCCGCTCTCGGCGCCGAGCTGCCGGTCATGACTGCCGAGGAGATGCGCAATTTCCAGCGCGACAATATTTGCCGCGCCCTCAATGCGTGTGACTGGCGAATATCCGGAAGCCAAGGCGCGGCGCGCATGCTCAAGCTCAAACCATCCACCCTCCGCTCACAGATGCAGGCGTTCCAGATTCCGCGGCAGAAGCCCTAGCCCGAACCTCTACCTCTTGCGCGAGATCTCGTTCCTCGTGTGGCGAGATCTCGCGATTCCACGGGATCTCGCGACCCTCGGTCGTGGCTACCCGCCAGGCAAGTGACTGATATGTTGAAATCTCTGCAGGACGCGCCCGGTTGGCCCAATTCTCGCTGAGCGTAGCGTCATTGCCCGTCACACTCTTGGCGTGGCTTACCCAACCTAGAGCGGTGAAGGAGTCAATGCCAATGCTAAACGCCAGCGGAGGATGTCTGTGCGGGGCCGTCCGGTACCAGTTGAATGCCGAGCCGGTCATGGTTGCGGGTCTGCCATTGCGCAACGTGTCAGAAGAACACCGGCTCGGCCTTCTCCACGAATCTTGCGATGCCGGCGGACGCCGTGGAGATTGCGGGAGACGGACTGACGACGTACGTGGAGCACGTGGATGCGGGCGCAATGCCATTCTTCAGGTCCTATTGCTCACGGTGCGGCTCACCGATATGCGGACAGGGCAAAGCCTATCCCGGATTGGTGTTCATCAAGGCTGGAACGCTTGATGACCCGTCGTGGGTTACACCGACCGTGCATATGTGGTGCGCGGAGAAGCAACCGTGGGTAACATTCGGGGACGACGTCCCACAACTTGCAGCTGGGCCAACTTCCCAAACTGGCAACGCAGCTGGCGTCCCTTTTCGGCAGAGATTCTATAGCGATCTCCAGCTCGAGAGTGAGAAGCAAGCTCAATCGCAAATAGAGGAAGAATGCAACCATGCATGAGATATCTATAGGATTGACGGTGCAGCAAGGACAGGTCAGAGCCCGCCTAGCCAGGCTGGGGCTGGTCATTTTCGTCGGTCTCGTTTCGCCGGTGACATACGCGGGAAAATACGGGGGACCCTATGAGATCAGGTTTCGTCTGACCGATCCGGCCCCGAGCGGTGGACTCGGCGAATACTGCTGACCGTTCCGCGACGACAGACGGGCAGCGTTGACGATGCATCCCCGTTGGGCGGGAAAGGAGACTGACTCCTGCAATCCTGCAGGATTGCAAGATCACTCCCCAATCTTCCCTGATGGGCAAGTTGAGACGCATAGCATGTTTACGAAAGGTGGCAAAAGGCCCCGAGGAGTTTTCCTATGAAATCAGTCATGTCTGTATCTCTGGTGCTGGTGGCAGGTTTGTTCACGTCGACACATTCTAGCGCGGTTTCCTGGAAACCTGAATGCAATCCTGGGCAGACTTTTGAGAACCCTCAGACCCATCTGTATCGAT
>CAYQDX010000374.1:0-3935 GCA_964416345.1 uncultured Ectothiorhodospiraceae bacterium
ACTACGACAAGGAGAAGCTGCAAGAGCGGGTGGCCAAGCTGGCCGGCGGCGTGGCCGTCATCAAGGTCGGCGCCGCGACCGAGGTCGAGATGAAGGAGAAGAAGGCCCGGGTGGAAGACGCACTGCATGCGACCCGCGCGGCGGTGGAAGAAGGCGTGGTCCCGGGTGGCGGTGTCGCCCTGATCCGGGCGGTGGAATCCATCAAGAGCCTCAAGGGTGACAACAGCGATCAGGACACCGGTGTGGACATCGCCCGCCGCGCTATGGAGGAGCCGCTGCGTCAGATCGTGCAGAATTCCGGCGAAGAGGCCTCCGTGGTCCTGAACAGGGTCGCCGAGGGCTCTGGCAACTTCGGCTTCAATGCTGCCTCCGGCGAGTACGGCGACATGATCGATATGGGCATCCTGGACCCCACCAAGGTGACCCGGACGGCGCTGCAGAACGCCGCCTCCGTCGCCGGCCTGATGATCACCACCGAGGTCATGGTGGCCGAGCAGCCCGAGGAGGAAAAGGGCGGTGGCGCGCCCGGCATGGGTGACATGGGTGGTATGGGCGGCATGGGCGGCATGATGTAGCCGAGCGCCCATCCGCGCGAAATGGAGCCCCGCCGATGACGGCGGGGCTTTTTTGTGCCCGGCACGGTCGCGGGTGCGTTGGCCGTTGGTATGATTGGGCCGGTGCCGCGGGGCGTGTCCTTGCTGCCGGAAATGTCAGTCCACCGCCATGCCCGAGACATCATTGCTTTCCCAGGCCGATGCGCTGCGCGAGCTGCCGGCAGCGCTGCAGGACGGCGTGGCGAGCCACTGGGCCGACTATGTCGCCGCCTGCGGGGGCCAGCCGCTGCTGCAGGGCCCCGAAGCACTGCGCTCCCTGGCACGGGTCTGGGCGGCAAGTCGCTTCGTGGCCGGCACGTGCGTTCGGGCGCCGGCGCTGCTGCAAGATCTGGTAGGCAGCGGCGATTTGGATCGCTGCTACGAAGACGGCGAATACGGTCGCCGCGTGGCCGCGGTGCTGTACGGCGCCGCGGTCGAGGAGCAGCTGATGCGCCGGCTGCGCCACTGCCGGCGCAGGGAGATGGTGCGTATCGCCTGGCGGGATCTGGATCGCAGGACGGACCTGAACGGCACCGTTCGGGACCTCACGGCGCTGGCCGACGCTTGCGTGAGCGGGGCTCTCGTCCGCCTGCACGAGCTGCAGGCCGTGGAGTGGGGCACGCCCGTGGACTCCACAGGTCGCCGCCTGGACATGGTCGTGCTGGCCATGGGCAAGCTGGGTGGCGAAGAGCTCAACTTCTCTTCCGACATCGATCTCATCTTCGCCTACCCGGAGGACGGGGAGACCGTCGGCGGTCGCCGCGGCACCAGCAACCACGAATATTTCGTCCGCCTCGGTCAGCGGCTCATCCACGTGCTCAACCAGCCGACTGCCGAGGGCTTCGTGTTCAGGGTAGACATGCGCCTGCGGCCTTTCGGCGCCAGTGGGCCCCTGGCGATGAGCTTCTCCGCCCTGGAAGGCTACTACGCCTCCCAGGGGCGCGACTGGGAGCGCTATGCCATGGTCAAGGCGCGGGTGGTCACGGGCCAGGCTGAGCACGCCAGGCGCCTGCTGGCGACTCTGCGACCCTTCGTCTACCGTCGCTACCTGGATTATGGCGCCTTCGAGGCGCTGCGCCAGATGAAGGCGCTGATCGTGCAGGAAGTCCAGCGCAAGGGCCTGCATGACGACGTGAAGTTGGGCGCTGGCGGCATCCGCGAGGTCGAGTTCGTGGCCCAGGCCTTTCAGCTCATCCGTGGGGGGCGAGTGCCGGAGCTGAGGGACCGGCGCGTGCTGGTGGTGCTGGAGCGCCTGCGGCAACGCGGTAATTTGCCGGAGTTCGTCGTGCGCCAGCTGCACGAAGCCTATGTGTTCCTCCGCAACGTGGAGCACCGCATCCAGGCCTATGCCGACGAGCAGAGCCAGACCCTGCCACAAGACTTCACCGCCCGCTCTGCCCTGGCCTATGCGATGGGGTATCCGGATTGGGATGCCTTCGATCGGGATCTGCGCATGCACCGCCGGCGCGTCCACAACCACTTCGAGCAGGTCGTAGCGGCGCCCCAGGCAGAGGCGGCCGCGTTGAGCGGTGCGGAGGTGGATCTGGCTGCCGTTTGGCTGGGCTCCGCCGAGGGTGAGCAGGCCGAATCCGTGCTGGTCCACGCCGGCTACGATGATGTCCAGGACGCTCACCGCCACCTCACGGAGCTGCGTCGAGGCAGCCGTCTGCATGCGCTGAGCGCGCGCGGCCGTGAGCGGGTCGACCGTCTGATGCCCATGGTGCTGGGTGCCGCCGGCCGGACCGGGACACCCACGGAGACGCTGCGCCGCGTGCTGGGGGTGCTGGAGGCCATTGCGGGCCGCACCACCTACCTTAGCCTGCTGGTGGAGCATCCCATGGCCCTGTCCCAGCTCGTCAAGCTGTGCGCGGCGAGCCCCTGGTTGGCCAAGCTTCTGGCACGCCACCCGGTGCTGCTCGACGAGCTGCTGGATCCGCGCACCCTATATGCTCCGCTGGACCGGCAGGCCCTGGAGGCGGAGCTGGCGCAGCGCATGGCAGCCACCGACGCGGACGACGTCGAGCAGCACATGGAGCTGCTGCGCCAGTTCAAGCAGGCCCACGTGCTGCGGGTGGCGGCGGTGGATGTGGCCAATGCCTATCCGCTCATGGTGGTCAGTGATCACCTCACGGCCATTGCCGAGGTGGTGCTGCAGGGGGCACTGCAGCTGACTTGGCACTACCTGCAGCAGCGCCATGGTCGACCCCCCTGCGAGGTGGCCTCCCCAGGGGGTACGGGCTTCGTCGTCATCGGCTACGGCAAGCTGGGTGGCATCGAGCTCGGCTACGGCTCGGACCTCGACCTGGTATTTCTGCATGGCGCCGCCGTGGACGGACCGGCCACCGAGGGGCCCAGGTCCATCGAGAGCGGGGTGTTCTACGCCCGACTGGGCCAGCGCCTGGTGCACATGCTCAGCACTCACAGCCCGGCCGGGGTGCTCTATGAGGTGGACACCCGACTGCGGCCGAGCGGCGCCTCAGGGTTGCTGGTGACCGGCATCGCTGGCTTCGATCTCTACCAGCGAGAGCGTGCTTGGACCTGGGAGCATCAGGCGCTGGTGCGGGCCCGGCCGGTGGCGGGCGACCCGGCCCTGGCGCGTCGGTTCCTGGAGACGCGGCGGGTGGCGCTGAGCCGCGAGCGCGAGCCCCAGATGCTGCGCCGGGAAGTGCGCGAGATGCGGGCGCGCATGCGCGCCGCCCTGGGTGGACGTCACGGGGGGCTCATGGATCTCAAGCAGGATCCCGGCGGTATCGCCGACATCGAATTTGTGGTCCAATACGGCGTTCTGCTGTTGGCGCACGCCCACCCCGAGCTGCTGGAATACACGGACAACATTCGCCTGCTGGCAGGCCTGGCGCGGGTGGGTTTCCTGGCTGCATCCGATGCCGAGGCGCTGGCGGACGCCTATCGTGGTCTGCGCAAGGCGGTCCACCGCCTGACCCTGCAGGAGGCCCCAACGGCCGTGAAGGCTGAAGCACTGGCAGAGGAGCGGGCGATCGTCGCCCACCTCTGGCAGAGCGTGATCGGGGATGAGTGAGCGTGCTCGCGCGAGCCCGGCTCAATAGCTCACGAGGAGAACCTGGCATGACGATGGATGACCAAGACGGCGTCATCTGGTTTGACGGCGAGCTGGTGCCCTGGCGGGAGGCCAAGGTGCATGTGCTGACCCACACGCTGCACTACGGTATGGGCGTGTTCGAAGGCGTACGGGCCTATCGGACGGCCGATGGCACTGCCATATTCCGTCTCAGGGAGCACACCGACCGGCTGTTCCGCTCGGCGCACATCATGAGCATGCATATGCCTTTCGACAAGGACACGGTCAATGCGGCGCAGCGCACT
>CAYQDX010000375.1:0-3917 GCA_964416345.1 uncultured Ectothiorhodospiraceae bacterium
GCCTACCAGGAGGCCTATCCCCTGGACGCCGGCTACGGCGTGCGCAAGGACCTCTACAACCTCTATCATATTCTCAATCACTTCAATCTGTTCGGCGGCGGCTACGGTGCCCAGGCGGAGCGCATGATCGACCGGCTGCTTGCCGAGCTGGGATGAGGTCCGCGGGCTACGGGGAGGTGCCGAGCAGGGCCCGCAGGACGTGGCGGTAGATGCGCGGCTCCACCTCCACGCCGAGGCGCTCGAAGATTAGGGCCACGGCGCCCGGATCCAGCACGCCGTCTGCGACCTCGATGGGGGTGCGGTTGTGCCTGGGGTCGTCTTCGCCATCGTCCACGCGGGCATGGCGCAGCCCGCCACCCCGCCGCCAGGACACCGTGTGCTCGTCGTGTGGCTTGTCGTAGCAGAGCTCGAAGGCTTGGACCTCGCCCCCAGTGAGCCAGACGAACAGATCCGACTCCGGACAGGAATACCAGCGCTTGGTCGTCTCACCCGGCCCCTGGCGCACACCCTGGACCTCGCGCAATCGCGTCATCGCTCCGGTCCCCGCCGCCGCCCCCTTGTCCAGGTTATTCCCGGATGTTAGGTTGCCCCCACGTGGTTTTCGATGGCAAGCCCTATGCCGGCAATTCCCTGCATAACCCTTCCGCCGTGATGGCACCCATGTGGTCCGGTGGCGGCTCTGAGGAGCCGCCGAAAGCTCCATGAAGCCAAGGCTGCTTTCCTCGGGGGTGGTGGTGGTGCGCCGGGAGCCGGACGCGTGGCGCTATCTGTTGCTGCGGGTGTTCAATTACTGGGATTTTCCCAAGGGCCTGGTGGAGCCCGGCGAGACTCCCCTGCAAGCCGCCCGCCGGGAGGTGGCGGAAGAGACGTCCCTCACGGACCTGCATTTCCGCTGGGGCCACGACTATCGGGAGACCGGGCCCTACGCCCGGGGCAAGGTGGCGCGCTACTACATCGCCGAGACTGCCGGCGTCGAGGTAAAGCTGCTGGTCAATCCCGAGCTCGGTGCGCCGGAGCACCACGAATATCGCTGGGTGGATTTCCAGGGCGCCAGGGTTATGCTTTCGGCGCGGGTGCGCCCGGTGCTGGACTGGTCCCGGGACGTGCTCGGTTTCTGACCCTATGACGCAGCAATTTCGTGGGACTACGCATCCGGGAGACTGTCGTGAAGCTCGCATTGCTCGGCACCGGCCTGATGGGCCGTCCCATGGCGCACCGGCTGCTGCAGGCCGGTCACAGTTTGTCTGTCTACAACCGCACTGTGGACAAGACGGCCGAGCTGGCCCGAGCCGGGGCGACGGTGGTGAGCATCCCCGCCGCGGCGCTGCGGGGTGCCGAGGCCGTGGTGCTGATGCTCAGCGACGCCGCGGCAATCGACGCGGTGCTGTTGGACCGCACCGCGCGCACAGAGCTGGCCGGGCGGCGGGTGATCCAGATGGGCACCATTGCTCCCTCCGAGAGCCGCCTGCTGGCGCAGGCCGTAACCCAGGCCCGCGGCAGCTATCTGGAGGCACCCGTGCTGGGCAGCATTCCCGAGGCCGAGCGGGGCACGCTGCTCGTCATGGTGGGGGGCAGCCGGGAGGACTACGAGGCCAGTCTGGATCTGCTGCGGGTCTTCGGTCTTGACCCCGTGCACCTCGGTCCCGTAGGCAGTGCTGCAGCCGCCAAGCTCGCGCTGAACCAGCTCATTGCTTCCATGACTGCGGCCTTCGCCCTCAGCCTCGCCTGGGTGGAGCGCTCCGGCCTGGAGGTCGAATCCTTCATGCAGCTGCTGCGGAGCAGCGCGCTGTATGCGCCGACTTTCGACAAGAAGCTCCCCCGCCTGCGCGCCCACGACTACGACAATCCCAACTTTCCGACCCGCCACCTGCTGAAGGACGTGGAGCTCTTCCTGCGGGAGGCTGTGGGGCTGGAACTGGGCACCGAGGCCCTGAAGGGGGTCCGGCGCCGGCTGCAGGCGGCGGCCGCACGCGGCTACGCCGACGCGGACTATTCGGCGCTCTACGAGGCCATCCTGCGGCGCTAATCCTTCTTGCCGCCCGGCGGCTGCACCGGCAGGGGAAAGGCCGTCACCTTGTCGTCCGAGGACAGGGCCGTAATCTTGTTCACGCCGCTCTTCTCCACCTCGTCGATGCGCACCACGGCATGGATGGGAATGTAGGTGCGGGAGACTCCGCCGAACTCGGACTTCAAGCGCTCTTCGGAGGGATCCACCAGCACCCCAGAGCGCTCGCCGAAGATGATACCGGCGACCTCTACGAAGGCGTACATGCTGCTTTGACTGACCTCGCGGGCGTGCAGCTCGTAGAGCTTGCCCTGGTTGTGAAACACCACCCGGTACACGTGCTTGCTGGACATGGTCGGCAGAAACCCCTCAGGCCCGGTACACCTCCGGGCGACGATTAGCGCTACGCGGTCCTCGCTCCGGACGGGGTGCTCTGCCGCCGGTCATAGGCCAGGCGCAGGATCTCCCGCTCGGCGCGCCGCCAGTAGAGCGCCACGAACACCAGCACATACAAACCGCGGTCCACGGTCAACGCCACATGGCGCGCCACCACATAGGTGAACGTGAGATAGAGCACCGCCGGAATCAGAGCCGCCGGAATGATGTTGGTGGGCTTGCTGCGGGTCAGCTCCGGATAGCGCACCAGCACCGCCACGGCGCACACCAGGCTGTTCCAGAACACGATGCTCTCGGCGCCATGAGCACGCAGGGCCGGCAGCCAGACGGTCAGTGCCCAGCCGCCGGCGCTAAGCAGCAGATAGAGCTCGATGCTCCGGTACAGCCAGGGCACGTCGCGAATGCCCGCCAGCTCATAGAGCCGGCGGCGCGGCGTGCGACTCTGGAGCTCCCAAAGGGACATGTTCTCGGCGTCGCCGCCGCTCATGGCCGGCTCTCCGTCGCGCCCAGCCAGGCCTGGCGCCGGGCGGCGACCTCCGGGCTGACGTCTGACACCAGTGTCAGCACGCAGGTGTCCGCAGGCGCGGCCTGCGGCAGCACCTCGAAGTGCAGCAGCTCGTCACGCCTGAAGGCATGGACTTCGAGACGCTCGCCCGGGGCGCTGCGGGCCAGCAGTTTGTCGAGATTCTGGACGTTGGCGCGGATGCCGTCGATTGCCACCACCACATCTCCCGGCGCGAGGCCCGCCTGCTGAGCGGGGCCGCCGTCATAGACCTGGGCGAGCTGCACTTCGGGGCCGTTGCCCAGGCGAGCACCGAGCACGCAACGGGGTCTACGGGGGTCGCTTCTGGCAGGCTTGCCCCCGGCATCGTCCGCCGACTCGGCGGGGCGCAGCTCGAAGCGCACCCCGAAGGCCGCCAGCAGCTCCGCCAGCGGCGGATCCTCAGTTTCGTGCAGCAGCTGCTGGAACAAGGATCCCAGATCCAGTCCCGAGAGCGACTCGGCGAGCCGCTGCACACCGTCCTCTGGCACCCCCACGCCGGTCTTGCCATAGCGCTCCCACAGCTCGCGCATGACCTGGTCCAGGGTGCAGGTGCTGCGCACCCGTAGGGTCAGATCCAAGATCAGCGCCGCCAGCGCCCCCTTGGTGTAGTAGCTGACGATGGCGTTCGGGGCGTTCTCGTCCTGCTGGTAGAACCGGGTCCAGGCATCGAAGCTGGACTCGGCCAGGGACTGCTTGTGCCGGCCGCTGCTACGCCACACCCGGGTGGCGGTCTGACCGATGAGCTCTAGATAGCCGGCCTCGTCGATGAGGCCGCTGCGCCGCAAGGCCAGGTCGTCATAGTAGGAGGTGATGCCTTCGAATGCCCACAGCATCCGGGTGTAGCTCTCACGACGCAGATCCCAATGCACGAAGGCCGCTGGCCGGATGCGCTTCACGTTCCAGGTGTGGAAATACTCATGGCTGCAGAGGCCCAGGAGCCGGCGATAGCCCTCGCTCATGGTCGGCTCGTCG
>CAYQDX010000376.1:0-3887 GCA_964416345.1 uncultured Ectothiorhodospiraceae bacterium
TCCGCACCGACAGTGGCATTTCGCTGGCCCCCAGCAGCACCGGCAGGTAGTCGGAACCTTTTTCAACCTCTTTGCGTGGTGTGTCGAACAAGGGTTGCGGCGTGTTCAACACGACTACCATCTCAGTACCGAACGGTTCCGCGATGACCCATTCACCCAGGTCGCCGATGGTGGCGCTGTAGCTGGGCGGCGCCTGATTGGCCTCGACGCGCGGCCCCGGGACCATGTGTACCACGCCCCCGTCCAGGGAGTAGTAATCCAGATTGACGTAGGATTCGTACGGTGGCGTCGTGATCTTGACGACCAGCGGATCCCCTTCGGTGAGCTCTCCGCCCGCCTTCCGGGTGCGTATCGTGGTGGCCTCCCCGGTGGCGTGGTTGACGCGCCAGTACGGCTCGTAGAGATCCATCACGGCGCACTTCTCGTCGCTGACCGGTGTCACGGTGGTGGAGACACGCTTTGCCCCGGGCAGCGCCAGCAGCTCGCTTTCCAGCCCCTGCACGTCGAACCGTTGCGAGACATAGCCGTTCACGTGCACGGTCCCGACACTGACACTAGCGGTCAGGGCCGCACAGGATACCCGATCCAGCACGGGCATGACCGCCGAAAGCGAGAGCTCGTGCACCTCGGGCACGACCGGTTGCACCGTAACCTGCGGTTCCACCTTGGTCAGTTGCATGCCCGCGGCGGGCGGTTCCGCGTCGGCGACGGCCGCAGGCGGTGATGGCTCGAGCGGCGACAAGGCGACGGTGCTTCCATCGGTCTCCCGGCCGCCGGATTCGACACGCGTCTGCGCCGGCACGGGGCCAGCGGCGACCTCGGGCGCCGGTCGGAATGCCAAGTGATAGTAATAAGCGGCGAGTCCGGCCACCACTAGCACGGAGGCCGCCAGCCCGGACAGCTTGACGGCGGAGGAGGACAGCACGCCCCGGCAGCGGAAGTCGTGGCAGAACTGCTCGACCGTCGCTGTGCGATATTCGCGTTTGAAGGACAGCGCCCGTCTCAGGGCCTTCCATTGCTTCTTCGTCAGTCCCTTGGGGCGCTCCGGCTCCAGCCCGCTGTCCCGCGCCTCGGTTGCCTGCATGCGTCCGAAGGGATGGCGGCCAGTCATCATTTCGTAGGCGATGCAACCCAGCGCATAGATATCATCCCGCGGGTCCACCTCGCGGTGCGCCAGCATCTCGGGACTCGCGTAGGTCGGCGTCAAGGCCCCGAGCGAACCCGGGTCGAAACGCGTCGCTTCCATGTCGACCTGGTCGGCTCGCTGGAAGGCGCGTGCGATCCCGAAGTCGATGATCTTGACCTGTCCGCTGTCCGTGATGATGACGTTGGCAGGTTTGAAATCCGCATGCACGATGCCGCTGTCATGGGCGAACTTCAGTGCGTCCACGATCTGTTCCAGGATGGGCATCGCCTCCTCGTGCAACATGCCCTTGAATCCGCTCGCCCGCAAAATCTGCGTCAGCGATTTACCGGACAGGTACTCCATGGTCATGTACACCGTGGCGCCGTCACGGTCGAAATCGTAGACCCGGACGATGTTCGGATGCGCAAGGCTTTGCGATTTCTTCGCCTCGCGCTGCAGCGCGATCAGCGATTGGGGGTGGGCGCGGAACTCGACATTGAGCACCTTGACCGCCACGTACGGGTTGCGGTCGTCGGCCTCTAGTTTGCGCCGGTCGAGCGCCTTGTAGACCGTGCTCATGCCGCCCGAGCCGACACGCTCCTCGAGGACGAAGCGGTCATTCAGCACGTCGCCCACACCCTTGATCTTCTCGATAGCCGGCGACGTGCCGCCTTCGGAGCTGGCACCGCGGGGCCGTGGCGCGGCCTTCGCGCCGGCGGCAGGCTGTGCCGGTTCACGATCGACGATCAGCTGCGTGGCCAGGTAGGTGCGACTGGCATCCGGATCGGCCGGGCCGTCCCCGACACCGGCACCCTGACGCTTGGCATGCGCGGATTCCTCTATCCGGCGCTTCACCTCCGCGTGAACCTCGGGCGGCAGCGGCGCCCGGGTATGTTCCACGTTGAGCGTCTCCAGCATCCAGGTCTCATCACCCCGGCCGTCCGCCAGGATGCGCTCGACTTCCGCGATCAGCTGCTCCTTTGGAAGGGCGCCGCTTCTGAACGATTTCAATGCGTGTGCCAGACTCGCCACGACCGCTATACTGCCGCTCCCGAAGGTCGATCGCCCAACCGCGCCGGCTCGCGCGGCGCCGCCCTCGCCAGCTGATGCAACCTGTGCATCAGCCCGTAATTCACCACGGTATCGTCCTCGTGACGGTCGCCGAAGCCGGTGGTCACCTCGAAGTGAATCACGGCCACGGTGACGTTGTCGCGCGCGCCGCGCTCCAGCGTCAGCTCCACCAGTTCCTCGCTGGCTTCCTCACAGTCAAAATCGTCCAGAATGGCGGCGACCTCCTCGTCGGTGACCTCCTTAGTCAGCCCGTCGCTGCACAACAGGACGGCGTCGCCGTCCCGCAGATAGGAACGGTACTGGTCCAGCACCAGGTGATCCTGGGCGCCGACCGCACGCGTAATGCGGTTGGCCGACGGGTGCGAGTTTGCCTCATCACGGCGCAACTCGCCGCGCTGCACGAGTTCCTCGGCCACGCTGTGATCACGGCTGATCTGCGCCAGTTGGCCATCGCGCAGCAGGTAGGCACGGCTGTCACCGGCCCACAGGCACATCCATTCGCGCTTGTATACCAGAAAGGCCACCACCGTGCTGCCCATTATCTGGCCGAAGCCGGCGCCGCTCACCTTCTTGCGCATAAGCTGGTTGGCCATGGCGAGCCTCGTCTTGACCTCGCGCGCAAAACTGTCCAGGGAATCGGGCCGGGTCATGCCCTCGCAGGCCTCCACGATCAGGTGACTTGCGACGTCACCCCGGGTGTGGCCGCCCATTCCGTCGGCAACCACCCACAATCCCAGGTCGTCAAGACTCAGGTAGGCATCTTCGTTGACGCTGCGCACCCTACCTGTTGTGGTGCGACAGCTTGACCACCACCGGTAACTCATCCCGTAATCTTCCTCGACCTTCAGGCCAGGCGGTGGGTGACGGCATCCGCAACACAGGGGGCGGCCCTCGACACCCTACCGCGCCGGGCCTTGGCTCGTGATGGATTATCCTGACATAGACGAACTATCCACGGCGCCGCTGACGTCCTGTTCGTGCGGCGCGCCGATCGTATTCCCCCTCACAACGCCCTTCATTTGACCTCACTTTAGTACATATCCCCTTGTGTTGTCAGCAATTGGTGACGGTCGGTCCGCCCCGGGCGGCGGGCCGGCGTCGAGGGCCGCCGCCCGGGCGGCCCTGGCGATGAAGTTCCCTTAGTATTAACCGCTTGGGCGGGTGATTCCGGTTGCCGCCACGGCCGGCTATACTGAATCATGAACAGCAGGTTGCCTGCATGAGGGCAGAACGTGACCGCCCGCTCCACGCGGAGTGGGAACGAGGCGCTAAGGACCTAACTGACCCGCGTAGTATCGCGCGCTCGCTTGCGGCCCGCAGCGCCTCGCCCGGCTTGACTTCCGCCGTGTATGCACGCCGGATCAGGGCCGGGTACCACGGGCATTGACAGGAGACTGATGATGGCACGTATCGTAATCAATGATCTCATGGAAAGTCAGGAGCTTGACCGGGCGGCGATGCGCCAGATCACCGGTGGGCAGTGCCGGCAGCTGCTCAGCCCCGTTCCGGTCTACGAGTCGAGCCTGTTTGAGAAGCAGGACTTCTGCGACCGATTCAACATCGCCGGTTTCAATTTCGACCCGAACCGGGGCTGACGACGACGGGGTCCGACCGACCCCTGTAACTCGGTCATCACACGCGGCACTTCGTGTGCGGTGGAGGGCGCCTCCAGCGCGCGCCGCACGCGCTG
>CAYQDX010000377.1:0-3861 GCA_964416345.1 uncultured Ectothiorhodospiraceae bacterium
CAGACCGCCGGGGGTATTCATGCGCAGCACGACCATGGGGGCGCCGCGCTCGGCCGCCTGCTCCAGGCTGCGGGTGACGTAATCGCTGGTGGCCGGACCGATGGCGCCGTCTATCTCCAGCAGCAGCCCCGGCGCCTCCGGCGCCGGGGCCACCTGAGCGGACCAGCCCAACAGGGTCAGGGCGAGGATCACGATCCGTCTGATCATGGACGCGGTCGGCTCCGTGCGGGCTTCAACCTAGCATACTCCATTGCACCCTAGCGGATGGTACGCGTCGGGGCATAGGGCTGGGTGAGATCGTAGAGGCGCACGCTCTCGTCCTCGCTCGCAGTGGCCAGCAGGCGGCCGTCGGGGCTGATGCGCACGGCCCAGCCGCAGAGGTCGTGCGGTGCGAGCCTGCGCTCCACCACACCGGAGGCAAGGCTCACCAGCCGCACCTGAGAGTCGGTATTGCGACCGATGCTGGCGATGTGCCGGCCGTCCGGACTGACGTCGACGGAGATGACCTCGCCCATGTGCTCGGTCCGCTGGACCTGCAGGCGCCCGCCGGGCAGCGCCCACACCAGCACGTGGAACCAGGTGCCGCCCACCAGGGTGCGCCCGTCGGGGGCGTAGCGCAGATCGAGCGCCGCGGCGGGCGGTGTCGTCAGGGGGCGCCCCGACTTGAGCTCGGGGTCCAGCAGCACTACCTGCGGGCGGGCAGTGGAGGCTGCAATCCCACTGCTATCGGGTCTGCTGGCCAGGGCCAGGACCTCCGCCCCCAGGGCCTTGCGCTCCAGTGGCTGGAGGCCAGGATAGGAATAGCTGCGGACCTCGCCGTCGGACTGACCCACCACGATGCGTCGCGAGCCACGCATATACGTCAAGGCGGTGATCGGCGCGCTCGGATCGATGCTCCTGGGAGGCTCGGAGTCCGCCAGTGGACTGACCACGAGGCGCCCGTCCCGGGCGACGCTGATGAGGTGCCTCGCATCGGGCCAGGCCAATCCGGTCACCTGGGCGTCGTGGGGCCGGAGCTGCGCTATCGGCGCGCCGCTTGGGACCTGCCAGATCTTGACGTCACCTTCGTAGCCCCCTGAGGCGAGGCTCCGGCCGTTCGGGGCGAAGGCGACGCGGGTAGCGCCGAAATCGTGAACGTGCGCAAGGCGCAGCATGGGGCTCTGGGTGGCGATGAGGCCGGCACAGCCGACTAGCCACGCGGCGCTGCCCGACAGCAGGGCGCGCCGGGCGCCGGCGCCGAGGAGGGCCCGCTGCCGACCCGGCGCGATATGCGGGCTAGCCGGCCGGATGGGCACGAGGCCCTCGCTGGCGGCGCCGGGAATCCCGCCCCGAAGTGCTTGAGCCGCGCCGGGCGCCCCGATCGCCGTGGCGGGGGCGCTCGGGCCGATGAATCCTGGCCGGTGGACGAGGGTTGAGCAGCATGTCGGCGGTGATGGATCCCACCGGAATCTTCAATCCGATGTAGGCCTCGATGTCCGGCAGGGAGAAGGCGGAGTCCTCACAGGCGAAGCTGATGGCGTCGCCGCTGGCACCCGCCCGGGCGGTCCTGCCGACGCGGTGCACGTAGTCCTCCGCCTCCTGCGGCAGGTCGTAGTTGAATACGTGACTGACGTCCGGAATGTGCAGGCCCCGGGCGGCGACATCGGTGGCCACTAGGATGGGCAGCTCGCCCCGCAAGAAGCTCCCCAGCAAGCTCTGGCGCTTGCGCTGGGGCACGTCGCCCGAGAGCACCGCGGCCCGCAGTCCGTTGCCCTCCAGATAGGCAGTCACCCGCTCCGCCGCTCGCTTGGTGTTGACGAAGACCATGGTTCGAGTGGGATCCATATGCTTCAACAGCCCCAGCAGTAGCGGAATCTTCTCCTCGTTGGCCGGGTGATAGACCACCTGGCGAATCGTGTCCACGGTGCGCCTGTCGGCATCCACCGCGATCATCTTGGGGTTATTCATGTGCTCGTAGGCGAGCTCCGTCACCCGGTAGGACAAGGTGGCCGAGAACAGCATGCTGAGCCTGTCCTCGGGCGGCGGCATGCGTCGCAACAGATAGCGTATGTCCTTGATGAAGCCCAGATCGAACATCCGATCGGCTTCATCCAGCACCACCGCGTCGATGGCCCTGAGGTCGAACACCCGCTGCTTGAAGTAATCGATCAGTCGCCCGGGCGTGCCGATGAGCACTTCCACGCCTCCCTGGATTGCCGCACGCTGCGCATCGTAGCCCGTGCCTCCGTAAGCCAGGACGTGACGCAGCGCCGTATGGGCGCCCAGCACCTCGGCATCCTTGTGGATCTGAATGGCCAGCTCCCGAGTCGGCGCTACAATGAGCGCCCGGGGCTGGTTAGGGCGTCGGCCGGCCGCGGGCTCCAGCGCCAGAAGCCGCTGAAAAACGGCCAGGAGGAAAGCTGCGGTCTTGCCGGTCCCCGTTTGCGCCTGGCCCGCTACGTCGCTGCCCGCCAGCAATGCCGGTAAGGTCTGGACCTGGATGGGCGTGCAGTGGGTGAAGCCCGCCGACCGCACGCCTTGCATGAGCTGCGGAGCCAGGTCGAAGGTGGAAAATGCCGTATCCGTCAGATGGTGATCACTCATAGCGCGCCCATGATACCTTAGTTAACCGCCGGTTTGGACTTGCAATACTCGGTATGATGGGCTCACAATGGCGGCCACAGCGACGGGGCCGCAGACCGGCGGCTCGATAGTCCTGCCGCAGACGTCCGGCTGCGGCCAAATCAGCTCCTGGAGGACATGCATGGGCGAGATCGTTCAGGTGACGGACGATACGTTTGAAGACGAGGTGATCAAGTCAAATACGGCAGTGCTGGTCGACTACTGGGCCGAGTGGTGTGGTCCGTGCAAGATGATAGCGCCCATACTGGACGAGATTGCCAGCGAATACTCGGGCCGCGTGAAGGTCGCCAAGCTCAACATCGATGACAATGCCGTGACCCCAGCGAAGTTCGGCATTCGCGGCATCCCCACCCTGATGCTGTTCAAGAATGGCAACGTGGAGGCGACCAAGGTCGGAGCCTTAAGCAAGTCGCACTTGACCGCCTTTATCGACAGCAACCTGTGAGGCTAATAGAATATCCCCATTAGAACATAGCGCCGTCGCCCCGCGTCTGGCACGGTGCCACGATCGCGGCCCTCGGGGCCGGGCACACCTTATCGACAACCCTAGTTAACTAACGAGCTCGCCGCTACGCGGCACTTTCCTCTGCGGCAGAGTCGTGCTTCGACTATAGGCCCCGTGGCCCTTCCGTACGCGATCCTCCTGTGATCGATCTGCAGGTAGGCAATCGACCCCCACAGCAGCAACGCTGGAGCGTTATCCAAGCCAACGACCATGAACCTCACTGAACTGAAGAAAAAGCCCGCCTCCGAGCTGATTGACCTTGCCCAGTCCATGGGCATCGAAGGCATGGCCCGCTCACGCAAGCAGGACGTCATCTTCTCCGTGCTCAAGGCACATGCGAAGAGTGGCGAAGACATCTACGGCGACGGCGTCCTGGAGATACTACAGGACGGATTCGGCTTTCTGCGCTCCGCGGACAGCTCCTATCTGGCCGGGCCCGACGACATCTACGTGTCACCGAGCCAGATACGACGCTTCAATCTTCGCACCGGGGACACGGTGGCAGGCAAGATACGCCCGCCCAAGGAAGGGGAGCGCTACTTCGCCTTGCTCAAGGTGGGGGATATCAACTTCGAGGCCCCGGAGAACGCCCGCAACAAGGTGCTGTTCGAGAACCTCACCCCGCTGTTCGCCAACGAGCGCCTGACCCTGGAGATAGGCAACGGCAGCACCGAAGATCTCACCGCCCGCACCATCGACCTGGTCGCCCCCATCGGCAAGGGACAGCGCGGCCT
>CAYQDX010000378.1:0-3841 GCA_964416345.1 uncultured Ectothiorhodospiraceae bacterium
TGGGCTACAACTACATCCGCGGGGAGTTCTGGGAGCCCTACGAGCGCTTCGAGGCGGCGCTGCAGGAGGCCCGTGCCGCCGGGCTGCTCGGCAGCAACATCCTGGGCTCGGGCGTGGACTTCGAGCTACACGTGCACCTGGGGGCGGGGGCCTACATCTGCGGCGAGGAGACGGCCCTGCTGGAGTCCCTGGAGGGCAAGAAGGGCCAGCCCCGGTTCAAGCCGCCGTTTCCCGCCAATTACGGCCTCTATGGCCGGCCCACCACCATCAACAATACCGAGACCCTGGCCTCCGTGCCCGACATCCTGCGCCACGGCGGTGCCTGGTTTCTGAGCCTCGGCCGCCCCAACAACGGCGGCTGCAAGCTGTTCTCGGTGACCGGGCACGTCAACAATCCCGGCAATTTCGAGGTGGCTCTGGGCACGCCCTTCGCCGAGCTGCTAGCGCTCGCCGGCGGGATGCGCGACGGGCGCAAGCTCAAGGCGGTGATTCCCGGGGGCTCCTCGGTGCCGGTGGTGCCCGGCGAGATCATGATGGGCCTCGACATGGACTACGACTCCATCTCCCAGGCCGGCTCCATGCTCGGCTCCGGCGCGGTCATCGTCATGGACGAGACCACCTGCATGGTCAAGGTGCTGGAGAATCTCGCCCACTTCTACATGGACGAGTCCTGTGGTCAATGCACGCCATGCCGCGAAGGCACGGGCTGGCTCGCTCGGGTCCTGCACAGGATCGAGCACGGCCACGGGCGGCCGGGCGATCTGGAGATGCTCGACGGCGTCGCCGGCAAGATCGCCGGCCGCACCATCTGTGCCCTGGGCGACGCGGCGGCTATGCCGGTGCAGAGCTTCCTGAAGCATTTCCACGACGAGTTCGCTTATCACATCGAGCACAAGCGCTGCATGGTGGGCTCCGGTAGCCAACCCGGGGAGCTTCGGCAGGCCGGCTAGCATATACGCAGCATCGGACAGGCAATCGGTCTTCATCTTATGGCAGACGCCCTGGTAAACATCGAGATAAACGGGATCGCCTTGCAGGCTCGCAGGGGCGCCATGGTGATCGAGGCCGCCGACGCGGCCGGCATCGTCATTCCGCGCTTCTGCTACCACAAGAAGCTGTCCATCGCCGCGAACTGCCGCATGTGTCTGATCGAGGTGGAGCGCGCGCCCAAGCCGCTGCCGGCCTGCGCCACGCCGGTGGCCGAGGGCATGAAGGTCTACACCCGCTCGCCCGAGGCGCTGGCGGCTCAGAAGGGCACGATGGAGTTCCTGCTTATCAACCACCCCCTCGACTGCCCCATCTGCGACCAGGGCGGGGAGTGCGAGCTGCAGGACGTGGCGATGGGCTTCGGCGGAGACGTCTCCCGCTACCAGGAGGGCAAGCGGGTGGTGGCCGACAAGGACATCGGGCCGCTCATCGCCACGGACATGACCCGCTGCATCCATTGCACCCGCTGCGTGCGCTTCGGGCAGGAGATCGCAGGCATCCGCGAGCTGGGCGCCACCGGACGGGGCGAGAACATGCGCATCGGCACCTACGTGGCGCACACGGTGGCCTCCGAGCTCTCGGGCAACGTCATCGACCTCTGCCCCGTGGGGGCACTCACTGCCAAGCCCTCACGCTACACCCATCGTCCGTGGGAGCTGACCCAGCATGACGGCGTGGCGCCTCACGACTGCGTGGGCTCCAACGTCTACTTACATACCCGGCGGGGTGGGGTCATGCGGGTGGTGCCCAAGGACAACGAGGCCATCAACGAGACCTGGATCTCCGACCGGGACCGATTTAGCTACGAGGGTCTTTATAGCAACGACCGGCTGACGGTGCCCATGGTCAAACGCGACGGGGCATGGCAGGAGACCGAGTGGGAGACCGCGCTGGAGGCCGCCGCGCAGGGACTGAGGCAGGTGCTGGCCGAAGGCGGTCCCGGGCGCCTAGGAGCACTGGTCGCCCCCACGGCGACCGTCGAGGAGATGCACCTGGTGGCCACGCTGATGCGCGGCCTGGGCAGCGGAAATATCGACCACCGGCTGCGCCAGCTCGATTTCTCCGACCAGGACGCCGCCCCGCCGTTTCCCTGGCTGGGCCAATCCATCGAGGACTTGGAGCGCCTGGACGCGGTGCTGCTGGTGGGCTCGACCATTCGCAAGGAGCAGCCCATCATCGCCCATCGGCTGCGCAAGGCGGCGCTGCGGGGTGCGCGGGTCATGAGCGTCAATGCGCTGCGCCAGGAGCTTCATTTCCCGGTGGAGGCCCAGGCGGTCACCAGCCCGGGCGGCATGATCCGAGTGCTCTCGGGTGTGGCGGTGGCGGCCGCGGCGGCCAAGAAGCTCACCCGCCCCAAGCCTCTGGCAGGCGTGCTGAAGAACGTCCACGCCACCGACGCGGAGAAGCATCTGGCGGCCACTCTGCGCGAGGCGGAGCGGGCCACCGTGCTGCTTGGCGGCATGGCGCTGGCGCATCCCGAGCTGGGCGTGCTGCGCGCCCTGTGCGCATGCATCGCCGAGGCGACCGGGGCGACTCTGGGATACCTGCCGGAGGCCGCCAACAGCGCGGGTGGCTGTCTGGCTGGCGTGCTGCCCCACCGTGGCGTCGGCGCCAGGCCCGTGGAGATCGTCGGACTGAGTGCCGGGCAGATGCTCGCGAGCCCGCTGGACGCCTATCTGGTGCTCGGCGCCGAGCCGGATTGCGACTGCGCCGATCCGGCGGCAGCCGTGGCGGCGCTGGAAGCGGCGAGATGCTCCGTGGCGCTGACGGCCTATGCCGGCGAGACCACCCGGCGCTGGGCCGACGTGCTGCTGCCGGTGGCCACCTACGCCGAGACCTCTGGCACCTTCGTCAATGCGGAGGGCCGCTGGCAGAGCTTTGCCGCCGCCACCCGGCCGCCGGGTGCCGCCCGCCCCGCCTGGAAGGTGCTTCGGGTCCTGGGCAACCTCTTGGATGTGCCGGGCTTCGATTACACCGGCTCGACCGAGGTTCTGCAGGCGCTGCGCGAGGCTCTGGGGGAGATGCCGCCCGACAACACGCTCAAGTGGGACGGCACCCTGGTGCGCGCGGCCGCGGGCGACGGGCTGGCGCGCATCGGCGACGTGCCCATCTATGCGAGCGACGCGGTGGTGCGGCGGGCTGCAGCCCTGCAGCGGACACCGGATGCGGTGGCACCCGCGGCCTACCTGTGCGCGGTCGAGGCGGCCAAGCTGGAGGTGCAGGCCGGCGACCGGCTCGTGGTCCGTCAGGGCGAAGCGAGCCTCGGCCTGCCGGTGGTCGTCGACGAGGCCGTGCCGGAGGGCTGTGTCCGCATCCCGGCCGGACTGCCCGAGACCGCGGTCCTGGGCGCCTCCTTTGGTCCGCTGGTGTTGGAGCGCGGCTAGCATGCTCGAGTTGGTGCTCATCCTGGCGAAGATCATCGCCATCGTCGTCCCCCTGATGCTGGCGGTGGCATACCTGACCTACGCCGAGCGCAAGATCATCGGCTACATGCAGGTGCGCATCGGGCCCAACCGGGTCGGCCCCAAGGGCTGGCTGCAGCCTATCGCCGACGCCCTCAAGCTGCTGATGAAGGAGGTGGTCATCCCACGCAATGCCGACCGCTTCTTGTTCCTGATTGCGCCGATGCTGTCGATCATGCCGGCCCTGGCGGCCTGGGCGGTCATTCCTTTCGCCGACGGGCTGGTGCTGGCGGATGTGGACGCCAGCCTGCTGTACATCCTGGCGCTGACCTCCATGGGCGTGTACGGGGTGATCCTGGCGGGCTGGGCGTCGAACTCGAAATATGCCTTCCTCGGCGCCATGCGCTCGGCGGCCCAGATCGTGGCCTACGAGATCGCCATGGGCTTCGCCC
>CAYQDX010000379.1:0-3831 GCA_964416345.1 uncultured Ectothiorhodospiraceae bacterium
GCGCGGCGCTGGCGTGGATGTTCGCGGAGTGGATGGTGCACGGCAAGCCCAGCGTACTGGGCATCATCTCCGGCGCGGTCGCCGGCCTCGTGGCCATCACTCCGGCCTCCGGCACCGCCGGTCCCATGGGTGCCATCCTCATCGGCGTCGCCGCCGGCGTGTTCTGCTACCTTGGCGCCACCGCCCTGAAGCGCAAGATGGGCTATGACGACTCCCTGGACGCCTTCGGGGTGCACGGCATCGGTGGCACCGTCGGCGCGCTGCTGACCGGCCTTTGCGCCGCGCCGGCGCTCGGCGGTTCCGGCCTTAGCGAGAGCAACCCCACCATCGGGGCTCAGCTGGTGGCCCAGTGCATCGGAGTGGTGAGCACCATCACCTACACCGCCATCGTGACCCTCATCCTGCTGAAGATCGTCGACCTCATCGTCGGCCTGCGTGTCGATGAGCCGGCCGAGACCGAGGGTCTGGACACCGCACTGCACGACGAGCGCGGCTACATCCTCTGAGACCGCATCGCGGGCATCCGGCCGGTCCGGATGCCCGCTTCCCTTCCCCAGTGCGCCTCGGCTCAGATAACCCTCACCCGCACCTCCACGTCCATCCGCGGCTCGATGGCGCCCGGCGCCAGAAAGGCCCCCGTGATCGGCGATACGGCCTCCGGATGTCGATGCACCGCCACGGCGATATGGTCGCCGCCCACCAATCGGCCGCTAGTCGAATCCAGTCCGCGCCAGCCCGACCCTGGGACATAGACCTCCGACCAAGCATGCGTCGTGCCGTAGTCGTGCGCGGCAGCGGCAGAGACCAGGTACCCGCTCACGAAGCGTGCGGCCATTCCCAGATGACGGCAGCATTCGATAAACAGGGTTGCCATGTCCCGGCAGGAGCCCCGGCGCCGGCCCAGCGTCTGAGCGGGCGACTGCACGCCGGGGGCCTCCCGCACCTCGTACTCCACCGTATCCGCCACCAGATGATTGATTCTATCCAGCAGCCAGGAGGTCTCCACCGAGTCATCCGGCCTCCAGCACTGGGCGCACCAGTCCGCCAACAGCCGCTGGTCGGCAGGAAATACGGGCGTCTGGTAGGGCGTCAGATCTATCTGCTCGGCGGGGTCGTAGCTGAATGGGAAGCGCTCCGCCTCCGGCGCCACGACGAAGTCGAGCGGCGCCTCCTCGTAGTGCTGCACCACGACGGTGCTGCCGATCGCCAGCTCGACGCTGGGCGCCTTGAAGTGCACCGTCGCAACGGAGTTGTCGTGCACATCCCGGTGCCACAGGATATCGTAGGCTGGCCGAATCTCGAGCATCGAGGACTCGATGCGGATGTCGTGGCCCTCCCGCGGGCGGATCAGGAGCTTGTGCTCCAGCAGATTGACGGGAACCGGATAGTGGTAGCGCGTGTGATGCTCGATGCGTATGCGACGCATGGCACAGCCCCCTCGCCGCCCCCGCGGGGGCAGCCCATGAATTCATGCTGCGCCCATGTTAGGGCGCGTCCGCTACGTTGGCGAGCCCGGCGCGTTAGAAGCGCACAGCAGGCCCCGGGATGAGCGCCCGAGCCATCGACTCCGCGGCCGCGCGGGCTGCCTTCGACCAGGCGGTGCGGGACCACGACGCGGCCGTGGCACACAGCGGAGCCGTCATCTGGGTCGGCGCCGAGCCCACCTTCACCGATCGACTCTCGGAAGCCTCCGAGTGGCTGTCGGTGGCCCTGGGCCGCGACAAGGAGACCCGGGCCCGGCGTATGCTGCGGGAGCTCAGCGCCGTCGCTCCAAGCGCGCTGGTGCTGCGCACCGTGGGCCGGCAGTACCCGCGGGAGCCGCGCGCCCGTTGGAGCCTGGGCCTGTACCAGCGACGCGACGGCACACCCTTCTGGACGGGGCCGCCGGACCCCTTGCAGGGACTCGTGACCGCTGGCCTCCCCGACCTCGATGTCTTTGCGGTGCAGCTCGAGCAGGCCCTGCGGACCCAGGGCTGGATGGCCCGCTCCCTGCGCGCAGACCTCCCCTTCGGCTTGCGGGTGATGTTCGTCTGCGACCCCTCCGTGCCCTTGCCCGATCCAACCGCGGAGCCGCACCTGCTGCGGCCTTCGGTGCATGCCCTAAGGCTGCCCTCCGAGGGCCTGGTGGACGAGCTGGCCGGCGTGGGCGTGTATCTGCTGAGTCTGGGCATGCACGCTGATACCGATGGGGAGCCGCCCTGCGCCTGCCTGGAGCTGCCCGAGCTGCCGGACGTGCCGACCTTCCTGCGCTGCCTGCAGGTCATCGGCCAAGCCGCCGCCGCCAGCGGCCTGCAGAGCCTGATCCTGCAGGGTTACCCACCCCCAGTAGACGCGACCGTGGCCTGGGCCACCGTGACGCCAGATCCCGCGGTGATCGAGGTCAACCAGGCCCCGGCCCCGGATGTTCAGACCTTGCTAGCCTGGGATCGGGAGCTGTTCGGCGTCGCCGAGTCCACCGGCCTAAAGCCATACCGCCTCTATTACAACGGCACCGTCGCGGATTCCGGCGGCGGCGGACAGATCACCCTGGGCGGACCCACTCCCGCGCATAGTCCGTTCTTCGTCGCGCCCCACTTGCTCTCGCGTCTGGTGCGCTATCTCAACGCCCACCCCTCGCTGTCGTATCTCTTCGCGCCGGACTCCATCGGCAGCCACAGCCAAGCGCCGCGTCCGGACGAGGGGGTGCGTGAATCACTCGCCGAGCTGGCCGTCGCCCTGGAGCAGCTACAACGCAATCCCGCGCCCACCCCGGAAGCAATCTGGCGCGGCCTCAGCCCGTTCCTGACGGATCCGTCCGGCAATCCGCACCGCAGCGAGATCAACATCGAGAAGCTGTGGAATCCATATCTGCCGGGGCGCGGGCATCTGGGGCTGGTGGAATTCCGCGCCCTGCGGATGGCCATGAGCTCGGACCATGCAGCCGCTTTGGCCGCGCTGCTGCGGGCCGTGGTCGCCATGCTGGCGAATGCCGACGTGGTGCCGACTCTGGTGGAATGGGGCGCGGCCCTGCATGAGCGCTTCGCCATGCCCTACTATCTGCGGCGGGATCTGCTGGAGATCCTGGCCGACCTGCGGGCTCATGGCCTGGGCCTGGGTGAGCCCCTCGTCGATCAGCTATTCGTCCACAGCCGGCGGCTCATGGGCGTGCTGGAGCGTGAGGGCTGCCGGTTGGAGCTGGAGCAGGCCCTGGAGTTCTGGCCGCTCATCGGCGACGTGGCCTCCCAGGAGTCCGGCGGCGCCCGCCTGGTGGACGCCAGCACGGCGCGTCTGCAAGTGGCGTTGCGACCGCTGAGCGGCCATCCGGTGGATATCGATGGCTGGCAAGTGCTGGTGGACGGCTACCGGCTGCCGCTGCGCAGCGAGCATGACGCCGCGGGTCCCGTGCGGCTCTACGGCCTGAGATACCGCCGCTTCAGCCCGCTACAGGGGCTCCACCCCAGCATTCCCGCCCACGGCCCCATGACGCTCACCCTGCGCCACCGCAGCCTGGCGAGGGCGACCTCGGTGACCCTGCACGAGTGGCACCCCCAGGGCACGGCCTACCCGGGTCTGCCGGTGGACCTGCAGGACGCCGCCGCCCGCCGCGCCGAGCGCTTCGTCGTCGTCACCAGGGAAGCCCCGACGCCCGAGCAGGGGCTGGAGCCTCCCCCGACTGCGCTCAGCGGCTATTGCCTGGACCTGCGACGCCTGTAGTATCAATCATCACGAAAGTCCTCGCATGGGGTCGAAGCGACCGGCGGGGGGAGGGAGCCCGCCGTCGAGCTTACAGGGAGGTCCTTGCAGCGTGTCGCGGAGGCCCCATGCAAGGAATTTCGCCACGACTCATGGCAG
>CAYQDX010000380.1:0-3826 GCA_964416345.1 uncultured Ectothiorhodospiraceae bacterium
TCAAGGTCGGATCGGCCCCCGCTATCTGGACCGACGTAGGCTCGGTCTCGCCGGCATGGTCCGCGCGCCGCAGGGTCTTTGCGCTGCCCCACAGCAGTGAGCTGCACGAGACCATCTCGGAGACCGCCAGACCGGCTCCCAGCTCCCTGCACAGCTGCCGGAATGGGCGGTCGGTGACGCCCGCCATAGGCGCCAGCACCAGGTTGTTGGGAAGCGTATGGGGTCCGATCTGCATGGACTCGACGGGGCACGGCTGCGGAGGGGCACACATAATACGAGCAAGGCGTGCGCGCATAAAGCGCCGCCGGGTGCTCAGCGAAACTCGAATGCGAAGCCCACCGCATTCTTGCCCGGGTCGGCCAGCTCCAGCCTGAGGTGAACTGGCACGCCTACGGGCATGGCCTCGCCGGGCGCCAGCGGCCGACCCAGATATTCCTCTGGGCGAAAGACCCGCGAGGCTATCACGTTACCGGCGGTATCGGAAAGGGCCAGCTCCAGCCCGGGATAGGACTGGGGAAAGCCAGCGTCGTTGACGATGGTGGCGTTGATTAGCAGGGCGGAGTCCACGCTCGGATCGCTGCGCACGTCCCGCTCCTTGAGGACGACGGCGCCCGGATCCCGCCGCAGCGGCAGGCGGCAGCCCTCCAGCGCACACATGCGCTCCAGCCAGGGGCGCAGCCCGGGGTAGGCCGCCAGGTCCTCGCGCATCAGCCACGCCCACTGGCCGACGAGACTCACCAGCATGAGCGCGATGCCCAGGCTCCATACCGCAGTGCCCCAGGCTGAAGGCGGCTTGACGACGGCGCCGGCCGCCGCGTCGCTAGCCGGGTCCGCGGGCGACGGCAGTACGGCGACGCGGCGGGGACGGCCCGGCCGCGTGGACGCTGTGACGGGAGCTTGCGCCGGCTCCTCTGTGGCCGTCGAGCCCGTGGCGGAGAGCGACGGCCCGCCGTGGGGGCCGGCATCCACGCCAGTGAATGCGGCTCTACCGCGCCGCTCTGGGGTGCGAAGGAATTCCTCCCTGAGGTGGGCGGGAAGCTGCTCATAGAGACGCTGCAGGGCGTTGAACACCGTCAGACACTTGCTGCAGCGCACCCGGCCCTGGGCCGCGCCGAGCTGCTGGGCGCCCACCCGAAACAAGGTCTGGCACTTCGGGCACTGGGTGTACATCAGCTGTCCTGGGAGCTCCGCCGCACGCCTTGCAGCAGTACCCAGCCTTCTTGTTGCTGCGGCGTGCCCATGTTCAGCCACTGCGCGTAGCGTCCCTGCAGCGCCTCGGCCTGCTCCGGCAGTATGCCGGACAAGGCCATGCGGCCTCCCGATCGGAGCAGGGCGCTCAGTCGTGGAGCCAGGCCCCACAGCGGGTTGGCTAGGATATTGGCGACCAGCACGTCCGCCCGCAGGGCCGGCAGCGACTCGGGAACGAGCGCCGCAATGCCGGCATCCACGCCATTGCGTGCCGCGTTGTCGCGGGTCGCCAGCCGTGCCTGGGGGTCAGTGTCCACCGCCCAGACCCGTGTCGCGCCGAGCTTGAGGGCGGCGATGCCGAGGACCCCGGAGCCACAGCCGTAGTCGACCACCGTGCTGCCGGACAGCACCAGTCCGTCCAGCCATTGCAGACACAGAGCCGTGGTGGCATGGGTGCCGGTGCCGAAGGCCAGACCGGGATCCAGCAGCACGTTGGCGGCGTCTGGCCGGGGCGGTGGGCACCAGCCTGGACAGATCCACAGCCTGTCGCCGAAGCGCATGGGCCGATAGCCATCCATCCACAGCCGGGTCCAGTCCTGGTCCTCCACAGTGGAGACCTCCGCGCTCAGCGGGGCGCCGGCCAGCGCCGTGCGCAGCTCCACAACCACGGCCTCGACCGCGGTGCCAGCGGGAAAAAGGCCGGTGACCGTCGTGTGTGACCATAAAGGGGTGGTGCCCAACGGCGGTTCGTAAAGGGGCTCATCTGCGCCGTCTTTCAGGGTGACTGAGGCGGCGCCGGCATCGCTGAGGAGCTCCGCCAGTCGGTCGGCAGTCTGAGCATTCGTGTCGAGCCTGAGCTGGATCCAGGTCATGGCTAGCCGACCGGCTCCTACAGTCCGAGCTTGTGCTCCAGGTAATGGATGTCCGTGCCGCCGGCCTGGAAGTTAGCGTCCTTGAGGATCTCCAGATGCAGCGGAATGTTGGTCTTGATGCCTTCCACCACAACCTCTCCGAGCGCGGTGCGCATGCGCGCCAGGGCGGAGGACCGGCTCTCGCCATGAGCGATGATCTTGCCGATTATGGAATCGTAGTAGGGGGGGACCACATAGCCGTTGTAAATGTGGGACTCCACGCGAATGCCGGGGCCTCCAGGAGCGTGAAACAGGGTGATGCGCCCAGGTGAGGGCAGGAACTTGACCGGGTCCTCGGCATTGACGCGGCACTCGATGGCGTGTCCCCGCCACTCGATGTCCTTTTGCCGATAGGACAGGGGATCCCCGGCGGCGATGCGCAGCTGCTCCTTGACGATGTCCACGCCGGTGATCATCTCGGTCACGGGATGCTCCACCTGCACCCGAGTGTTCATCTCGATGAAGAAGAACTCTTCGTCCTGATAAAGGAACTCGAAGGTGCCGGCACCACGGTAGCCGATATCCAAGCAGGCCTGAGCGCAGCGCTCGCCCATCTTGCGTCGCATTCGCTCGCTCAGGCCCGGCGCCGGAGCCTCCTCGACCACTTTCTGATGGCGGCGCTGCATCGAGCAGTCGCGCTCTCCCAGGTGGATGGCATTGCCGTGCTCGTCGGCAAGCACCTGGAATTCGACGTGCCGCGGGTTGGGCAGGTATTTCTCCATGTAGACGGCGTCATTGCCGAAGGCGGCCGCGGCCTCGGAGCGGGTCAGAGAAATGGCCCCCAGCAATGCCGCCTCGCTGTGCACCACCCGCATGCCGCGCCCGCCTCCACCCCCGGCAGCCTTGATGATCACTGGATAGCCGATCTCCCGGGCGATGGCCTGGCTGCGCTCGGTATTCTCGCTCAAGGGCCCGTCGGAGCCAGGCACGCAGGGCACTCCCGCCCGTTTCATGGCTGCGATGGCGGAGACCTTGTCCCCCATCAGGCGAATGGTCTCCGGTCGCGGGCCGATGAACACGAAGCCGCTCTGCTCCACGCGCTCGGCGAAATCGGCGTTCTCCGAGAGGAAGCCGTAGCCCGGATGGATGGCGACGGCATCCGTGACCTCTGCGGCGCTGATGAGGGCCGGGATGTTCAGGTAGCTCTCAGCCGAGGACGGCGGACCGATGCAGACCGACTCGTCCGCCAGCCGCACGTGCTTGAGCTCGCGATCGGCGGAGGAGTGCACGGCCACCGTCCTGATGCCGAGCTCCTTGCAGGCCCGCAGAATGCGTAAGGCAATCTCGCCGCGGTTGGCGATGACGATCTTCTCCAGCATCGCCATCAGTCGACCACGAACAGAGGCTGGCCGTATTCCACCGGCTGACCGTTCTCCACCAAGATGGCCTTGATGGTACCCGTCTTGTCGGCCTCGATCTGGTTGAGAATCTTCATGGCCTCGACGATGCACAGGGTGTCGCCGACGTAAACGCTCTGGCCTTGCTCCACGAATGGCTTGGAGCCGGGGGAAGGCGAGCGGTAGAAGGTGCCGACCATCGGCGAGCGCACGATATGGCCGGGGGGCAGGGCCTCCTCGCCGCCAGGGTCGGTGAGGGGCTCCGGCGCCGCCTGTGGCGGCATCGCGGCCACAGGCGGCGCGGCATAGGGCGCCCGCGCTGACGGTGCTCCGTAGCGGCTGATGCGGAGGGATTCCTCCCCTTCGTGGATCTCGATCTCCGCGATGCCG
>CAYQDX010000381.1:0-3820 GCA_964416345.1 uncultured Ectothiorhodospiraceae bacterium
GACCGTGCGCGGTCGGGTGGGCGGTGGTCTCACCGGCAATTCCCAGACCCGGGACGCCTACGCCGATCTCACGTTCGGCGGTCCCCGGACCTATGTCCGCACCATCGCCAATGCCAAGGACGCCGACAACTACTCGGATGGCGACGGCAACGAGGTGCGCTCCGCCTTCAAGGAGAAGGGGCTCAATGTGCTGCTGGGCTACCTGCCAGCGCCCAGCACCGTGCTGGAGCTGGGCCTGGAAGCCTCGCGTCGGCGCGACGTGCTGTTTGCCGGGGCCGGCATGGACTCTCCACTCGACGATAACGACACCGTGCGCATGAAGCTGGATCGGCATGCGCCGATAGGGGCCTTCGAGAATCTCAAGGCCGAGCTCTACCGCGCCGACGTCACCCACCGAATGGACAACTACACCCTGCGGACCCTGACAGCACCCGCCAAGATGCGCGTGGACTCCAGCGCCCTCGCCGATGGAGGGCGCCTGAGCGGGGACATCGCCAGCGCCAACGGCATGCTCTGGACCCTGGGCATTGACTTCCAGGGCGGCAACCAGGACGCCACTCGCTATAACGACTCGGCTAGCCCCGCGGTGGCCCAATCGATCATGTGGCCCGACGTGGACAACCGGCAATCCGGTCTGTTCGCCGAGCTGGAGCTGGGACTCGGAACCGGCAACAGGCTGCGCTCCGGGCTGCGCTACGACCATGCCGAAGCTTCTGCCGGCCGAGCCGGGGAGGATCCGCCGGGGATGCCGCTCTCACCCAATGCCCTCTACACCCTGTACTACGGCGCCCCCGCGGCCGATCACGAGGAAGACAACTGGGGCGGTTTCCTGCGTCTGGAGCACGAGCTGGAGCGGCTGCCCGGACAAGTGTTTCTCGGCTTCAGCCGCAGCCTGCGCAGTGCCGACGCCACCGAGCGCTACATTGCCGCCAATGGTGCGACGCCGAACCAGCGCTGGGTGGGCAACCCGAGCCTGGCCCCGGAGCGGCACAACGAGGGCGAGGTCGGTGTGCAGCTCAACGGCGGAGCCTGGGACCTCGTCGCCTCGCTATACTTGGACAGCGTCCAGGACTTCATCCTGCGCGATCGTGCCCATGCCCAGAGCGGTATCCTGCGCGCTGACAATGCCACCATCTATCGTAACGTCGATGCCGAGCTCTACGGCTACGAGCTGAGCGCCGGCCGGCGCTGGGGGACGCACTGGTCGGCCGAGCTCGCCTTGGCCTACGTCCACGCCACCAACACCACGGAAGACCGCCCGGTGGCACAGATCCCGCCGCTGCAGGGCACCGCCAGCCTCAGCTATGCCGCCGGGCTATGGACCCTGGGCGGCAGACTGCGCATGGCCGCCAAGCAAGGCCGGGTCGACACCGACCCCAATACGGGCAGTGGGCTGGACGCCCGTGCGACCCCCGGGTTTGCCGTGCTCGATCTCTACGGGAGCTACCGGCTGGGCAAGCAGCTGCGGCTGGCGTACGGCATTGACAACGCATTCGACCGCGGCTACGCGGAGCACCTGAACCGATCCAGTGCCTTCGATGTCGATCAGGTGCAAGTCAACGAGCCCGGCCGCACGCTCTGGGTGCGGGCGAGCTTCCAGCTCTGATGCCATCCCGACACGGCTCACCGCGTCGCTCGCTAATACTCACTTTCAGTCGATGACCACATCATGCTCATGCTGCCCCGCCATCCCCTGAAGGCTGGAGAGGTGGTGTCCATGAGCCTGCACTACGGCGACGGGTCCACGCTGGCGGTGAGTGCAATCGTGCGCCCCGGCGTAGGCGAAATGCACGAGCACGACTCGCACGACAAGTCCTCTGCACATGTTGACCGCCGTCTGCGGGTTTGCCATATTGGGCTTGGCTGCCCTGCCTGGTTACGGCGGCCCGAGCGATGTACCCGGAGCCATCCCAAAAAGGATGCGCAAACTCGCTGCCGGGGAGGACAGAGTCTCACAGACCTGCGCCCCGGTGGCCAGTCCGGTCCGACCAGTGCACTGAAGCCTGAGGAGGAGGAGCATGCCTGATATCAACAAGTTCATCGACAACGCCGCGCAGGCGACCGCGGATCCCGATGGCCACCTGCTGGAGCTGGAGCCTTGGTCGGAGGAGATAGCCCAGCAGCTGGCGACGGCGGAGGATCTGCAGCTCACGGTCGAGCACTGGGACGTGATTCTATTCCTGCGCAACCACTTCGCCGAGCACGGCGCGGCTCCCAACGCCCGCACGCTGCTGCACGCGCTGGAGCAGAAGACCGAGGGCGGCAAGAAACGCCTCTACCAGCTCTTCCCTAAAGGGCCGGTCAGCCAGGGCAGCCGTATCGCCGGGGTGCCGGTCCCTGCCCACAGCACCGATCCCGGCTTCGGCACGGTCGAATAGGCGCACGCGCCTCGGTCCCCGTCAACGACGGGGGCCCGGCCGCGGCCGCATCAATCCAGCTCCACCACATGTCCGGCCCCATGCGGGCCCCTGATGAGCACCATACGCCCCAGTGTGGGGTGCTGCCCGATATAGACGGTGTAGGCCTCCCCTTCCCGGGAGTCGCCGACCTCCATCTCCTCAAGCATGTCGACCACCAATTGTGGCTCCGCGTCGATCAGTCGCATTCCGTCTACCCTCGCGATGTCTGTGCCCCAGCCGCTCGCCGAGCGGCTTCCCCTCGACGATGATACACGCCGCAGGGGCGCGGCACACGGAACGTTCCAGCAGGCGCTGCGCAATGGCTGGCGGAGATTGGCGAGCACAGCGGGCAGCTCTATGCGCCCTGCGTCAAGGACCCCTGTGTGCGTCGGCTCCGGGAACGTAGATCGCGGCTCGACTAGCCCATACGCTCGCGGGCGCGAAACAGCGCCACCAGGGTCTTGGCGTCCTGTATCCTGCCGTCGGCGGCCCATTCCAGGGCGGTGGCAAAATCCAGCCAGTGGATCTCGATGAGCTCGTGCTCCTGGGGCACCCTGGGCACGGACCCCGGCTCCCGGGCGAGAAACAGCGCCAGACGCTCGTCGCAGAATCCAGGTGTCGGAAAGATCTCTCCCAGGGATTCCAGACGATGAGCCAGCAGCCCCGCCTCTTCCACCAGCTCCCGGCGCACGGCCCGCTCGGCATCTTCGCCGGGATCGAGCTTGCCCGCCGGCACTTCCCACAGCCATCCGCCCGCGGCGTGGCGATACTGGCGCAGCAGGCAGACCCGTCGCCGCTCATCCAGGGGCACCACCGCCGCGCCGCCGGGATGCCGAACGATCTCCAACGGCACGGTCCGCCCGTCGGGCAGCCTGGCCTCCTCGATGCCCAGATCGACGACCTGTCCCCGATAGATGCTCTGCCGTGGCCCCTTGACTGCAGTCACTCTCGCCCCCCTCCCAATGCGCCCGCACGCCTCCAGGCAGTAATCTTCGCCCCGCAGCGCCGTGCCGTCCAGACGGAAATGCCGACGCTGCCTTCAGTGTCGCTTCTGGCGTGCACGGTAGTCGACGGTTAGCCGGGTACAAAACCCAGTGCATCGCCGCCTTCCCTCCGGAAATGTTGGATTGCAAGACCTGGTACCGATGGCTTTTGGTACCGATGGCTTTTCAACGATGGCTTTTCAATGAACAGCCGATATCGCAAATGAGTATCATCTGCGACTGCTTTCCATGTACGCACTATAGTGGCGGCTACGGTCCGTGTTTTTTTGAGATTCCGCGCAGGGATTTTGATTTATGCGCAGGCTCTATAGTATGTCCCAGCTTTCATAACATTTGTATGTATATACAGCATAATTCATTCTTTTTTTGGCCTCGTCAGCAAAATCTGTGGGCCATTGGTGGCGTAGGCAGTTTCCC
>CAYQDX010000382.1:0-3814 GCA_964416345.1 uncultured Ectothiorhodospiraceae bacterium
AAGATCGCCTTCTGGAATCACCGTCAAATGCCACCATTTAGAGCGCATCCCCGAGGCCTGCAGAAGGCCCATTGCTGAGACACCGGAAGCCAACGCCCGGTGGGCCCGACCATTCAAATGGTCGTTATCCTGGTGTCGCGCCATGGCCAGGGCGACTGCCTTGGAGCGGGCAGCCCTAAAGTCGAAGCGGACAATCGGCCGCACCTTCTTGGAGATGTCCCGCTCCATGGCTTTCCAGGAACCGCCTTTGGTCATATCGCCCAGCGCCTTGACGCTGCGATCATAAATGGCCGAGTTGACACCGCCGAAGACCTCGCCATAGGTCGTCAGCCAGAGCCACCGCCGGACAGCAGCCTCTGCTGCTTTCGGCGTGGACATATCGCCACTGCGGGACAGCCAAACAGCCAAGGTAATGAGCTGCCAGGAATAGGGCAAAGCCTCGGGGCCATGGATGCCGCAAGCTTCGCGGATTGTCCGGGCGGCGCCGGCCACTGCCTGAAACGGGGACGGGGACGGGTCTTGCGATCAAGCATGTTTGAATACAAGACCCATCCCTTCTTGCAGCACCTGGCCACGCCCTCAGTGGAGACTGCATGCTAACCGCCCGCCTCTCCCCCCACTCCGCATCCTCACTACCGATCGCGCTCCCAACAACGCCGGGGCCAGGGTCCTGGACACCGCTAGCGGCTCAACGCGTCCCTCATACGCGATTGTCGGGTGCTGTGCAGCCATGGCAAGTCACGAGCGGTCAGAGTGTGCAAATGCTTCAGAGTCCTCGGCAACGAGCTCAATCCTCACCGCTGCTATTGCGGCATAGCCTCGCAGCCTCCCCGAGCAACGCGTCAATTTCGCTGTCCGCGGAGCAACCAAGCAGCAGCGGCCTCAGGTGGTTCCGTTCCAGTCGGGCGTGCACTTGGTCAAGGCCGGCGATCAGCCGGACCACCATCGCGCGGTCGACGGCCTGGAGCATCTTCGCGGATGGCGCCGTGCCAACCTGCCACAAAGCCTCCCCTTCGTCATTGACGCCGGTTTTGCTCGCTATACCGGCTTTGCGCAACAACGCAGCAGCCTTCCTCACGTCTGCGGTAGTGACCGCACCGTCGCAGCGCGCGACAACGTCCTCCAGTAGCTCTGATTTGGCAAGCGCACCGACGCCCTGCATCTGAGTGTAGCAGCGGACCAGGACAGGCCCCGGGACCGGCCGCCACTGCATTTTGCGCAGGATTCTGCAATAGCCCTCGGTCGTATCGATGGGTGGCGAAGTTGGCTCCGCTGCGTGGGTTTCCTTGGGCGGAGCCGCGGGGACCTCGTCGGTCTCGACGAAGAACGCCGACCACGAGTTGTTCTCCTGCACCAGATCGATGCCCTCCACCGCTTTGACGAAGGCAGTGAAGCTCTTGAATCCGAGATTCTTCTCGTCAAAGGCGCTGTCGATGTTGAGCATCCGGCTCTTGAGCGCCGAGCAGTTCGCCCGTCCATCAAATGTCTTGAGGACGGTCTCAAGTAGATCGGCGGCATCGTCGAAGGCTGAGGCACGGGATGCCTCGTCGGGCGCGAGGGACGAGGTCTCGGTCTGCGTGTAGAAAAACCGGGAGCACGAGCTCTTGACGGATTCGCTTAAGGCTGAGCGAGGGCCGATGCCCACGACCTGCTTGCCCAACTCGCGCAGGCGGCGAAATAGCGGGCTGAAATCGGAGTCGCCGGTTGCAAGCCCGATGCAGCCGAGATCCCCCCGCCGCGCGTACTCCATGACGTCGACCGTAATCTGTATGTCGGCCGAGTTCTTGCCGCTCACCGGGTGGAAAGTATGAATCAGCTCAAAGCCGTGGCGGTTCAAGGTCGCCTGGTGGACGGCCATCGCCGCGTTCGTCCAGCGGGCGTAGGCCTTGCGCACGACGACGGCCCCAATGGCGCTCAGCTCCTCCAGCAGCGTCTCCAAGCCGCCCTGCTTGACCCATTGCGTGAGATTCTCGGCGTCCACAAAGAGCGCCACGCGGCTATCCTGGCTCATTTACGCACCGAACTGAGCCGGTTCCTCATTCACCGTGCCGCTGGGCTCGGCACTGTCATGGGCGTCCTCGCTTTTCTCAACGCTATGCACAAGCTCGTGTACAAGGGCGGTGACCTCCCCGGCCTTTCCTATACCGCTGTCCATCGGTGGTGTAGCTACGGAAGTTGCGTCTGGTTTCCGTCGGCACAGCCCGGCGCAAAGCTGCACACCCCGCCATTGGGACCGACACCCCCTTTTCCGGGACGGCACTGGTCATCGATGTAGGCGGCCAAGTCGTCAGCGTCCGAACGGGTCAGCATGCCGCCGCTGGTGTAGGGCATGTTGGCGTGCAGGAAGGCGGCGATGGTTTCGGGGCGGGACATGCCGGCGCAGGCGTTGAAGGAGTTCGGTCCCCACAGCGCGGGCCGGAAGTAGGTATGGCTCGCGTAGCGCCCCTGGCCGTCGTTGTTGTGGCAGAAGGCGCACTTCTGAGTGTAGATCCTGCGCCCGCTGGCACTGTCGCCGTTACCCGCTGTAAAGGTAGGGTAGCCGCGCGCCGGCTTGCCGTCCGGATGCTTGGCGCGGTATTCGCGGGTCAGCCATGCCATGTAGGTGGTGAGCCCGCTCATGATCGGGTTGGCGTTGCACGCCTCGGGGCCCTGCTCGGTGGAGCACAGGGGATAGCCGTTCATGCTGCGCTCGAAGCAGCCGTTGATGCGATGCTGCAGACTTGTGGGGGTGGGGTAGTAGCGGTCCATGTCGACCCACCAGGCGGCGTCGGGGTTGCCGCCGGCGTTGAGGTGGCAGCTCTCGCAATGCAGGCGGTTGCCGACGTACTTCGGCCCGGCCAGCTCGTAGGTCCGGGTGGTGACTTGGTGGCCGAGCTGGATCTTTTTCCAATGCTTCCGCTCCCAGGCGTCGCGCGGCGCGACGGGTAGCGGGCCGAGGATGGCGTCGCTGCAGGAGCCGGAGGCCTCCACGTCGACGCAGCGCGCGCCCTTTGGCTGCGGCTTGGCATTGTTGAGGGTGAAGCTGAAGTCGCCACTGACGTAACGGTGGGGGTTCAGGCTGCGCGACATGGCGTGGCAGCCCATGCAGCTGGAGGTGTTCTGCGAGAAGCTTTCCATGGTGGTGTTGGCGAGCAGCTCGGGTAGCACCTCGAAGGCGGTCTTCACCGCTTCCTTCCGGCCGTGCAGCGGCCACTGGGTGCCGATCAGCTGGTAGTAGCGCAGGAACGAGTCTTTCAGTTGCTTGGCGTTCTGAACGTCCTGGTTGAGCACGGCGATGTTGTCCACCGCCTGATTCGGCTGGCCGCAGTCTGGGTCCTGGTCGGGCACCGGGATGACCCGGCTGAGCTGGCTGGGGATGCCGTCGGCGGTCTGCCGATTCGATGGACAGCGCCCGGCGGGACAGGTCGGGTCGTTGAGCGGGGCCACTTCCGGGTGGGTGCGGATGACATTGTCGACCTGCTCGAAGGTGGACCAGATCCACTGGGGCGCGGCGGCGGTCTTGGTCATGATGTGGAAACCGGCCAGCCCCATTTTCTTCACCTCGCACTGGCCGGGGATGCCGTTGCCCGTGTCCTCGCAGACGCAGGCGTCTGTGGCGAGGAAATAGGGGATATCGTCGCCGTCCAGCTCCCGCCAGGCCGCCTTCACCAGCTGGCTGCCGACGGGGAAGTCGATCACGCTCGCCTTGGCCTGCTGGGTACCGTTGTAGAGTTTGTGCTCGACGATGTAGTCGAACAGCGGCCGGTTCAGGCGAATCTCGTAGCGCAGCAGTCGCCCGCGTTGATCCTTCAGCTCGGCCGGGAGGGTAGCATCG
>CAYQDX010000383.1:0-3811 GCA_964416345.1 uncultured Ectothiorhodospiraceae bacterium
AGAAGAACCACCATGTGACCGAAAGTGGCATAGTCGTCATCGACGGCACGCGCACCCCAATGCAGTTGTCGACGATTACAATCTAGCAGGATCAGCCCTACGCCACCACCACGATATCCTTCATTAACGGTAATGGCGAATTCTGCAATATCCGGCTCCTGCTTAAGTCGAATATAACGCGCCAATCGGATTCCAGCCGGATCCTCCACTGCAGTCTCAGCGGCAGCGATTACCACATGATTTACATTGTCAACATCTATTAGATACGTCAGTTGCACTTCAGAGAGCTTATTGATTGGAGAGAAAAAGCGCATGTGACGTGAACGAGGAGACAGTCGAGCGAATTCATCGGCGATGCACTGCTTATCACATGGATCCACAGTCCGAATCAACACGGTAGTTCCGTCTCTTAGTTTCTCGTTTTGAATTCTGGCTCAAGCACGCACCTCCCCTGCGAGTTGGTCTAAGGATTGCACTCACGGCCGGCAGGACGCCGCACTGTGTAGCGCCCGGTTCAGTGCCGCTACTGGACCTTCGCTTTTGTCTACACACCCATGCGGAAACGAAAAGCAGGAAATCTCATACGGAATAATTGTGAGCTAGAGCTATCGCAGGAGCGCATAGATGACACCCAGGACGCCAATACCGACAAGGAGCGCTGCCGCCACGTTAAAGAATCTGCTCTCCTTGCCGATTCTGGCCAACACCTCCTGCGCGCTGCCCCTGTACACGATCAGGTTATGTCCCCATCGACGCCTTCTGGCGGTCAGTCCGTCTCGCTCCGCGTCGTAGGTGCCGATGATGCATATGTTCTGGTTAACAGGGAGCACCTCTTCCTGGTAGTACAGGTTGGCACCTGTTCCAAGATCGGCTTCCATGCAGTAGTCCCTGTGCACCTCTTCCACCTCCCTGTGACGGGCTTCTAGGAGGGCGCCCTGCCGTTCCCGCTGGCCGGCGGACCTCGCCGTCGTGGTGCGTTGTGCAATCAGCTCACGCGCCTCCGCCAGCCACTCGTCGCCGTGTGCCTCCTGCCTGAGATCGTCCTCAAAGCCCGGCAAGTTACAGAGACGAAGGCTCCTATCCGCGTTCTCTACGTCACACCTGGCCAAATGGAACCCTTCGGCGAGGACCACGATCGAGTGCCCGCGGTGCGAACCCGGTCCCCTCGAAGCAGAAATCCCGTACGTATACGCGGCGCATGGCTGCGCGGTGAAGGGGGATTGGAGAGGCTCTCCGTGCACGCGCACCATGCCGTCAAAGGCGATGACATCTCCATCACAGAAGTCCGACTTGCCGCGCCTGGTACGAATCACTCGCAAATTCAGCAGATCCGCAGTGTTCCAATAGAGTAGGACGAGACCGAGCACGAAGCAAGTTCCGGCGATCAATCCTATGGTGGTCCCTGCGCGGGATATGACAAAGGAGACAAGAGCGAGCCAGACGAAGAGAAGCACCGCCGGTGCAATCAGCGAGCCATAGAATCGCACATTGCGAGATGGTCTCACGTTGATTCCTGCCATGACGCAATCCCCTACTCATTGAGCACCAGTTTAACCTGCCCTTTTTAGAGCCTAGAGAGCGAAGCTTACGGAACGGCAAAAAAAGTCAGGTTGAAGCATTTGCAACAAAAAGCCGCTCCGGCACGCCTGTGCAATGGCCTCGTCTCGGTCTGCGTACCGCGCCGAGCAATACTCAAGCGGCTCCCTGTCCTGCCGTCGCGCGATAGCTGCTGCAAGACCACTCCTCGGGTCTGTGTACCATGTTCGCCCGAACGGGGTTAAGCACCACGTAGCGCGCAAGCTCTAGGAGGTAGCTTTCCCTCTCAATCAGGATACCCTTGAAGCGACCCTGAAACACGTGGCCAACGCGCCCATGGGTGCGGTTGACGTACTGGGTGTAGACCCTGTTCAGCTGCCGCATCCCTTTGGAGAGATTGGTATCGGGCGTTTCCACCACCAGATGGTAGTGGTTTGTCATCGGGCAGTAGGCATGACAGGTCCTTGGCCAGCTTCTGCGTTGCGGCAACGGTTTCATAGACCGGGCTATGCGGGCTATGCGGGCTATGCCACGCCTTGAATCCGCCCACATATCCAGCGCATTCTTGGAACAATTATTTCTTGCCGCGACCCTTAGGTCTGGCGCATGAGCCCGTATGAGCGATAAAGCCGGGGCAATGCCAACCCGGTCCTCCACGCGATCGCATGGCGCTACCGTCAGATCCCGAACAGCCGCTCGATCGCCGCCCGCATCCGATGTGCCACCGCCGCCCGTGCCCAGCCGGGCTCGGCCTGCATCACGTGCTCCAACCGGCGCGCCGCCTCGCGAACAAAGCGAAGTTGGTACCCATCGAACTGAACATAGCACAACGCGCCGTAGGTCAGCTGCGACGCCACGCGGTCGTCGGGCGGCCGGTAGCGCATGGTCTGCACGACATCGCGACTGTAGGGCATGCCCACGATGCGCGCCATCGCCATCAGCGCACGGCGCGCGCGCTCGGGATCCGGGTCGCGAGTCAATGGATCGAGGGGCGCGAGCGCTAGCGGCGACCCGATGCGACCGAGCGCCTCTATCGCCGCGTCGCGGTCGAGCTCCGATGGTGCGGCGAGCAGGGCCACCAGCGCCGGGACACCGGCGGGGTCTCCCACCGTGCCGAGCAGGCCGGCCCCACACTGCTCGTACGAGTTGCCCAGCGGTCGCGGCAGAGTGCCGACCTCGCCGAGGGCCCGCGCCGCCCCCACGGCCACCTCGTGGTAGATCCGGCGGTCCGATGCCCTAATCCCCTCGATCAACGCAGGCCCGGGCAGGCTATGCAACCGCTCCAGCCAGGCCCGCACCTCGACCTGCTGCGCGGGCGGGGCCGAGACGAGCGGAGGGGCGGCCTCCGGCTCGGGGAACAGGGCCAGCGCTGCAGCGTCGAGCAACGTCCCGAGGGTCGGAGCGTCCGCGGCCAGGGCGAATCGGGACGGCTGTTCGGCGGGCACGAAGAATTGGCGAATCGCATCATCTACCGGGTCGGTTGGCAGGCCCCGATCGTAACCGCGGACCTCGGGGACCACGATCCCGAACCAGTGTCCCTCGCGACCGTCGACTGCGCGGAGGTGGAGGTCAACTAACTCCTCGTCGTGGTCGCCGTCGAGGCTCAGGTCGCGCTTGTGCACCCGCAGGTGGCGCACGTCGAGCACCCTCGCAGTGGGATCGGACCACTTCTGCTGGCCGACGTCCTCGTCGCGGCGGGCTATCGCCACTTTGCTGAAGCGCATCCCCTGACTGACCCACAGGTGCGGGGCGTGAAGAGGGCGGAGCGTGCGACCAACGTAGGCCACGTATGCCGCTCGGCCGCCGTCGCGGTCGGCATCGGTCAGATCTTCGACGCCTGTGCTCGCCGGTGGGTAGGTCGGGTGGTAGTACATGTCGCCTCGGCACGCTGCCCCTGCCACGAGTGCGGTGAGCAGCAGCACGACCGGAAGACATGTGATCAGCCGGTAGCTCATGGGTGCCAATCTACTAGATCCAGCCTTCACATCGTAGCCGCAGCGTCAAAGCGCAGACCGCAGCGGCCAGAGTACGTCCCAAACCAACCCAAGCAGATTCAACGCCACGGGAGACAAGAAAATGGAGCAGATCTATTTTCAGCGTAATAGTAGTTCCGTCCCCTTTTCCCAGCGGTCCCCTTTTCCCAGCGCAATGGCACGGCCAATGCCGCGACTACCACCTGTGATGAGAGCGACTTTCCGAGTTCCATCGAGCGCGCATGCCGTCAAAATAGTCCCTCTCCTAAAGAGGCGGCGACGGGGTCTTCAGCGGCGCGATG
>CAYQDX010000384.1:0-3801 GCA_964416345.1 uncultured Ectothiorhodospiraceae bacterium
CCGCCAGTTATAGCCACGCTATCATCTGCTTGCAATGCCATGCTATCAAGACCTAACGTAGCTCTGGCGGTTGCTGCATCTGCATCATCAAGAAGCGTTTTAATGAATGTAGTCAGCGTTCCTATAGATGCTAGAGGAATAACTCCACCAGTCGTCAGCTGAACCTCATTCCCAGCTGTGTCCTCAAAAAACAACTCAATGGCTGCTCCATCATTCTTTGAGTAAACAAAGGTTTGGTTGTCAGCTTGAGTTGGTTTTGATGCCAGCGCATCCAATAGTGTTAGCTGAAGATGATACCCATCATTTGCGTCTCCAGCTAGCGAGTGGTCTATCTCAAACCTCTCTGAGAAGGCTACCTTAAAGCTTCTTATCCTTGAAGCTCCAAGATTAGCATCCTCATCGTCGGCTGGGATAGCTTCGTATGCAGAGTTCCAAGTTGATGTAAACGTAGTCATTTATGCCTCAAATCAGTTCAAAGTGAACTAAATCATCGAAAGTCTGATCACTGAAATAGTGATCCTGATCCCAGTCTCCTCCCCAACGAATCCTTATTCCCATTCTCTCAGCTGTTGCCTGAACATACCCAGCGAAGTGATAGAACTGATCTACCGCTTTGCATCTTTCAGGTGTCCCAGCTTGATACAGATTAGGCCAGGGAATACCTCCCAGCTTAGCTATAAAAGGCCCCACATCAACGGCCCTCGAGGGTGAGAAATTATGGTTACTATGGAGAACCTTAGTCCTACCAGCATCGAACAGTTTTTGCTGATCTTCCTGTGGCCTATGCCCCTCAATGATCGTACAGTCGTAGGTCTTAACAACTTCGTTAAATAGCTCCTGAAGTCGAAGATCGCAGGTGTCTAGTTTCTCTCTTGAGTGCATTGAAAAGCTCGGCATTTCACAATCTCCTTATCTTAAGACACAGATCCAACAAAGGGATCAGCCCAGTACTTTCCCAACTCAACTCCATCTATACCACCACCAACATTAGGTGCTATGGTCATATCAGGTGATACAATATCATCTCCAATGGCCGAGTTCATAGCTGTTCGATAGAACTGCCAGAACTCAGTAGCTTTCTGAGTCTTTCCAGATGACGCATATGCCCAAGAGACAGCTAGATAGATAATAATATCATCTTTGTTTAGAAAATCAGATGTAGCACTTGGCAAACTATCACTAAAAGCTGTAGGCCAGACTGAGTGCCTCATTTCATAGTTAAATGCCTGGTTCGGCACACGCCAGAACTCAAGCTTATGCCTCCACTTTGTGTAGTGAGAAGGCCAGCCTGTTGCATAGTATTCAGGGAGAGGTATTCTCTTATCCCATTGTCTTGAGGGAATGTACTCCAACTTTCTACTCATCGCACTGTCAAAGATGCGGAAGGAGTAGATAGTTTTGATAGTCGTTGCTACGTCTAGAAACTTATCATCAGCTGCAGTTCCAGTATATCCTAACGATGCGTCAGTAACTGTCTGCAACTCTTCAAATTCGTGGGTTCTAGCCATTTTTGTCTGAGCTAGATTCAGAAAACGAACAAGGCGAGAGTCCATATCATCTCGATTTCCGAGAGCCCTCTTCACCTCATCCTTCAGTTCACTCTCTGTCAGTGTTCCCATTAATGTCAGGAGGGGAGCCGAAGCCCCCCTTTCCTGCCTCCTTTACGGTGAGCCAATGGCTATGAAGTTAAACGCACCAGCATCGGTATCGTTAGACATCTGGGTATTCTCAGCGCTCCAGCATTTGATAGATCCGCTGGCCGCTACCCAGGTGCCTCCATAGCCGTTATCAGATAGACTCTCCAGCACCACAGTCGGAGTACCCTTAAAGTGTCCAGTTATCCCTGTGATCTCAGCCAACGTCTGATTATAGTTACTGACGTTAACTGAGCCAAAGATCACCTTCAACCCAGAGTCAATATTCCGAGTTCGCCGATGGTTGAGAGTAACTGCCGCTGCATATGCTGCCATAGATCACCTCCTTAGAATAAGCAGTCAAGTGCAACTTCTTTGGCTGAGTCGTCGATTGTGGTACCTATCGGGGTTAAGTTAGCTCCTGGATCAATGACCGCTGCCTTATCAGTACCACCAGTTGTGGCACCAGCAGAAATCCTATCACCATCACCCGGAGTTGTCCCCAGTGGATCAAGAGACAGCGTTGCAGGCCCCTTAATTTGCATCCACATATAGGTTTGGTCAGCCGTTACAGTAGTCACAGCAATACCAGCACCTACCGGCAATGTATCAGCATCAGTTAAATCTGCAGTGACAACACTGTTCTTGTAGTTGATAGCCTTATATACCAAAACATCTCCGGCCACAATGTCCAAGTTTCCAGTACCATCATCATACAGTACCCACTTGTAGCACTTATTCCCTTCCCATCGAATAGTCCCAACGCCTTCCTTATCGGTCGTCGCAGTACCAGTGAGAGGAGTCAGGAACACCTTCTTTTGTCCATTCATCGCTTTCTCCTCAGTTAGGGGGTGTCGATAGTAAACATAACACCCTGACAACGCCGACGACTGGTTTTGAACTCGCCCGCTAGGATAATCTGCGCTGCTCGGTCATTCACCTGGTCAGGAATCGGCTTCCACTCCGTCATATCGAAGTACATCATAGGATCATATGTGAAACTCAGATAGTTAGTGTTCAGGAAGTACATCCTTTGACTAATTGACGGAGACCATACCATCGGAATACCTTTGAAGGTTTGGTTCTGAAATCCCATATCAGCCAACTTATTGTTGTTGACTCGATAGTGATCCAGAATGTTGTCCTCATAGTACTCATATGACGTTTGATCTGCCATGATGATATCTGGTGCATCCATTTTGAGGTTGTTCATGCAGTTGTTCAGCATGGTTCTCATTTTGGCTACACCATAGGTAGCAAACGATAACCCAGTCATATCGGTGTATTGATTTCTCCACCAGGTATATGTGCTAGGATCAATCCCACCGCAGAGAGTAGTGCTAGCTGTGGGATCATCGGCTACCAAGTCCTGGAGACCTAAAAAGTAGGTAGTATCAGCAGAACCACTGCCGCAGAGCCTGGTCTCCAAAGTGTTAATGAGGGAGTTTTGCGTGTTCTCCATCTTGGAGTTCATCAGATTGATAATCCGATTCTTCCCTCGGTTTTGCTGATCATCAACACCGAAGCGGACGATTGAGCCCACGAGGTATTTCCAATTAAACTTGGCCTCGGTTAAGAACTCGTAATCGTTTAGACTGACGGTGCCACCTTTACCAATGAAGGTAACATTATCGTTTGTATCATATTGAAGAGGCTCAGTCAGAAACCTTCCACCACTTTCAGTCTTCAGCTTACCCTTATCCTTCAACCAATACCAGAAGGGGGTAGCGTCGAAAATCTGGTCAGCGACATTTGCTTTCATGTTCTGCCAGGTAGTGGTGTAAAGGTTGTCCAACGCCTCAGTGAGAGTTAAAGACATTAGATTCTCCTCATATTACAACTAAATGATAGCTCACTTGCTATCGCCTATAGCAGCTTCATCCAGCTCTGACATAGTTTCCTGCCAGGCTGCTTCAGCCGCATCCTCTTTAGCCATTGACTCACTATGTGAGGTCTGGCCAGACGTTGGGGTCAAACCCCCAAAGCTTACTTTCCTTACGTTACTTTTTTCGTCATCCTTCTTCTCAGTATATTTTTCATCCAGGTCCTTAGCCTTCTTCTCATCCTTCAGCCGAACCAGTTGATAGGCATCCTCAAGTGTTAGCCCAGGTTTGCTTTCTACCTGAGCCTTCATTTCAGGAATCCAATCTTTGAAGTCCTTATACTT
>CAYQDX010000385.1:0-3752 GCA_964416345.1 uncultured Ectothiorhodospiraceae bacterium
GCCCAGAGGCTCTATGGTCTTGCGGTGCTTGCGCGCCCCCCGCGGCCGGCCGTAGAGCGTGGTCGCCCGGGTCTCGGGCCGCACGAAAGGCAGCGCGCCGAGTGAGGTGTTGACGGTCAGCACCTGGTCGCGCTCTCCCCCCCGCAATAGCCTTACCGCGAATTTCGATTGCAGGTTGAACAAGTCCGGGTCCAGCGGAAGCTCGCCGTCATGCACGTACTCCGAGTGGTCGTCTCGCAGATCGCCGTTGGGATCCCGATCGCCGGAGACGTACACGACCTTGCCTGCGGCGTCCGTGACGGTCACCTCCAGGAAGCACAGGCGCTCGGCGTCGAATCCCGTGGGCACGCCGTGGCCGTCGGTCTTACTGCGGACGTCGACCGAGAAAGTGATGCCCCCGCCGTCCGCCTGCCGCACCCGAATATCGCCCAGAGCGAAGCCATTGCGCAGCACCTCCAGGCGCCGCTCTCGCGCCCAGGCCAGGCGCTTGAGCTGCTGGTCGACGATCTTGCGCCCGTCGTAGCGGTCGTCGATGGAGCGCCACGCCTCCGGGAATTCATAGGAGGCAGGCAGGTGGCTCTCGAAGGCATCGGTACCCCAGCCGGCGGCGTAGTCGAACTGCAGCCACTCGCGCATGGTCTTGAAATCCGCCGCCTCGGTGTTGTGCGGGAAGATCCCCGGATGCACCACCGGATAGTCCGGCCCGGCGAAGTAGTGGTTGGCCAGCTTGCGCGGCCGGGTCGGCACACCGCCCACCAGGGCGGCAGGCCCTTCCTCGTAGCCGGATGCCACGCCCTGGACCTTGCCCATGTGACAATCCTGGCAGGTGATGCCCTTCGCCGCCGCCGGGGAGGACTTGTACTCGCCGTAGGCCTGCTCTAGGCGGAAGCCGTCCAGCAAGGTCACATCATGGCAGGTCCCGCAGAATCCAGGCTTGGTGAGCTCGAAGAAACGCTCGGCCTTGGCGTGGATGGCACGTCCCGGCTGTCCCCGCTCGGGCACCACCCGATATTCCGGCGAATTGATGACGCGCTGCAGCTCCGCCCCGCCGCGCGGCCCGTAGACTGGCTCGTAGATGTCTCCCTCCTGGATCGCGAGACGCCCGCTCACTTTGCCGTAGTTCTTGTTGACCCGGTGGCAGACAACGCAGGTGATGCCCTCGCGTGACGTGGCGTGCCGGTCCAGATTGGAGATGTAGATCGACTCCCCCAGATTCATGCCCACTTGGTTATGGCAGCGTATGCAGAAATCCCCGAGGGTGCCGCTGGTCTTGGCGTTGATCGTGATCTGCATCGCCATGTAGACGGGACTGAGCTGCGTGTAGGCATGCTGGGAGACCGACCACTCCTTGTATTGCTTGGGATGGCAGGTGGCGCAGGTGTGAGCAGAAGGGTAGCGGCTCTCCAGAAACAAGGCGGCATGGGCCTGATCGGCCTGCTCCGGCGTAGGAGTCTCGGCGGATTCCGACGTCGCCTGCGTCCCCGGAGATAACGAGACGTCCTCGGGGGCGCCCCCGAGCAGACCGCCCGAGCCGGGCAGCAGAGCATCGGAGCCCTGGCCAGCGCCCGAGCCCAGCAGTGCGTCATCGGCGCCGGTGCCCGACGCCGGCGCACCAGCCGGCGGCAGCAGGGCGTCCGAGCCCTGCCCTGCACCCGATCCCAGCAGCTCATCCTCGGTCTTGGCGCCGGAGGCGGGCTGTTCGGCCCCGGATTTCGGCAGCAGCGCATCGGAGCCGGAGCCCAAAAGCACATCATCCCCGGCGGCGCAGACCCGAGACCCCGCCAATGCCGTCACGGCCAGCAGCAGGGTCGCAACCACCCGCCCGCGCCTGCCCCGAGCTCGCGGGCAGACGCGGGGCCGTGCTGACCGGTTGGGCACGCTGCTCAGATCTGGCGCAGCACGGCTTCGGGAATGGCGCCGGTCCGCCCCCGCGCCACCCATCAGCTCTCCGCTTGCCTCCCAATCCGACAGATCACGTGCTCGCATGCAAACCTCCACCACTCCCAAGACCAGCCTAGCGCTCGGGCGGCTGCTCCTACTCTTGCACCGCCCGCAGTTGCGCCGGGCTCGGGTTGGCGCACTCCAGCCGCCCCACCTGAATGCCGGCCACATCCACCGGGGCCCCAGCTGGCGGCCGTAGCTGCCCACTCGCTCGAGGATCCGCTGGGCTCGACTGCTCGGGCGTCCCGACACGCTACCGGTGCCCCAGCAAATCATGCCTGGGTGGCACATTAACGTCTAGGGGTTCCGGCGGGGACTCTCCAGCGCATCGCACGAGGTCGGGGACGCCACCTCCGGAGCACCGCGGCTCAAGTGCGTCGACGGCATCGTGGTGGACGCTGGACCCGACCGTGCCGTGTCAGGCCGAGCGCCGAAACATGGCCTCCCGCGTCCGAGCGGTCCTTAGCCCGCATCGAGCCGGTGGCGCGGCCCGGGCGGTGACGGCTCCCGGTAGCGCTCCATCTGGGAGGCCACCAGTCCCAGACCCAGCAAGGCGTAGAAATAGGCGGCGTTGGCCGGAATGTGGAAGTTAAAGTCCAGCATGGCGTGCGCAAGCATGGTCAGGCACCCCGCGAGGGACCCAAATAGCATGCCCCGGTAGTAGCGGCTGGAGCGCCGCCTGTAGGCGACCAGGAGGCGGGCCAACAGCAGCCAGAGGGCCGCGGCCAACGGCGCACAGCCCAGAACACCGTAGTCGACCAGAGTCTCCAAATAGTCGTTGTGCGCGTGGTCGTAGTAGGCCAGCGCCGGGCCGCTGCGGTAGCCGGGAAGCACCCATTGGAAACCGCCGGCGCCTACGCCCAGAACGGGGTAGTCGGCGACGACCTTCAGGCTCTGTGACCAGACCTCCAGGCGCCCATCGCTGCCTTCGATCGATGCCAGCAGGCGCGGCCCCAGCACGCCGGTCCCGAGCCAGAGTCCGGCGACGAGCGCCAGCACCACCACCAGGGCTGCCACCCGGGTTTCCCGCGATCCCCGGCCCCGCCACCTGGCACCCAGCACGACGATCGTCCCCAGGCCGAAGACCAGGGACAGACTCGCGCCCCGCGATCCGCTGAGCATGAGGGCCGCGAGCATCAACACCGCCCCGAGATAGAGCAGCGCCCGAGCCGTGAGAACGGCATCCAGCAGCGCCTGCAACCGGGCGCGCCAGCGCCGCCCGGCGCCTGCGCGGGGGGCGCTGCTCAGCAGGATGCCCACCAGCAGCGCCATCGTCATGGCCAGATGCGCGCCGTAATGATTGCGGTTCACGAAGGTGCCATGAGCCACATGGTGGCCGCCGGTGGGCGGCTCCCACAGCCCCAAAGAGCCACCGGCGAGATAGCCCGCCAGGCCGTACAGCGCCTCGGCGATCCCCACCAGCACCAAGGTAAGCGCCAGCGCCTTGAGCCGGGTCGGGCTGTCCACCAGCACCAGGGTGAGCAGCAGTATGCCGACGTAGGCGGCGTTCTTGAGCAGCTCGATCTGTGCCGCACCCCGATCGGCGGCAAGGCCCGCCACCACCCCGCCCACCGCCTGCTGGGCGGTGGTGTAAAGCGCGGCGGTGTGCGGAGTGAGCAGCCGCACCAGATCCAGCGGCAAAGGCAGGGTCTGCAGCCAAAGATAGCCCAACCAGAGCCCTAGCAGCCCGAGCGGCAGCCGCAGCCGGTGGACTATTGCGGGCTCCGGCCGGCGGCCCAGGCACCAGAGTCCCAGCAGCAGGAATACTGCGACTTCCAACGGCGCCCAGGCCCAGGGCCGGTTGCTCCCCA
>CAYQDX010000386.1:0-3722 GCA_964416345.1 uncultured Ectothiorhodospiraceae bacterium
CCTTCGGCTTCGACAACTCCGTGACCGCGGGTATCGTCAGCGCCAAGGGGCGCAGCCTGCCCAGTGAGAATTACGTCCCCTTCATTCAGACCGACGTGGCCATCAACCGCGGCAACTCCGGGGGACCGCTGTTCAATCTGAGCGGCGAGGTGGTCGGCGTCAACTCGCAGATCTACAGCCAAACGGGCGGCTTTATGGGTCTGTCGTTCTCCATCCCCATCAACGTGGCGATGGGTGTGGTGGATCAGCTCAAGACCCATGGCCGGGTGTCGCGCGGTTGGCTAGGGGTGTTGATTCAGAACGTCACCCCCGATATCGCAGAGTCCTTCGGAATGAGCAAATCCGGGGGCGCGCTGGTCGCGCAGGTGGTGCCCGGCAGTCCCGCCGAGGCGGCGGGCGTTCAAGTGGGAGACATTATCGTCGCCTTCGATGGTCACGAGATTCGGAGGTTCTCAGAGCTGCCGCCCATCGTCGGGCGGAGCCATGTGGGCGAGTCCGCCGCGCTCAAGATCATCCGCAAGGGCGACACTCGCACCCTTCAGGTCAAGATCGCGGAGCTGCCACCGGAGGAGGGCATCAAGCTCGCCGGGTCCGAGCCCCGACCGGGCGCGGAGAATCGCCTGGGGCTGCAGGTGGCCGAGCCCACTGCCGAGCAGCGCAAGGCATTGGAAGTGGAGCAGGGCGGCGTCTTGGTCGCCGATGTGCAGCCCGGTCCGGCGCAGAGCGCCGGCATCCACAAGGGTGATCTGCTGGTGATGATCAACAACGAGCGCGTCAAGGACGTGGCGCAGTTCCGCGGCCTGGTAAAGGATTTGCCGGAGGGCAAGGCGGTACCGGTGCTGGTGAGGCGGAGCTCGGGGCCGTTGTTTCTCGCCCTCAAGGTCACCTCGGAGTGAGCCAATGCCGGGCCCGGCGCTTGCCTGGCGCCGCCCGGCCGTCATTTCTGCTGTAGCCGAACGCGCTTCCCGGCTATAATCCGCTGTTTATCCGAGCTCCCGCCGGGGTGCGGCATCGGTGTCGCGCCCTCGCCTCGCAAGCCACGGCTCCGCGGGCGTCACGGGGTGCTTCCCGAGCTGGAGCTGGTTGGCGGCGGCTAAATGACCGAATTGTCTCAAATCAGGAATTTCTCCATCATAGCGCACATCGATCACGGCAAATCCACCCTCGCCGACCGATTCATTCAGAACTGCGGCGGCTTGAGCGATCGGGAAATGTCGGCGCAGGTGCTTGATTCCATGGAGCTGGAGCGGGAGCGCGGCATCACCATCAAGGCGCAGAGCGTCACCCTCGGCTACCGCGCCGACGATGGCCGGACCTATCAGCTCAACTTCATCGACACACCGGGCCACGTGGACTTCTCCTATGAGGTCTCCCGCTCGCTGGCGGCTTGTGAGGGTGCGCTGCTGGTGGTGGATGCAGCCCAGGGCGTCGAGGCCCAGAGCGTCGCCAACTGCTACACGGCAATCGAGCAGGGCCTGGAGGTGCTGCCAGTGCTCAACAAGATCGACCTGCCCGCGGCGGAGCCCGAGCGCGTCAAGCAGGAGATCGAGGACATCATCGGGGTGGAGGCCGCCCATTCGCTGCTGGTCAGCGCCAAGACCGGCATAGGAGTGCACGAGCTGCTCGAGCAGCTGGTCGCCAGGATCCCTCCGCCCCAGGGCGACCGCGACGCTTCGCTCAAGGCGCTCATCATCGACTCTTGGTTCGACAACTACCTGGGTGTGGTCTCGCTGGTGCGGGTCATGCAGGGGCGCCTGACACCCCGCCAGAAGGTGCTCGTGATGTCGACCGGCAGGTCGCACCAGGTCGACAAGGTGGGTGTGTTCACGCCCAAGCGCCTGGATACCGACGCCCTGGAGGCGGGCGAGGTCGGCTATGTCATCGCGGGGATCAAGGACATCGATGGTGCGCCGGTGGGGGACACGCTTACGGATGCGGTGAGGCCCGCTCCCGAGCGTCTGCCGGGATTCAAGGCCGTGAAGCCCCAGGTGTTCGCCGGAGTATTTCCGGTGGATTCGGACGACTACGAAAGTTTTCGCGATGCGCTAGCCAAGCTCAGGCTCAACGATGCGGCGCTGCACTACGAGCCGGAGACCTCCCAGGCACTGGGCTTCGGCTTCCGCTGCGGGTTCCTGGGGATGCTACACATGGAGATCATCCAGGAGCGGCTGGAACGGGAGTATCGCCTGGAGCTGATCACGACGGCCCCTTCCGTGGTCTACGAGATCGTGACCGCGAAGGGCGAGACGGTGTACGTGGACAATCCCGCTGCGCTGCCGCCGCCAGGCAATATTGCCGAGCTGCGCGAGCCCATCGTCGAGGCGCACATCCTGGTGCCCCAGGCCTACGTCGGCGACGTGATCGGACTCTGTGTGGAGAAGCGCGGGCAGCAGAAGCGCATGCAGTATCATGGCAGTCAGGTGGCCCTGAGCTATGCCTTACCCATGAACGAGGTCGTGCTCGATTTCTTCGACCGCCTGAAGTCGGTGAGTCGGGGCTACGCATCTCTGGACTATGCCTTTGCCCGGTTCGTTGCGGCCGACTTGGTCAAGCTCGATGTGCTGGTCAACGCGGAGCGCGTGGACGCCCTGTCCAGCGTCGTTCATCGCAGCGAGGCCCAGCAGCGCGGGCGCGAGCTGACGGAGAAGATGCGCGAGATCGTGCCGCGTCAAATGTTCGACGTGGCCATCCAAGCTGCTATCGGCGGGCACGTCGTCGCGCGCCAAACCGTCAAGGCACTGCGCAAGAATGTCACGGCGAAATGCTACGGCGGAGATATCACGCGTAAGCGCAAGTTGCTGGAGAAGCAAAAGGCGGGTAAGAAGCGCATGAAGCAGGTGGGCTCCGTGGAGATACCGCAGGAGGCATTTCTCGCGGTTCTGCACGTCGGTAAGAGGTAGTAATCTTGGATTTTCCGACCTTTCTGGTATTGTCTGCGGCTGTCACAGGCGTCATCTGGGCCATGGACCTCGTTCTCTGGGCGCCCAAGCGCAAGCTCGTCGCCGGCGAGGGCGGGGGGGAGATCGGCACAGGGCAGAGGGCCCCGCGCGGCGTGCGGGAGCCCATCGTCGTCGAGTACGCCAGGGCTTTTTTTCCCGTGATCCTCATCGTGCTGGTGCTGCGCTCGTTTCTCGTGGAGCCCTTCCGCATTCCATCCAACTCTATGATGCCCACTCTGCTGACCGGCGATTTCATCCTCGTCAACAAGTTTGCATTCGGCATCCGACTGCCGGTCATGGACAAGAAGGTCTTCCAGATCGGTGAGCCGCAGCGCGGCGACGTGGTCGTGTTCCGCTACCCCGTGGATCCCGGTACCGACTTCATCAAGCGGGTGATCGGATTGCCTGGAGACCACATCGCCTATAGTGGCAAGCAGGTCTACATCAATGGTGAGCCGATGCCTCAGGATCCGTTGGGGACCTATCTGGGTGTGGGCGCAGGCGCCGGGATGACGGGGGCGAGCGAGCGCCTGGAGCATCTGGGCTCTGTGGATCACGACATCTTGGTGCGCCCCCAGCTGCCCGACAGCCCGCAATGTCGGGTGTTGCTGGGGGGCGATTTCGTGGTGCCGGCGGACCAATATTTCGTCATGGGGGACAACCGCGACCACAGCAGCGACAGCCGCTGCTGGGGCACGGTGCCTGAGCAGAATCTGGTCGGCAAGGCGTTCATGATCTGGATGAACTGGGATTGGTCGAATGGGGGCGTGTCCTGGGATAGGA
>CAYQDX010000387.1:0-3685 GCA_964416345.1 uncultured Ectothiorhodospiraceae bacterium
GCGAAGCTCAGCGGCGCGGTGACCACGGTCAAGGCGTTGATCAGCCACCCCATGGACACGGGTCTGATCAAGGACAAGAAGACCGGGCAGCCGATTCCCGCCCATTTCATCCAGGAGGTCAAGTGTGAGCATAACGGCACCACGGTGCTCACCGCCTTGTGGGGCCCCCCGGTGTCCAAGAACCCCTATCTGTCCTTCAAGTTCAGCGGCGCCAAGGCCGGCGAGACCCTGAAGCTGAGCTGGGTGGATAACCAGGGCGAGAGCGATTCCACGGAGACCACTATCAGCTGACGCGGGCGAGCCCCGTAGGGGCTGCCCGGATTCGAAGTCCCGGCGGGCTGGTGCATGCGCCAGCCCGCCGGGGCGATTGCTGCCTATTAGTTCTGAATTTGCCAGCTGCCGTCCGGCTGGCGGCAGGCCGTGCCGTAGGCGCGCTCGCTGCGCCCACCGATGACGGCCTCGGTCTGGTATTCGCGGCAGTACTGGCCGCTGGATGCCTCATAGGTCTTCACCGGCGTCACGGTGTACTCGTTTCCGCTGTCGGGATTGCGCCAGCTGGTGGGCTGATTGCTGGGGCTGGTCTCCAGCACACGGTTGGCGCGCAGGCGGTCCGTCTCGTCCATGGAGCGCCCGATGGATCCACCAATTGCCGCCCCTGCCAGGGTGCCGGCGATGATGGCGGCCGTGCGGCCCTTACCCTTGCCGACATTGGATCCCAGCGCACCACCCAGTACTCCGCCGACCACGGCACCGGTGTCCTGATTGGTGCAGGCCCCGAGCGGCACCGCGAGACTCGCAGCCACTAGTCCGACCATGATCTTCTTCACTGCAACGACCTCCTCGAAAAACGGTTCAGCCGCCCCGCGATCCACCCGGGCAGCGCCGCGTAGACCAGGTCGGAGACAGGCTCTGGGCCAGGGGACCCCTGGCGCCCTTAACGCATCGCCGAGCCGACGGTTGACTGGCGTCACCGGTGGCCGCCGACTGCGATGCGCGCATTCTATCCCTACCACGGACCACCCGCCCGTGATGGAGTTCACGTTCGGAGCGGCGTCTGCGCCAATGGCTCGCGGCGGGCGTCCCAGTCATTTCTTCCGGGCCAGCACAAGTATCGCACTGCCGGCTAAGGATTGTCTGGGTCGCAGGTCCCCTCTCGTAGCCACACCCCCCGGGCACAGCGCAGCAGCTCATCACCGCTGCACACGTATGCGCCGTCAGCATAGACCTTGCCATTGAAGTAGCAGACCGGTGCCTCGACAGCTTCCATCCCCGCGACGTCGAAATCCTCCGAGGTCTCTTCGACGATGGGAGAGCACCTGTGCTCGGGGTCCGGTGCGCCTACTTTGGGGGCGTGTATGCGCTCTGACATGCCAGTCTCCTTGGGGACCCGCAGCCGGCCGGGGTCCCGCTAGGCAGGGGTCTTGTGCGCTATCAGCAGTGCCTCGGGAATGCGCTGCTGCAGCACTGCCGGCAGCTCCAGGCAAATTCCCGGCAGCGGCTTGACGCTGACCCATAACAGGTTGAGCCGAAGAATGACCTCGGCAAATACCACCGTGCTGCCGTAACAAGCGAGCACGGCGTGGATGTCGGCCAGACGCTGCTCCAGTCCGCACCGGGGCCGCTCGCGCAATCCTGGAATCAGCATCATGAAATCAGTCAGCCGACGCCCATCGTCGTCCCGGGTTGGCACCCGCTTCCACAGCGGCTCTGCCGGACCCAGGCTCACGCGGCTGACTTCGATGGCGTGCACAGCTGCGGGACCGGTGTACCATTCACCACTGGACGAGGGCATTGCCTAAGGATACCAGGGTGCCTGCAAAACGCCAGGACGCGCGTGGACCGGCTTTCTTTCTAGCGCGGAACCTTGCCCATGACTACTTCGACACCAGATTCACCACTCGCCGAGGCGCCCGTGGGCATGCTGCTGCTGGACCCGTATGGCCGGATTCTGCATCACAATCGGGTATTCGGCGAATGGGTGGCGCCTTTCGGCAAGCCACTCATCGGCCTCTCGATCTATGCCCTTCCGCTGCAGCCCGCCGATTCGGAGGCGGCCATGCAGGACGTTTTTCTGCTGGCTGATCGCAGCGGCCGGGAGCGCTGGCTGAAGTGTCTGCGACAGGCAGGCAACAGTGGCACCGAAGCGCGCTATTACACCGACATCAGCGAGTGCTGTCGGGCCTGGCAGGCCCAGACGGAGACTGCTCGAGCGCTCAAACAGCAGGTCGTGACGGACCCCGCCACCGGGCTGCTGAGCCGGCGCGCCATGATGGCCCTGCTGGAGGTGGAGGTGGCGCGCAGCAGGCGTTACCGCAATGCGCTCTCGGTCATGGTCATGTCGCTGCAGGGGCCGGTGACCCGGCTGCATGATGTGGACGCCGACCGGGCGATGGCGCGGGTGACGGGGGTGCTGCGGGACCAGCTGCGCTGGGCGGACATGATTGGACGCGTGGACCGCACCGATTTCCTGTTGATGCTGCCGGAGACGGATGAGCCGGCCGCCCAAACCCTCGGAGGACGGCTGCGCGAGCTGCTGATTGCCATGGAGATGCCGTTTGGTGTCGGCAGGACGGTGGCCCTGGACGCTTGCTTCGGCATCGCCGAGTGGAAGGAGCCCGACGACGTCGTGCGCATCCTGCGCCGGGTGCGGGACGCAATCCGCCGGGTCGGTGGGCAGATCTGAGGCTCGCGCACCTCCCCGCAGCGGCCGGAGTCGCAAGCTATTCATACTCCTCGGCGCGGCGAGCGTCGCCGCGCACCTTGGCCGCCGGGTAGCGCTGCTCGTTCAGCGCGATCTTGGTGTTGGCGGCGGTGATGAGGTCGACACCCAGCTTGTCGGCGAGGCGAATGAGATAGATCTGGATGTCCGCCAGCTCCATGGCCACCTCGCGATGCTTGTCCGGCGGGAGCGCGCGGCTCTGCTCCTGGGTGAGCCACTGAAAGTGCTCCACCAGCTCCGCCGCCTCGGCAATCAGCGCCATGGCCAGGTTTTTGGGGGAGTGGAACTGGTCCCAGTCCCGCTCCCGAGCAAACTCGGCCAGACGGGCCCGTAGCGCCTCCAGGCTGTCTTGCGCGGCTGCACTCATGGTCCGCTCACCTCGCTCAGCCACTGCCGTGCGCGCTGCACCGCAGCACGCACCTGGGCCGGTGCGGTGCCGCCGATGTGGCTGCGGGCCGCCACCGAGCCCTCTAGGGTCAGCACTCCGTAGACATCCTGCTCGATCGCCGGTGAATAGCGGCGCAGCTCGGCGAGCTCCAGATCGGCCAGATCTCGCCTGGTCTCGATGCCGTAGCGCACCACCTGGCCGACCACCGCGTGGGCATCGCGAAAAGCCACTCCCTTGCGCACCAGGTAGTCCGCCAGGTCGGTGGCGGTGGTGTAGCCGCGGCTGGCCGCTGCGCGCATGGCTGCCGCGTCCACGGCGATGGCCGGCAGCATGTCGGCGTACACCCTCAGTACACCACGCAGCGTGTCCACGGTGTCGAACAAGGGCTCCTTGTCTTCCTGATTGTCCTTGTTGTAGGCCAGGGGCTGGCCCTTCATGAGGGTCAGCAGGGCCATCAGGTTACCGTTGACCCGGGCACACTTGCCGCGCACCAGCTCGGGCACGTCCGGATTCTTCTTCTGCGGCATGATGGAGGAGCCGGTGCAGAACGCCTCGCCGATGTCGATGAAGCCGAACTG
>CAYQDX010000388.1:0-3680 GCA_964416345.1 uncultured Ectothiorhodospiraceae bacterium
GTACTCCTACAGGGGACTTTCACCCCACAAATTCATGCCCATGCCGGGCGTACACGAGGTGCTGCACGCGGCCGGCATTTGCGCTGCGCTCCAATGCCGCCGGTGAGATTTATCGCTGGGCTCAAAGTCATCAATCAATAGCGAGGCGCAATAAACATGCACACTAAGATGAGCATGATTTATTGGAAATCAGATAGATTCTGGTTGGGAAAGCTCCTTGAACATCCAGAAATCGTGACACAGGGCGAAACATTAGAGGAGTTGGAAGAAAATATAAAGGACGCTTTCTTAATGATGGCAATGGATGACGAGCCGGATCCAGTCACCGTACGAACGAACCAGTGATAGAGGACACTAAATGAGCGCATCGAACGAGCCACCAGAACCCGCCCGACCGACAGCAGAGGACAACCTGTCGGCCGGAGAGGAAACGTGGCGAACCGTGCTGGACATAGAACGCGCAGAGGTTAGGCATTGGCACAACTCTATTGCTCAAGCGACCTTTTGGTTTATCGCCGGAATGTTTGCCCTGACAGGCTTTTTCATCTCACAGGGAGCGCCGAACCAATACCTTGCCTTTGCCGTAGTGGTCGCAATCGCTGCTCTTGCGTTTTTCTACGTCGTTCTGGCCTACCAGGCCTTTGTATCGATGATGGGCGCTGGCAGGAACGTTGTCCGCGTGCAGAAAAGACTTCGTCTCCATGAGCCCGCAGAACGTGCCGTATACCGCAAAGACCAAGGAGAGGATTGGAAAGAAAAGTGGACTCCCCCCCGGTACCTGATTTGGCTTATATGCATGGCTGCTTTGTTGGCAATAGCCAACTGTCTGGCCGTCATTGGAAAATCGAGGAATTGGTGGTAATGAGTCGCCGGCACGGATTTGGAAAAGAAAACGGGCCGGGCTCGAGTTTCTTGGCACTTACTCTGCTATCATTAAGGCATGTTGCGCCGCCGTCGAATCGATATTGCTGGTATGCCCTTGCACGTAGTGCAACGAGGCCACAACCGCGAAGCCTGACTTCTTCACCGACGAGGACTAGCTCGCTTAACGCGAATGGCTGAGAGAAGCCCTCCCTCAAGACCACCCGATGTGAACTGCACGCCTACGTGCAGATGACCAACCACGCACATCTCCTGTTTACGCCGCCTTCCCCGAACGGCGTCCCTCAGTTGGTGATTTCCCTCGCCCTCCAATCGTACTTGCATTTCAACAAACCTGTGTCTCACTCATTATTGGCACAGAGGGCTTCATGCGCCAGCGTCCGGTAGCGTTCTGGGATCTCCTCAATGGCTTGCAGCTGCGTCAGGCAGGCCCGAAGATCGCGAGGCTGCCAGGGCTGGTCGCCCCAACCGTCGAAATGCCAGCCCTCCGCCAGCCCGGCCCATGCACCGCGCTCAGGAGGAACGTCATCGAACACCGCTGCGATGTGTCCCTCCCAGCACCGGAGTGCCACCTTGTCGTCAACCGAGAAGAGGTATTCGGGCTCCCCTTCATAGCCCGCATAGAAGTCTTGCATCGACGACTATGGCCCTTCTTGCGTCCGCTGGGGGCCGAATGGTAGGCGTATCCATTGTTGGGAACCTATTTCACTCGAATCTCCTCGATTCGGTGCCGTTGCTCGTACTCCCGTATGGGCTCCACGTCCCACACGCAGCGAATATCCTCTCAGCTGCTATTCGTCTCGGCGTTGTGCAGGTGTCCAATGTGCCGCTCTGCATGGCAATCCCAGTAAACAAACAAGAAAAGCCCCGGGCGCACCGGGGCTTGATTGCAGGATTGCCATTGTATTGACACGCCCGGGCGAACACGGGTGGTTGGCCCGGATATTCCCTAAATTGCGCGCGCCTTTTGTTGTCCATTCACCGCACGGCGGCGTCTTTATCAGTTCGGCGCGTCTCGGCTGCAACGCTTTCGAAAAAACCTTGCGCGGCCAAGGCCCCGCGTGTTCATCGCACCAATGTACGAAACGTCCGGATTAGGTCTCCATCTCGTCCGATGGCTTCGGTAGGCCGGCAAGTTTACACAGTATTTGAACTGGACCATGTGGGAACATGTTGTACAGATAGGCCTTATAGGCTTCCTGGTCGTGAAAACTCTTACCTTCATGCTTGCCCAGCGTCAGCAGCAGCTTGTGCATGCTCGGATGTGCCTTGTTCTCCTGAAAATACTCCCGAAAGTAGTCGATCAGGCCACGTGCAGTCTCGCTCAAGGGCGTATGGCCGGCGGCCTCATGTTGTTTGATGAGCGCCTCGCACACCTCTTCGTTCCAGTCGTCTAGATTGCGAAGAAATCCCTCTTCGTCCGTCTCAATGGTCTTGCCTTTGACTTCGATGCTCATGCTCTTGCTCCTCACTGGATAGGACTTGTCGAATCATGATACGACGACGACCATAGCGGAAGCTCGGCGGACGGCAGAGCCGTCAACTCGTGGTGGCAGAATCGCTCCCGTCATTTGGACCAGATAGTGGGTTTCGACTGCGCCAGAACGTGGAGCCACTGCGGCCTCGACTTCGACGATCAGGCGGTTGCGATTCTGTGACGGAGCGTGGTGCAGTCGACCCCACTTGGCCGCGGCCGCTTTGCTATTGCGATGCTACCGGACCTCTTGATCATTCCGCCAAGAGCGTCGCAGCAAGGACGCCAGCGGGTCGGAGCGCTTGGTGACCCGGGTCCTTGGCTCACTGTCGAGCAAGAACCCGTGGCATAGAACTTCGGCCCCATTTCACCAGCGTCTACGCGTGTCTTTGCAGAGGAATAGCACATCCAACCGCACGAGGGGTGGATGGAAGAAAACGTTACCATCGAAGGAGGGTGCAAGCAAGGGCGTCTCTCTGCACCAGGTTCGCCTCAGTGATGAAGGCGACGAAGTGCATATGGGCGCCCCGGTGGAGGCACACCTGGGGGAGGGACTCGAACCGGAGGGCAAGCGCGGGCCAATGGGGGCGGGGCAACCTTGGACGGCGGCTCCCAGGACTGAAAGGTACCGCCGTTGGCCCACACACCCGGCGCGACGGCGAGCAATTGCTGGAGCTCCTCTATGGACATCTGCCCGGCCAGGAAGGCGGTGAAGGCCTCCGGCAACACCTCGTGGTCGTCCGGCACACCGTTACCGTTGACGTCTTCACCGGTGGTGCCGTTCTGGTTCAGGTCGGGCACCGTGTCCGCACCGACGACGGCCTCCAGGGCCGCCGTCAGCTCCTGCACCGTGACCCCGGAGCCCGCCTCCACAGACTGCACCGAGGCGGCGACGGTCAGGGGACCCATCTGCTCCTCCACGGCCGCGTCGAGGAACTGGCGTTGCAGCACCACCCCGTTATCGTCGTCGCCGCAACCCACCAGGGCGAGGGCGAGCAGGACGGGGAGCGCGAGGCCCCGGATAGCTGTTTGTCTTCTCATCGTCGATACCTCCCGGCGCGTGGCGCCACATCGCGAAGGAGAAGTCCTTGGTGGACCGGGCGGACGGCCCGCGAGAATATGAGCAAGACGTCAACTGCGTGGTACCTTTTCGCCAGGCACTGGAAGACGCCTTCATCGGCCGCCACGAGAAGCACGGGGATGTCATCACCAAGATCTCTTCGGGAGCACCTGGAAGCGTTCTTCCGCGCGGCCGTGCCCGACGCCATCTATGGGAGCTTGAAACAGCCGAGTTGGTGACACGGGGCCTGCGGACCGTCAGCCG
>CAYQDX010000389.1:0-3677 GCA_964416345.1 uncultured Ectothiorhodospiraceae bacterium
CTGGGTGAACATGCCGTAGTCGTAGCGTATGCCGTAGCCGTAGCCGGGCAGGCGCAGGGTGGCCATGGAATCCAGAAAGCAGGCCGCCAGTCGACCCAGGCCGCCGTTGCCGAGCGCGGCGTCGTACTCCTCGGCGCGAATGTCCTCCAGCGCCAGGCCCACTTCCTCCAGGGCCTGCCGGCACTCGTCGTAGAAATCCAGGTTGGCGAGGCTGTTGCGCAGGGTGCGGCCGATGAGGAATTCCAGCGAGAGGTAGTAGATGCGTTTGGCATCGACGTGGTAGTAGCTGCGCATGGTCTCCATCCAGCGCTCGATGAGGCGGTCGCGCACCACATAGGCGGTGGTATGGAACCAGTCCCGCAAGGTGGCCGTGAAGGGGTCCTTGCCCACCGAATACACCAGTCGGTTGGCCAGGGAGCGCTTAATCGCGGGCACATCCAGTCCGTGGTAGTCATACTTGAACATGCCGGGAATGGGCTTCATGGCGCTGCCTCCGCTCCGCGCCGAGATGCCGGCGCAAGCTTGCGCAAGACTTTAGAGGGAGTCGCTATCTTGTTGGCATCAAATCATCAAAGCAGACGGGCGGCCGGTGGTCAACCGCCATCATGAACGCGGCTCGGGGCAGGCTTGGCAGCAGCCGTGGCAAGCAGTAGCGTATCGGCATGGGCGACCGACAGCGGACGCCAAGGCTCTCGGACCGTGCAACAGGCGGATGGCGATGGGCATACTCGACGAGCTTCGCGACCAGGCCGACCGGCGCCGCAGCATAGACCAGGAGCGTGCCGAGCGCGAGTCCGAGCAGAGCGCCTACTATCAGAACGAGCTGCGCCCGCGCATGCGTGCCATCTACGCCTATCTGTTTGAGCTGGTCCAGCACGTAAACTACTTGCGCCCGGATGTGCACGTGTCCTATGAGCTGGACGGTTTGGGCCGGCTCGACGGCTTCTGCCAGGGTCCCTACAAGCTCACCACCGAGGGTGGCGGCAACCTCAAGCGCGTCTCCCTGGCCTTCGAGTGCACGCAGGATCAAAGCCTGGAGCGCGAGACTTCCAGCCGGGAGGAGCTGGAGCGCCTGAAGAGCTACTTCTGGCGCAATCGGCTGCCCTTCTACGCCAATCCCACCGCCGCAGGGCGGGGAGCTCGCTTCGTGTTCGAGGGAAGGGTGCCCGTGGTATGCGCGTTCGAGGTGGATTTCGCCGCCGGTGCCATCGTGCTGACCATGCGCAACGTGGACCGCCTGGGTCTGGATCGGCTCAGCTTCAAGCCCGAGCAGATAGACGAGGTGCTGCTGGACCGCTTTGCACGCTTCGTCCTGCGCCGGGACGATGCCCTCATCTCACTACAGATGTCCGATGAGGAGCGCGACCGCATCCGTCGTATGCTGGAGGAGGATAAGCGCAAGACCGTGCTGGACTGGGTGTCCTGGCTGCGCCACGGCGACTCCGAGAACGGTGGATCCAAGAAGAGCGGGAAGCGACGCGGCCGTCACCAGAACGACGAGGGCGACAAGCCCAAGCAGTGAGCCGCCGGGCAGAGGGGCGGCCGCCTGCCGGTGGGCAGTGAATGATGTGGGACGCTGCCCATAGGGCGTTGCTGAGCGCAGGCGCCGTCTTCGCGAGGCTTGGCCGGCGAAGATTCGGCCAAGGGGCTGGTCTCCACCAAGAGGTGGGAATCCTCCTTCGGAAGGCGAGCCCTCTCGGCGACCGGCCGCTGGATCAGCGCCGCGACCGCGGCCGGCGTCCCTCGAAGTGCATGATGGCCTTCACTATCTCCTGGTAGGGCAGGGCGCTCCAGTCGCCGTAGATGGCCAGAGCCTGCTGGACCAGGGCGCGGACGTCCGGGACGACCGGGTATGGCGTCGTGCCGCCGGACAGCAGCTGCTGCAGGCCCAGCAGTCCCCCGGCCTGCACCTTCATCTCCTTGCCGTGGGGCAGGCGGCCGGGCACATCCGTCTGGCGTAGGGCGAACCGGGCGCTCTCACGCATGCGCTGCAGTAGGGATTGGCAGTCGTCGTGGGCTGCCGCAGAGCCGCAGGAGGCCGCCTCGCGCTCGGCGATCAGCAGCTTGCGCAGCAGTGCGCAGCCACAGCGGCGACCGAGGGCCGCCTTCTCGAACACGCAGGGCAGGTCGTTGACGCTGTGGTAGGTGTCACGGTACTCGTCTTCATCCATCGGAGCGGTCGGAGCCTCTACCACTCGCCTTCAGGACGGTATTCGCGCTCGGTGGTCAACAGCTTCTCGGCCTCGGCATCACTCTTGGCGAAGATCATCTTCACCGCATAGGTCTCGTTGCCGGAGAGCTGTTGGCGCAGGTCCCGGACGTGCTGCTTGGCCTCGGCGAACTTGGGGTAGCTCGCGATCGGCTCCAGCTTCTTGTCGCTGTAGAGCTTGTAGAGAAAATACGGCATCTTCGGCTCCTGGGATACGGTCGGGTCGGCACTGGACCCACAATTGGGGGGCGATTATAGGGGCATCGCAAGACGCTGACGAATGCCCACACCGCCCCCCGACGATGCCCGCCATCACGGATGGTGTGCGCCTGCCGTGCGGGCGCCCAAGCGGTCTGTGGAAGTGGAGCTCAAGTCGTTGAGCCAAAGGCGTGCCGAGGCACGCGGCGCAGCGCCTCAATGAAAATCCCGCGACCGGGTCGGCAGTCGACCCAGCAGGCGGGTGTGATCCTCCAGACGCCTGGCGATGAGGTGGGCCACCTCGCCGTCGCGCTCCAGCACCCCGTGCACGCCCAGCAGCCGGGCGCCTAGCAGCGCCCTACGCTGGTGTTGCGCCAGGTCCTGCCAGACGATGACGTTGACCGTGCCGGTCTCGTCCTCCAGGGTGACGAAGATCACCCCGCTGGCGGTGCCCGGCCGCTGGCGGGTGATGACGATGCCGGCGGTGTGGACTGGCCGGCCGTGGGGCAGACTCAGCAGCTCGGCTGCCCGCTGCACCCCCAGGGCTCGCAGTTGCTCCCGCAGCAGGGCCATGGGGTGGCGGCCCAGGGTCAGGCCCAGACTGGCATAGTCCGCCACCAGATCCTCGCCCTCGGTGGGCGGGCGCAGCAGCGGCGTGGCCTCCGGGATGTCGGTCCGGGCGAGCAGGGGCGGGAGCGCCTCGATGCTCTGGATTTGCCAGCGGGCCTGATGGCGGTTGCCGGCGAGGGCCGCCAGGGCGCCGGCGGCGGCCAGGCACTCCAGATCCCGTTGGTTGAGTGCCGCCCGGCATGCCAAATCTTGGGCGTCGGCGTAAGGGCCCGCCTCCCGCGCCGCGACCAGGCGCTCGGCCCCGGGGCGGGACAGGCCCTTGACCATGCGCAAGCCCAGCCGCAGGGCGGGCGCTCCACTGCTGCCGGGCTCCAGGGTGCAGTCCCACCGGCTGTGACGCACATCCACGGAGCGCACCTCGATGCCGTGGTGGCGGGCGTCCTGTACCAGCTGGGAGGGGGCGTAGAAGCCCATGGGCTGGCTGTTCAGCAGGGCGCAGGTGAAGGCCGCCGGCTCGTGACACTTCAGCCAGGCCGAGACATAGACCAGCAGGGCGAAGCTGGCGGCGTGGGATTCCGGGAAGCCGTACTCGCCGAAGCCCTGGATCTGGCGGTAGATCTGGCGGGCGAACTGCTCGTCGTAGCCGCGTGCCCGCATGCCGGCGATGAGCCTCTTCTCGAAGGGCGCAAGCCCCCCCTTG
>CAYQDX010000390.1:0-3639 GCA_964416345.1 uncultured Ectothiorhodospiraceae bacterium
TTGCGCGGGCCGTATGTGCGATGCGCATCCAGGCGGAGACGAAGCCGACTCGAGGACGGTAGGTAGTCTCTCCAGCCAGTAGCGCCTGTATGCCGCCGCAATGCCTATGGCCAAGCACGATGATGTGCGACACTTGGAGCGCGCAGACGGCGAATTCGAGTGCCGCGCTGGTGCCGTGATAGAGCCCCTCCGTCTCGCAGGGCGGCACCAGGTTGGCCACGTTTCGGATCACAAACAGCTCGCCCGGCTGACAATCCAGAATAAGACTTGGGTCCACCCGCGAATCGCTGCAGGAGACGATACAGACTTCCGGCGACTGGCCTTGGTGAGCGAGCGCGTTCAGCTCCTCGTGGTGGGCGACGTAATACCCGCCACGAAACCGGCGGTACCCCTCGACGAGCCGTGCTATAGCATCCATTATCGTTTTCCTGCTGACAAAACTCTCTATAAACCGCCTCGGTGAGGCCCGCTGGGGGAACTGTGACCCGACCTCCAGGGGCAATAAACGCCCCGCCGCTGGCGACCTCCACGTCGGTGGCGTGAGCTGGGCCTCTAACCTCGCTCGATGAGCTCGTAGTCGATGCTCAGGCGGTCCGGGGCGATGGGCCGGAAGAGCTCATCTGCAAAGGCGACGTGATCAGGGTCGTCGCGATAGCTGTCGATGACTTTTTCGTTCGCAAATTCGATCATCCAGCAACAGCGATACCGGACGTCTTCCGTAACGGCACGGCCAGTGGCCACGCGTCTCACACCCGGGATCCTAGAAAGCACCTCGCGCCCCCGTGTCATCATGGCATCCACCCTGGCCTCGCTCACCCCGGTGGTGTTGTACACGATGAGATGCTCGACCGTACGCCAGGGGCGAGCCACCGCGAGAACCTCCTCGGCATGTCCGGCGGAGCCGAACAGATGGTTCATGCGCTCGACCTCAGCCTGGATGGCGCTGCGTACGTCCTTGAGTAGGCCGGTATAGCCGGCACGCGCATCGCGCGCCGCCACAGCCAGAATCGCCCCTGCCGCGGAATCGGACAGCGCCGTGAAGTAATTGACCTTCGTAACCCCGTTCTCGATCAGCCGGCGGTATTGCTCATCGTGCAAACCGGTGCCGCCATGGATCACGAGGGGAATGCGCAGCGATTCGTTGATCTGTGCAAGCCGGTCGAAGTCGAGCTCGGGCTGCCCGCGCATACGCCCGTGGATCGTGCCAATGGACACCGCCAGACAATCCACCCCCGTCTGCTTGACATAGGCACCCGCCTCCTCGACCGACGTATAGATGACCTTGCCTGGGTGCTTCTCGGCATCCTCGCCCTCCACGCCGGCGACGTAACCGAGCTCACCCTCCACCGTGACCCCGCAGTCGTGAGCCATCTCCACGACTCGCCGGGTGAGCCCCACGTTGCGCGCAAAGGCCGCGTGTGAGGCATCCACCATTACGCCATTGCAACCGCGGTTGACGGCCCGCACCGCCGACTCGAAGGATGCTCCGTGGTCTAGGTGAATAGCCACCGGCACTTCTGCGCGCCGAGCCGCACGCTCTACGGCGGCCATCGCTAGGTCGAAGTCGAAATGCTCGAAGTGCGACTCGGCCAAGGACAGGATGACTGGTGCGCGTGTTCTTTCGCACCCGCGCATGATTGCTTCCAGAAAATCCAGGCTCACGAGATCAAACGCCCCGACCGCATAGCGGTTGCGGTGGGCGTGAAGAAGCATGTCTTTCATGTCAACCAGCGGCATTTTTCCTCCTAGCGGGCAGGCTTGGGACAACCGAGCCTGAAGAGCATAGCGCCTGGTCCAACGCTGCACTTATCCAAAATGCTCGTGGGCCACGATCCTGGGATTACCCAAGATGCATCTTAAGGATTTATGTCCATAGATGTAAATCGAATCTATCTATACTATAGATAGATTATAATATATGGTTGACTCGCGAGGCTATGCGCGATACGCCACACCACCTTGCGTCAACTTGAGGTTGTTGACGCGATTGTGCGTCACGGCAGCTTCACCCGCGCCGCCGAGGAGCTTTTCTTGACTCCACCTAAAGTGTCGATGCCGATCAGGAAGCTGACCGGCGCGGTGGGCCTACCGTTTTTCAAACAGTTCGGCAAGAAGCCGTATCGCACCGACGCCGGGCGTTCTCTGTACAAATTCTCCTGCGAGATCTTTGAGCGCTTTTCCTGTTTCGAAATGACTATCGCCGACATGAGGAGTTTGAAGCAGGGCAAACTGCGACTGGCTATGGTTACCACCGCAAAATATTTAGTTCCCCTGATGCTCGGAAAATTCTGTCAGCGGTATCCCGGGGTGGATGTTTCGCCAAAGGTGTCAAACCGTGAGCGTGTTTTCAGCGCATGTCAGAGAACGAGGACGACCTATATATCTTTGGCCAGCCCCCAGACGCAGTTCCCACCATTGCCGAGGCATTCTTGGAAAATCCGCTGGTGATGGTTGCGTCGATTGACCATCCACTCGCAGGGCAGAATGCAATTCCTCTTGAACGGCTAGTGGAACAACCAAAGCTCGCACGCGAGCCCGGCCCAAGTACACACATGACAGCGGAGCGTCTGCTTGCTGAGCATGGCCTGAAAATGAAAGTGCGCATGGAGCTCGGCAGCAATGAAACGCTCAAACACGCGGTCATCGACGGCTTAGGTATTGCGGCGCTTTCGCGACATACGCTACCGTTTGAATTTCCCGGTGGGAGGCTCAGTCAGGGAGTCGGAAATCCAACCGCAGGAGAAGTGGATTGGGCGAGACGCTATCGCCGACAGAGCATGCAAGCAAGGGCGTGCGCGCCGGGTCGAGGCGGTGCAGTGGCGAGCGCACCTTCGTCGCGATGATCGAGGGGCGTGTGGCGGCGCTTCGTCGTGGGGTCAAGAGCGGTGGGCGTGCAGGGGCTTGGGCGCCGCCTGCCGGCGGAGGGCTGCCACTGCACCTGCTGGTCAAAGACGTACTCGGGCTCTGGCTGCGCCAGCGCGTCCCAGTCGGGCACGGCATGCATAAGTCCGTCGTCCCACATCGGTGGCCCGCGCGCCGGGGTGATCGGCGGCGGCTGGACCGGGTCGCCGATGGGGTTGAAAATCCGCCGCACCGAGGCGGTCTCGGTCAACAGCTTGGTGAATACGGACCAGCCGTACATGGCACCGAGGGCCAGCTGGATCATCACGGCCCCGACCACGATCGCCCACCGGCTCCAGACCCTTGGAATCGCGCTCATGGGAACCTCATACAGTGGGGCTAGAGAAGCAGGCCCTAGGATTGCCCGGGTGCCCGCCAGCCGACTCGTAAGCGGGGCCCAAGACGTGTAGGGTATGCCGGAGGCGCTAATGCAACATTGCTGCAGCACAGCACATCTACGCAATTCAGGTTACTGTTATGCCGTATTGGGGCTGTTGCAGTGCAGCACGCGCTGGCGCCGCCGATCGACCTTCCGCCGAGGCCTGCAGGCTGAGAGCGGGTCCAGCTGACGGCGTCGTGACCCACTGATGGCCCTGGATCAAGAACGATACTCCCACCGGGCGAGCGTGCTCTTGCTCGGCAAAAGTTTGCTGTTTGCGCTGCTTGCACCCGGGACCGTTGCCGGTTACCTGCCCTGGCTCATTACCCGCGGGACGCCCATGGGCTCGACCGGCTATG
>CAYQDX010000391.1:0-3624 GCA_964416345.1 uncultured Ectothiorhodospiraceae bacterium
CTGCGGGTGTAAAGCCCCTGCTCGCCCAGCTCGGCGGTAATCGAGGCGCTCTCGCCGATACGATAGGAGCCGACGATCTGCAGGGACTGATCGTCCCACAGCGCCAGATGCCGGTAGTAGCGATCGTAGCCGTCCAGATCCCTGCGCTTGCCGGTCCCCTCCCCCACCTTGCGAAAGGAGACCTCCCGCAGCCGGCCGACCTCCTTCATCACCGCGCAGTCCGGGCTGGGATCGAAGAGAAAGATCGCCTTGCCGTCGTGGGTCATGCCCAGGCGCTGGGCCACTGCCAGCTCAGCATTGAGTGCCTGGCGCGCCTCGGGATGGGCGATCGCCTTTTCCGTGGCGAACACGCCGCGCTTGTTCTTGCCGACCTTGTACAGGTGGCGCTTGACCAGCTTCACCTGGGTCTTGGGTGGCATCCCGGCGCTGGTGATGTTCGCGATAGGTATCAGCGCGCCGATGCGTATGCCGATGGTCTTCGAGTGCTGGTTGAACATCTCCTGCACCAGCAGCGGTGCCGCCAGAGGCTTGTAGATCGCGGAGATGCCGTAAAACAACGGAGAATTGCGGCCATCGATGAACACGGGCAGCAGCGGGGCGTTGGCGCGTCTGGCGATGCGCAGGAATCCACTCTGCCAGCGCCCGTCGCGGATGCCGTTGGGCCGCGCCCGGGAGACCTCGCCTGCCGGGAACAGGATCACGGCCTGCTCGTCGTGCAGCGCCCGCAGGATGCACTTGACCGACTCCGGCGAGGTGCGTCTGCCCAGATTGTCCACCGCCAGGAACAACCCACGCATGGGGCGCAGGTGCAGCAGCAGATCGTTGGCCACCACTTTCACGTTCGGGCGCACTTCGCTCACCAGCTTGATCAGCGCCAGGGCATCCAGTGCGCCCAGGGGATGGTTAGCAATGATCACCACCCGACCGGTGGCGGGGATGTTCTCGCGGCCGGTGTTGGATACCGAATAGCTGAAATCGAAGTGCTCCAGCACCTTTTCCAGGAAGTCGAGCCCCTCGACACCTTTGTGCTCTTCGAGAAAGCGGTTAATCTCCCGCCCGTGGAACAGGATGCGCAGAAAGGACAGCAACGGGCGGGTGACGAAGCCCGGCTTGCCCTGAAAGAACCCCGGGTAGCGGGCGCTGAGCGCCTGTTCGATGTTCAGCACGTAGCGACCTCGCGGCGATTCGCGGGTCATACGCTATGGCATCAGGATGACGCCTGAGCGACCGGACAATTACTGTTCCAGGACGGAGGCCGGCCCGAGCGCATCGACAAGACTTGCGAGGAGCACCACCGAATCTGCCAGGAGCTCCTGGGCCATCGACCTTGCATCTTTCCGCGAGACTGCCGAGCGGCTCTATCACGGCCCCTGGTTCGTGAGCGCTACCTTGTCGTGGCGGACATCCTGAGGCGCCACCCTGAGGCCTCGGACGGCGACGCGCGCGCAGCGATGGCGCCCGCCACGGGCGTGGAGGCAGTGGATGTCTATCGGGCCTTCCATCGCCTCAAGACCCTGCGCCGGCAAGTCGCCGGGGTACTGGCCAAGGTGGACTGCCTGCTGCTGCCCACTATCGCCGGTGCCTATACGCTGGAGCAGACCCGCGCCGAGCCGGTAGTGACCAATGCTCGGCTCGGCCAATACACCAATTTCGTCAACCTGCTCGACTTGGCCGCAGTGGCAGTGCCGAATGGCATGCTGTCGTCCGGGGTGGGGTGGGGCGTCACCCTGCCGCGCGCCCCGAGAATCAGGTCGCGGTGCGAGGATCTGCCTGGGCTGCAGCCCACGCGCCCATTCCCTTGCCCGAATCGCAGTTGACATACCCGTCTATGCCGGGTTAGAAAATGAGCACGGCAAGACCGAACGACCCAACAATAACGTACACTGGCGGGGGGCGCGCTCAAAGGCCGAGTATTTCGACTGGACCATGAGCCGGTCACGGCCGCTCTTAGCCATTCCGGGGAGTCGCAATGTCCACCAAGAACGTCAAGACCTTTGCCCCCGCGGTGTGGGCCCTCCTCGGTGGGGGCTGGCTAACCATGGGAATGGGGGCGGCGCATGGAGAGGTCACGGTACAGGCCGAGGGACTAGACGCGGAGCGCTGGCTGAAGCCCCAGGACAGCGTTACGCTCAGGGTCGATCAACCCCCCGGACCTGCCGAGGGCCGACTGGCGTTTCTGGTGGGCGAGGTGGATTCTACGGTGCTGTTTCGCCCCACCGCGCCGGGGCGGCTCACCTATGACGGGCGTGTGGTGCCCCTGCCCAGCGGCGAGAAGGAGATTGCCGTGTACCTCGTGGGCACGGACGGCCAGTGGCAAGAAATCGCGCGCATCCCGCTGAAGGTCCTCACCCCGGGCGGTTTTCAGAAAGCCGAGGTGACGCCGCGCCTGGAGCTGACCGAAAAGTCGCAGTTCCAGGAGCATGTGAGCGGCGATGCCGTTCACTCAGACCGGCCGGAGTTTCACGACGCCGCCTTGCAGGGCGGCGTCACCACCGAGCACCAGCGCCCTGGACTCACGGTGCGCGGCTCGGCAAACATCGTGGGCACGTCCAACCGAGCCGAGGCTTTGCGCTTCGCCGAGAAGGGTGGTGCTGCTCCCAAGGTCGACCTAAGCGACTATCTGGTAGAGCTGGAATCCGGCCCCAATCAGGCGGCGGTAGGCCATGTGAGCTACGGCAGCCACGAGCTGCTCATCAATGGGGTTGCCAACCGGGGCGTGGTCTATACGCGCAAGCTGGGGGACCGGGTGGACGCGTCGTTCACGGCTCAGAACGGGACCCAGATTGTCGGTTTCGACAATCTCCTGGGACTCCAGGAGAACGATCATCATATCGTCGCCGGCGGCGTGGGCGCCGAGCTGATTGGCGACCGGCCCGGTGGACTGCGGGTCGAGGCCGCCTATATGAGCGCCACGGTGCGCAATCAGCTGGACTTCAATAGTGGTGAAGTGCCCGATGCCGAGCGCAGCCACGGCCTGGGACTGCGGGTGCTCGGCGCCAGCGCTTCGGGCCGACTGACCGGCTCGGCCGAGCTCGCCCGCAGCACCTTCCGCAATCCGTCGGATCCCCTGCTCGCCCAAGGCGAGGAAATCGTGCCGGTGCAAGAAACCACTGACAACGCCCGCCACCTCGAGCTGGGCTACCAGCTGCTGCAGGACTACGCCCTGACGGAAGGCATGCCCGCCGGTCTGCGCATGACGGTCCGCCACCAGCGGGTGGATCCCCTCTATCGCAGCATCGGTGCCGCGGTAAATGCCGATCAGGAAATCAACACGCTCGTGCTGGACGGCCAGCTCGGGGTGAGCAGCGTGCAGCTCCAGCATTCCGTCGCACGAGACAATCTCGACGACGCCCCCTCGGTGCTCACGACCCGCACTCGAGACACCATGCTCAATGTTGCGGCGCCGATCGCACAGCTCGTGTCCGGGAACGAGACGCCCAGCCCCTGGTGGCCCGCCAGTGCGAGCTATGCCTACCAGCGAAACCATCAGTACGGGATCAATCTACCCATTGGCTTCGACGACCCGGCCAGCCAGATTCCAGACCAGAAGAACTATTTGCACAACGTGAGTTTCTCCTGGAGCGGGGAGATCTGGGATCTGAGCTACTCTTACAGTCGGTCGTT